>CAIKDP010000132.1 GCA_903826205.1 Akkermansiaceae bacterium
AGGACTTCGTTCATGGGCATTCCTTCCTCACGACGACAAGAATGTCGTCGCTCCTTAAGCGTGGCGCGGGAGCACTAAGGAGCCACCACATTCCTGTGGTGGTTGCGGAAGCCTGATCCATGCCTGCGTGCCGAAGGACTTCGTTCATGGGCATTCCTTCCTCACGACGACAAGAATGTCGTCGCTCCTTAAGCGTGGCGCGGGAGCACTAAGGAGCCACCACATTCCTGTGGTGGTTGCGGAAGCCTGGTCCATGCCTGCGTGCCGAGGACTTCGTTCATGGGCATTCCTTCCTCACGACGACAAGAATGTCGTCGCTCCTTAAGCGTGGCGCGGGAGCACTAAGGAGCCACCCCATTCCTGTGGTGGTGGTGGAAGCGTGGGACCATGAGTGCGTGCCGAGGACCCCGCCACCGCCGTGGCCGATCTAACCAAAAACCAGATTGGCCTGAAGGTCCCGCCAGAGCATGCGCTCGCCGGCGAAGACGAAGCGGCCGCGGAACGTCCGGTTTTCTATCAGCATCGGCAGCCAATGGCAGTCATCCTCCCACATCCGGTGATAGGGGATGGCATTCAGCGGTGACCAGAGCGGGACGGCCTCGTCGGTTTCGGTGGGGGTGCCGGTGAAGCTCTCGGCGCGGAAGACATGGCAGAGGATGTCCGGGCAATCGGACATGGCAAACCACAGCTCGCCGAGTTTGCGCGGGGCATGCGGGGTGATGCAGAGTTCCTCCTGGGTTTCGCGGATGACCGCCTGCAGCGGGGTTTCGCCGGGTTCGATCTTGCCGCCGGGGCCGTTGACTTTGCCCGCGCCCAGGCCGCGCTTCTTCTCGATGAGCAGCACCTGCCCGTCGTGCACAATGAACATCAGCGTGGCGAGCATTTCGCCCTGCCAGGTGGTCCAGTCGATGGGGGAGGGCGGCATGGTGGGGTGGGTGGGATTGCGTAAAGATTGAGATTTCGCGGGAAATGGGTGAATGAATCAGCCGGCGTGTCAAGACTTCCTGAGCCAGAGATTCGTCACGCACCCCTTGGGCGCAATGAATTCCTGTTCGACAATGCATTCGCAGCAGGCTAATTTGAGGCATGCCCACTCCAGCCCATCCAGCAACCCCAAAACTCGGCTCCAGCCGCGTGGACCGGAGCGCGTTTTCCACTGGGACTCTGGACGAACAGACTGCGTAATATGTGGCTTCGTGGCGAAGCCGGTCGGTGGAGGAGAGGGTTTCCGCAGTTCAATTCATGCGCACCGTAATATATGGCCAGGATGCAGCTGCCGGACGACTTCAAAGACTTCTTCAGGTTTCTCAATGAAACCTAGACTCTCCATTTCCATTGAGTCACGTTATTTGTCGAAGGTGGTATCACAGGTGCAGACGAGGTTGCGGTCGCCGTGGACGTTGTCGATTCTGGCGACCGCGGGCCAGAACTTGTGGCGGCGCAGATAGGGCAACGGGAAGGCGGCCTGCTCGCGGGAGTAGGCGTGCGGCCAGACATTGCCACAGACGGCCTCGACCGGATGCGGGGCGTGTTTGAGCGGGTTGTCGTGGGCATCGGCCTCGCCGCGGATGATGGCGGAGATTTCGCCGTGGATGGCGATCATGGCCTCGCAGAAGCGGTCGAGCTCGGCTTGGGCTTCGGACTCGGTGGGCTCGATCATGAGGGTGCCGCCGACCGGCCAACTCATGGTGGGGGAATGGAAGCCGTAGTCCATCAGCCGTTTGGCCACATCTTCCACGGTGATGCCGCTCTTGTCCGAGAGCGGCCGCACATCGATGATGCATTCATGGGCAACGAGTCCGGCATGGCCGGTGTAGAGAATCGGATAGAACGGAGCCAGCCGCTTGGCCACATAGTTGGCGTTGAGGATGGCGACGCCGGTGGCTTCGGTTAGACCGGCGGCACCCATCATGGCGATATACATCCACGGGATGGTGTTGATGGAAGCGCTGCCCCATGGGGCGGAGCACACGGCGCCGGCCTTGGCGTCGAGCTCGCGATGGCCTGGCAGATACGGGACAAGTTGCGGGGCCACGCCAATGGGACCCACGCCGGGGCCGCCGCCGCCGTGCGGGATGCAGAACGTTTTGTGGAGATTGAGGTGGCAGACATCGGCGCCGATGGCCCCCGGACTGGTGAGGCCGACCTGGGCGTTCATGTTGGCGCCGTCCATGTAGACCTGGCCGCCGGCCGCGTGGATGATCTCACAGATGGCGCGGATGGATTCCTCAAACACGCCGTGGGTGGACGGATAGGTGACCATCAAGGCGGCGAGCCTGGTGCGGTGTTCGTGGGCGCGGGCGGTGAGATCGGCCACGTCGATATTGCCGGCCGCATCGCATTTCACGCCAACCACTTGCATGCCGGCCATGACCGCGGAGGCGGGGTTGGTGCCGTGCGCGGAGACCGGGATGAGGCACACGTTGCGGTGGGCGTCGCCACGGGCCTGGTGATAGCGGCGGATGGCCAGCAACCCGGCATATTCGCCCTGCGAGCCGGCGTTGGGTTGGAGCGAGACCGCGGCAAAGCCGGTGATCTCCGCCAGCCAGTCTTCCAACAATCCGAGCATCGCGCGGTAGCCCTGGCTCTGGTCGGCAGGGACGAACGGATGGAGCGAGGCCACTTCCGGCCAGCCCAGCGGCTGCATTTCCGCGGTGGCATTGAGCTTCATGGTGCAGGACCCGAGCGCGATCATCGATTCGTTGAGCGCGAGGTCTTTGGATTCGAGCCGTTTGAGATAGCGCAGCATCTCGGTTTCCGAGTGATAGCTGTGGAACACCTTTTGCGTTAGAAACGGCGAAGTGCGGTGGAATGCCGCAGGCCATGCGGGGGGATGGGTGCCGTCACCCGGTTTGGGCATGTGCGCACCAAACACCACGGCCACGGCTCTCAGGTCATCCGCCGTGGTCGTTTCATCCAGCGCAATGCCCAGATGGTCGGCATCGATGCGGCGCAGGTTAATGCCGGCCGCCACCCCGGCGGCGAGAATGGCATCGGCCCGGGCGGGGACCCCGGCCACCAGGGTGTCAAAGAACGCGCCATCCTCAATGGCGACGCCGTGATCGGTGAGGGTTTTTTTCAGGCTGGCGGCCAGTTGGTGGATGCGGCGGGCGATGTGCCGGAGTCCCTCCGGTCCATGATAGACCGCATACATGGAGGCCATCACGGCGAGCAGGACCTGCGCGGTGCAAATGTTGGAGGTGGCCTTGTCGCGGCGGATGTGTTGCTCGCGGGTTTGCAGCGCGAGGCGCAGGCCGGGGGTGCCGCGGGCATCGACGGACACCCCGATGAGGCGGCCCGGCAGCTTGCGTTTGAGCGCATCCTTACAGGCCATGAAGCCGGCGTGCGGTCCGCCAAAACCCATTGGCACGCCGAAGCGTTGGGCCGAGCCAATGCAGATGTCCGCGCCGAATTCGCCCGGGGGCTTGAGCAGGGTGAGGGCGAGCAGATCGGCCGCGACAATGGTGACGGCCCCCGCGGCATGGCAGGCGGCAAAAAAGCCTGTGAAATCATCGATGCGACCGCGGGTGTCAGGGTATTGCACCAGCACGGCGAACAAGCCCTCACAGGCGGCGGGTTCGAAGGTTTGCCAATCGCCGACGCGCACGCTGATGCCGAGAGGTTCGGCGCGGGTAACGACCACATCGAGGGTTTGCGGGTGGCAACGGTCGGAGACAAAGAGGGTTTTGGCCTGCGGCTTGCCGGCGAGGGCCAGGCTCATGGCTTCGGCTGCGGCGCTGCCCTCATCGAGCAGCGAGGCATTGGCCACGTCCAGCGCGGTGAGGTCGGTGATCAGCGTTTGGAAATTGAGCAACGCTTCGAGGCGGCCCTGGGCGATTTCCGCCTGATAGGGCGTGTAGGCGGTATACCAGCCGGGGTTTTCCAGAATATTGCGTTGGATCACGCCAGGGGTGTGGGTGCCGTAATACCCTTGGCCGATGAACGACTTGAGCAAGCGGTTTTTGCCCATGATGGATTTGAGCCAGGCGAGGGCTTCCGGCTCCGAGCGGGCGGCGGGCAAATCCAGCGCGTTATCCAAGCGGATGCCAGCCGGCACGGCCGCCGCGACGAGCGCATCCAGACCGGGATAGCCGATGGTGCGGAGCATGGCCTCACGCTCGCCACCGACCGGACCGAGGTGACGGCTGCAAAAATCAAGACGCGCGGACATGGGACGAGTGAGGGTTGAAGTGCATGACAGGGAGCATCGGTGCCCCCCTGTGATGACTGGAAAACCATCCGTGCGCAACCCTTGAACGAGGGCAACCCTAGCTTTTCGCTTTGCGCATCCGGATTTGAGCGCTAGGCTTTCCGCATGCCTGTACGTGCCGCTCCCCCGCGCATGACCGCCACCCGCTAACCGACAACTGATACGCCTCCATGTCCTTCGATCCCTTCAATATAGGCCACGTCCCCGTGGGCGGTCCGGTGCCATTTTTCATCCTCGGCCCCTGTGCCCTTGAAAGCGAGGCCTTCGCTTGGGAAATGGCCCGTTCGCTCAAGGATATTGCCGAGCGCACCGGCATCCATTTCCTCTTCAAAGCGTCCTTTGACAAGGCCAACCGCACCTCGATCGGTTCCTTCCGCGGGCCCGGCCCGGTGGAGGGGTGCCGCATCCTCGGCGAGATCGCCAAAGCGCTGGACGTCCCGGTCACCACCGACATTCACACCGCCGCACAGGCGGAGCTCGCCGCCGAACACGTGGACTTGTTGCAAATTCCGGCCTTCCTCTGCCGCCAGACTGATTTGTTAGAGGCCGCCGCCAAAACCGGGCGTGCCGTCAATGTCAAAAAAGGCCAGTTCCTCGCGCCATGGGATACCGTCAACATTGCCGACAAACTCCGCGCCTTCGGCTGCGCCAGGTTTCTCCTCACCGAACGCGGCACCACCTTTGGCTACAACAATCTGGTCACCGACATGCGCTCGCTGTATTGGATGCGCAAGGAAGGCCTGCCAGTGGTGTTTGATGCCACCCACTCCGTCCAGCGGCCCGGCGGGCTGGGCGGCAGCACCGGCGGCGATGGGGAACTGGCACCCGTGCTGGCCCGTGCCGCCGTGGCCACCGGGGTTGACGGCTTGTTCATGGAAGTGCACTCCGACCCCGCCAACGCGCTCTCGGATGGCCCTAACCAAATTCCGCTGGAATTCATCGAGGATCTGCTCGTCAAGCTCATCGCCATCCACCACGCCTCGCATTGAGCCCGGCCTACCCATCACGCGCTTGACCGGCCACCTTCCAGCCCTGATGTTACTGGCTCCCGCCCTGCTGCTGGGGCAGGAATTGGATGGTGCCGCCGCCAAACGCAAGGTCCAGGCGGCCTCACTGCTGCCACCCGGCAGCCTCCTTTCCGGGGTCATGCTCCCGCGCTACGATGCCGAGCGGCACCTGCTGGGCGTGCTGCGTGCCAAAACCGTGACCCTCGTCAGTTCCGAGATCCTGGATGGCGAGGCGGTTTCCATCGAACTATTCAACCCCGACCGCAGCCCGCGCGCACGCCTGGATCTAGCAAAAGCCAATTTCAACCAAGCCAGGGGCCGGCTCAGCAGTCGTGACAACGTCACGCTGGATTCCGAGCGGATTGCCACGAGTGGCAAGGGCCTCATCTACGAGCTGGACCCGGCGCAAGGCTTTCTCATGGGTCCAGTCACAACCCGTCTCAAGGCACCCCCTCAAACCACCATGCACACTTCAAGCTCATCCCTCCATGCCACGGCGCTCATTGGTGCCTCGTTGCTTGTGTCGCCAATCAGCACCGCGCCTGCCGCGGAGACAGCTTCGGGCAAAGCGGAAGCGACGGCAAGCGCGGCAAGTGCGGAGGCAGCCCCGACCGAGAGTGGCTTGCGCGAGGTGCTCACGGCCTCGGCGGAAGCCACGCGGGCGGCCGGCGCTTTTCTGGAGCAGGAGGCCCTACTCGGCAAAGCCGCGCCCGTCGCGCCGGAGCCCGTGGTGCAAGCCCGGCCGCTCGAGGTCAAGCCCGGCCCCAATGACACGGTCATCAACTGTGATGGCGGGATGTATTTCGATGCCAACAGCGGGGTGTTGGTCTATCTGAAAAACGTGACGGTCAGCGACCCCCGCTTCACCTTGGATGGAGCCAATGACATCAAGATTTTCTTCGAGAAAAAGCCCGACGCGCCGCGCGCCGAACCCAAGCCCGGACAACGCCCCGTCCCTGGCGGGATGACGGCCAATATCGGTGATGTGGAACGCGTGGTGGCCACCGGCTCCGTACATCTGCTGCAAAAACCCGACGCCAAAAATGAATCCATCGAAGCCGCCGCCGCCGTCTTCACCTACAATTTCAAGACCGGCGAAATCATCCTCAGTGGCGGCAAACCGTGGGTCAAAAAAGGCGGCATCATCAGCCGCTCCAAACAATCCCAGCAAACCATCCGCATTCTCGAAGGCAAGTTCAGCTTCTCCGCCGGCGGCACCGAAACGATCCTGCCACTCGAGCAAATCAAAAGCCAGAAGAAGAAATAAGCCCTGAAGCCAAGAGCCTCCAACAGCCGCATTTTTCCTGCCGCATCTTTTCTGCGCTTGTGTCCTTAGCCCATTTGCCCTCCTTCTCTCCCTTCACCCCATGCACGACCCTGGATCCACCTGCTGTCATACGGAATCTGCCGTCCTTTTTGCTTCCAACCTGCGCAAGACCTATAACGGGCGGGCCGTGGTCAATGACATCTCCATCAGCGTCCAACCGCGGGAAATCGTCGGTTTGTTAGGCCCGAACGGCGCCGGCAAGACCACCGCGTTTTATATCATCGCCGGACTCATCCCCGCGGATGGGGGCGTGGTCTGCTTCAAAGGCCATGATATCTCCCACATGCCCATGCACCGTCGCGCACGCCTCGGCTTGGGTTACCTGCCGCAAGAAGAATCGATTTTCCGCAAGCTCTCGGTGGTGGACAATCTGCTGGCCATTCTGGAGACCCGCCCGCACCTCAACCGGGCCGCGCGCCTCGAGCGGGCGCACGACCTGCTGGAACGCTTTGGGATTGGCAAACTCGCCAAGGCCCAGGCCATCACCCTCTCCGGCGGGGAGAAACGCCGCCTCGCCATTGCCCGCTCGTTGTGCTCTGACCCCAGTTTGCTGATGCTCGACGAGCCCTTTGCCGGCATTGACCCGATTGCGGTGGAAGACATCCATCGCATTGTGCGCGAACTGCGCGAACGCGATGGGCTGGCCATTCTCATCACCGACCACTCGGTGCGCGAAACCCTCACCATCACCGACCGCGCCTTCCTGATGCATGACGGCCGCGTCATCCTCGAGGGCGCCTCGCTTGAACTGGTGGACGATCCCATCGCCCGCAAACACTACCTGGGCGAGGACTTCCGGATGTAAGCCATGGGCGGACAGGCCCCAAAATCCGCGCATCCTTCCAGAGTCTGCGCGGAGCATCGCAATGGCATATGGTGCAAGCTGTATTCCGAATCTGCCTGATCGCGCCATGCACGCCGTATCCACCATCTCCTCATTTCAGCAATGGCTGCAAGCCGCACCGTCGGAGGTTCCGGTGGCCTGTTCCATCGTTTTGCATGGCACGCCTGCGGCGCTGTGCCCGCGGCTGTCCGCCGGCATTGCCGCCTATCTCAATGAATACGACGATGATGGCGACGGGCGTTGGCTGGCCGTGCCTTCCGACCTCGTGCCCTTGATTACGGATGATCCCAGTCACCGCCACCTGCTCGGTTTGGCGGGCGAGGCGGAACACTATCAGCCCACCAACCCATATGGCATCCAACGGGCGCTCGCGGCGCTCGCCGCCCGCGGCCACTGCGTCTTGGACTCGCCACTGGCATCGGCCGCCACCTGCGGCCTCAAGAATGTGTTTCACGTGGGCATCGGCCTGCCACCCGACAGCATGGCGGATTGCCACATCATCCTCAACCCCGGCCTGATCCTGATCAAGTGTCTGCCACAGATTGTGGGCGATGTGTTTTTGGAATGGCTCAATAGTCAAGCGCGCAAGCCGGAGCCATTGCACGGACTGTAGGGGGATGGAAAATATCTGCGCGGGGCGCGCCGCGGGGCTTGTGTTATGGAGCCGCCATTTTCTATCATTCGGTATGTGAACGTGCTGGCACTAACGATTTACCCCTCCCTCAGCCAGCCATGACCACCACCCTCACCTACGATGACAAATCTGTTAGGAGGTTCATGGTCGCCGCCATTTTCTGGGCCATCGTCGGCATGAGCGTTGGCGTCCTCATCGCCAGCCAACTCTCATGGTGGCAGATGAACGGGCATGTTCTGGAGCTGCTAACCAAGCCCCTCCATGATTGGGTGACGGCCAAATTCGGTTGGGACTGGTGGCCGTTTTTTCAAACCGACGGCATGGCCCACCTCACCATCAGCCGGCTGCGTCCGTTGCACACCAACGCGGTCATTTTCGCCTTTGTGTGCAACATGATGTTTGCGGGGATCTACTACTCGACCCAGCGCCTGTGCAAGGTGCGCACGGCATCGGACCTGCTCAGTGGCATCCATTTCTGGGGCTGGCAAGGCATCATGGTGGCGGCGGTCCTCACCCTGCCCGCCGGCCTGACCCGCGGCAAGGAATACGCCGAACTTATCTGGCCTATCAACCTCTGCGTGGTCGTGGTGTGGAGCGTTTTCGCGATCAACTTTTTCTGGACGCTGGCCAGGCGCAATGAGCCGACCCTCTATGTGTCATTGTGGTTCTACATCGCCACCATCGTTGTGGTGGCCATGCTCTATATCGTCAACCACCTCTCACTGCCCACCTCATGGACCCATTCCTATCCGATCTTCGGGGGCTTGCAGGACGCTCTGGTCCAAGGCTGGTATGGTCACAATGCCGCCGCCTTCGTCCTCACCACGCCGATATTGGGGATCATGTATTACTTCGTGCCCAAGGCGGCGAACCGGCCGGTGTATTCGTACCGGCTCTCGATCATCCATTTCTGGGGGCTGGTCTTCATCTATCTCTGGACGGGACCGCATCATATGCTCAACACCGCGATGCCGGTCTGGCTGCAAAACCTCGCCATGCTCTTTTCGCTGATGCTGTGGGCCCCCTCATGGGGCGGCGTGCTCAACGGCCTGCTCACCCTCCGTGGGGCGTGGGACAAACTGCGCAGCGAACCGGCGCTCAAATTTTTTGTGGCGGGTGTCATTTTTTACGGGATGGCCACCTTTGAGGGCCCGTTGCTGGCCATCAAATCGGTCAATGCCGTTTCGCAGTACACGGATTGGACCATCGGCCTCGTCCATTCCGGCACGCTTGGCTGGAATGGCATGATGGCCGCCGGCATGTTCTACTGGCTGGCGCCGCGCCTTTGGAACACCCAACTCTGGTCCAAGCCGCTGGCCGACATGCATTTCCGGATCGGCTTGGTGGGAGTGCTCCTCTACATCGCCGCCACGGGGTATTCCGGGATTTCCCAAGGCCTGATGCTGAACCAATTCAGTCCGAACGGCCTCGCCCTCAAATACACGTTCCTGCAAACCCTCGGCACCATCCAACTGTTCCACATCCTCCGCATGGTGGGTGGCTTTCTCTATCTGTCAGGCTTCATCCTGTTGGCCTGCAACATCTGGAAAACCGCACGCACCGGCAACCCCTGCGATGAGACGGTCGAAATCACCGTGCTCGAGCCCGCGCGCAAGGATGACATGACCTGGGCGGAGGCCCTCATCAATGAGCCGCTCGCCTATATCCTGCTGGCCATTGGCTCCACCGTGCTGTGGTTTTTCCTGCCGCCGCATGCGGACAAGGCGGCTTTGATGATGACCCTCTTGATCGTCATCATGGCCGTCCGTGCCTTCAAGTCGTCCGACTCCTGGAGCCACTGGCATGAGCGCCTTGTCGGCAATTACCTGCCCCTGACGGTGCTGGTTTTCGTGGCGGCGGCCATCGGCGGCGCGGTCCAGATCATCCCCACCCTCCTCGTCTACCGCGAGAAAAACGTCGAGGAACGCCTTCAGGAACTCTACACCCCGCTCGAACTCGCAGGCCGTGACATCTTCATCTCGGAAGGTTGCCACCTCTGCCATTCCCAAATGATCCGGACCCTGCCGGCCGATGTCTTGCGCTATGGTCGCGCGGGTGTCGCGGATGATTATTCGCGCTACGGCGAGTCGCTCTACGACCATCCCTATCAATGGGGGTCCAAGCGCACGGGCCCCGATCTCGCCCGCGAGGGCGGTCCCATGGCCAAGGATCCCCAAGGCAAGCCCTGCTCGCTCATGCGCGTCGGCAATCGTGGCAACCCATGGCACTTCAACCATTTCCTCAACCCGCGCCAGATCTCGGACAGCTCCAACATGCCCGCCTTCCCCTGGCTCTTCGAGCAGGAGGCCGACGTCAATTCATTACCTAACAAGATCGCCGCCCAGACCCGACTCGGCGTCCCATGGCCGGTCATGACCCCGCATGCAATCCGCACCATGGTGGAAACCCAATCCCGGGAAATCGCGGCCTCGCTCGTTGCGGCCAAGGTCTATCTGCCAGCCAAGCCGCAACTCGCCGGCGAGGAGTTGCGCGACTCCCTGGCCAAGACCAAGGCGGTGGCCCTCATCGCCTACATCCAAAAATTGGGGGCCTGCCGCCCCGTCGCCAAGGAGGGCCCGGCCATGCCCACCCCCCTCAACCCGGACTCCTACCGGGCCATGCCTAACACGCCGAAGACCCGTCCGCAACCATGAGCCAGCAACCCAAACGCGGCCAATTTGCCAAGACCAAGGACGAGGTCGTCCTACGTGATCACGCATTCGACGGGATTCAGGCATTCGACCGCAAACTCCCTAACTGGTGGCTCTTCACCTGTTACGGCGCGGTCGCGTTTTTTGTCGCCTACTGGTTTGTGTATTACGGGACCACGCTGGTCAAGAGCCCGCAGCAGGCCGTGAAGGAACGGATTCTGGCCGTGCAGGCGGCCCAACTTGCGGAACTCAACCAAGCCATGGCCGGCCTCAATGATGCCAAGCTGGTCCATGAGTTGGCGACCCATCCGCTCTACGTGGCCGCCGGCCAGGCCACGTTCATGAAAAATTGCATTCCCTGCCACGGGCTGGATCTGAGCGCCACCCAGGACGATGGCAATGGCCAACGCATCCCGCTGCGCGGACTGCCGCTCACCGACCATGTGTGGAAATTCACTCACAAGCCGATGGGCCTGTTTGATCTCATCAACAAAGGCTCGCCGCCTGAAAGCACCGGCAACAACGGCGTCAGGATGGAAGCCTGGGGGCAGAAACTCTCGCCGGCCGAGATCGCCCAAGTCCTTTCCTACATCATCTCCAAAGTCCCCGAAGATTTCACGGACACCCCCGCACCCGCGGCCAAATGAGAACCCCGGGCGGCTTCAACCGCGGCGGATTTCCGACCCCTTGAAACGGATGGCTATCCGATGGATCCGTTTGACACGGCAGTGGATGATGCCGCTGGCCAGGTCCACCCGTTCGGGAATTTCAATGTGATGCACATCGACCACGGCATGGTAGCCGCGCTCGGAAAAAATATCGATCAACATGCCCAGAGCGGCGGGTTCCTGCAACAGCGGATCCTCGCTGTTGAGGTTGGCATGGCCGGAGATGGCGTGGAGCCTGATGACGGGCAGCAGCGAGTCCTCAATGAAATTCACCACGCGCTGGAACAATTCCGGGGCATTGAGCTCATAGCCATCCAGGCGCTTCACCAACTCCTGGCGGGCATGAATGATGATCTCGCTGGCCACCGGCAACAGGCGCAGACGGTTATAGGTGAGCGGATCGAGTTCCAGCGAACTTTGGTATTCGAGTTCCCTGAGGATGTTTTGCTCCACCTCGGCGAGCGACCCCTGCGCATTGATCAGATGGTAATGAAACACATCCTTCAGCGAGAGCAGCGCGTCCCACGTTTGCTCCTTGAACACGCGATAGCGGCGGCCGGCCAAGTGCTCGTCAAAATCCGTGGCGCGCTTTTCCAGCAAGATTCCATGCTGGGTGCGCCGGACTTCCTCGTTGTGCGCCCGTGCCTCGCGCCCACGCTTGAGCTGGCGGGCGATGCTTTCCCGCTCATCGACGAAGAGCACGAGAATCTGCACCACCGGCTGGCGGAAATGGCCGGCCAGCGGCGAGCCATAGTGGTCACGCCAGAGCTGGGTCATTTTTTCATAGAGCATTTTGAGGCACACCACCTGCACCGTGGTGCGGGGGAAGCCATCGAGGATGACCCCATCGCGATACTCGGGCTTGAGCAGTTCGTGCAGCAGCGCGGTGAGCACTTCGCGATCACCGATCATGCCACCCGCGTCCTTGACGGCCTTCATGGCCGGGGTGTCCAGCAGCGAACTCATGACGATGGGCTCACAGGTGAGCCCGCGGGTTTTGGATATGAAGGCGGTGTTGGTGCCCTTGCCGGAACCGGGAGCCCCGCCTAACAGGATGATCTCCTTCGGAAAGCGCAGGTGCTCGCGGCCGTATTCCGCCTCAAGATCGTCCCAAATCGGCTCGAAGATGATCCGCGCGTCTTTGATTTCCAAATCCGCGCTCGGGGCTAGGGTCGCTTGTGGCTCGCTCATGGGAAAGGCAGGATGTGGATATGACACGGTGCCAGCAAGGGGAAAATAGCGCGCAATTTAAGCGTTCCGTACCTGCCGCGGATACGTTAGCGTGACCCCATGACAGTCGTGACGCAAACAGACGAGTTGAGGGCGGCCGTGGCAGGACACGGCCTGCCACGGGTGCTGGTGCCCACCATGGGCGCTCTGCACGCCGGGCATTTGGCCTTGGTGCACCGCGCCAGGGAACTGGCCGGGCCGGCCGGCACCGTGGTGGTTTCGATTTTTGTGAACCCCATCCAGTTTGACAGGGAAACGGATCTGGCCGCCTACCCGCGGCCGCTGGAGGCGGATCTAACGGCCTGCCGGGAGGCGGGCGTGGACGTGGTGTTTGCGCCGGACGTGGCCGCCATGTATGACGCGGACCGCTCGGTGACGGTCACCGAGTCGTTGTTATCGCGGGGCTTGTGCGGCGCGGCACGGCCGGGCCATTTCGACGGGGTCTGCACGGTGGTGCTCAAATTGTTTTTGTTGAGCGGATGTGAGACGGCGGTGTTCGGGGACAAGGATTTCCAACAATTGGCGGTGATCCGGCGGATGGTGCGGGATTTGAATGTGCCGGTGACCCTCATCGGCCATCCCACCGTGCGCGAAGCCGACGGCCTGGCGCTGTCCTCGCGCAACGTGCGCTTGAACGCGGCGCAACGCGCCGATGCGCCCCGCCTCCGCCAGGCGTTGGTGGCGGCCCGGACGGCATTCCATGCCGGCTCCCGCACCCCCTCTGAATTGTTAGAAACCGCCCGCGCCGGCATCGCAGCCTCGGCGCTGGCGCGGCTCGATTATCTGGCGCTCGTCGACGCTGAATCACTGCAAACGGTGGCGCGGCTCGAGCGGCCGGCCTTGCTGGCCACGGCGGTGTTTTACGGCGAGGTGCGCCTGATCGACCACATCCGGCTCGACCCTTGACGCGCATGCGTGACGGGGCGTCATTTGCGGCCGGGTTCCGGCACCACGATGGCGCGCGGCGGCACCGGAGGATTGCCCCCACCTTCCTTGAGGTGATCCTTAATCAGAAACCAGATCGCGACCGCCAGCAGGAGTGAGAGGGTCTTGGCGATCCAGTTTTTCGGCAGATTCATTTTCATGGTCGACATTTCCTGTTAGAAAAATCTTGGCGAGGGCGTCACGGAATTGTTTTTCGGTGAGGTTGCGTTCCAGTTTGCCCTCCACGCAGATGGAGATGCCGCCGGTTTCCTCGCTGACCACCACGGTCACGGCATCGCTTTCCTCGGTCAGCCCGATGGCCGCGCGGTGGCGCAGGCCGGTGGAGCGGTCGTGCATTTCACGCTGGGTGACGGGAAACACGCAGGCCGCGGCGGCCACCCGGTCATCGGCCAGAATCATGCCGCCATCGTGCAACGGCGTCTTGGGGTGAAACACCGTCAGTGCCAACTCCGGCGAAAACTGGGCATCGAGGGTGACGCCGGTGTCGAGGAATTTCTTGAGGCTGATGCCCCGCTCGATGGCAAACAATGCGCCAATGCGTTTTTTGGAAAGCATCATGACGGCATCGGCCAACCGTTCGAGGAAGGCCAGGCGGCGTTTGCTCGAATACGAAAAAATACTCCTGCTGCCGAGGCGGGCCAGCGCGTCGCGCAGCTCGGGTTGGAAAATGACCACCAGCGCAAACGCCAGCAAGGCCGTGGCCCGCGTCACCAACCAACTGATCACGGTGAAATTCGCCACTTGGGAAACCAAGGTGAGAACCACAATGATCATGCCCAAGCCGACCAGGATCTGGGCCCCGCGGGTGGCCCGGAAGGCCCGGTAAACCTGATAAATGCAGATCGCGAGAATCAGAATCTCGATCGCATTACGCCAGTTCTCTTCGAGGAATTTCCACATCGTCGGTCGACAGCCAACCTAAGCCCACCGCGGCCGCCTGTCACTCGGAAAGTCACGCCGCTAATTGCAGTGGGCGATTGGCCAGCTCAAATGCTGCCATGCAAACCCCGCGATGGAACCGCAGTGAGTAAAAACCAGACAGCAATATTTTCGGGCAGGAATGGGCATCGCGACAATTTCTGGGACGATCGTCATCGAATTTGTCGCGATGCCTGCCGCATGCAAGAATGGCTTGAGCCGCGCGGTATACGGGTTCATCCTATCGTCAACCATGAACCGTCTGACCTGTCTCCTCACCACCGTGGTTGGCTTCGCCGCGGGTGCCCATGCCGCCGATGCCCCTGCCCCTAACGCGCTCAGCCCGCAGGAACAAGCCGCCGGTTGGCGCTTGTTGTGGGATGGTAAAACCGTCGACGGTTGGCGCAGCGCCCGCGCCGAGGCGTTTCCCCAATCGGGTTGGACGATCAAGGACGGCGAGTTGATCGTGGCGGAAACCAGTGGCGGGGAATCCGCCGCCGGCGGCGACATCATCACCCGCGAGAAGTTCTCCGACTTTGAGTTGGTCGTGGATTTCAAAATCACCGCGGGTGCCAACAGCGGCATCAAGATCTTCGTGGACCCCGGACTCAACAAGGGTGAAGGCTCGGCCATTGGCCCCGAATTCCAAATCCTCGACGACGCCAAACACCCCGACGCCAAGCTCGGCCGCAACGGCAACCGCACCATCGGCTCACTCTACGACATGATCCCCGCCCCCGCGGACAAGCTCGTCATGCCCATCGGCGAATGGAACCATGCCCGCATCCTCTCCCTTGACCAGCACGTCGAGTTCTGGCTCAACGGCCGCAAGACCGTCGAGTTCGAGCGCGGCTCACCCGCGTGGAAGGAAACCGTGGCGCTCAGCAAATACAAGGTGTGGCCCGCATTCGGCGAACTCCAACAAGGCCACATCCTGCTGCAGGACCACGGCAACCAAGTCGCCTTCCGCAATATCAAAATCCGCGTGCCCGCCGCGCATTGACCGGCTGTCGATGGGAAACTTCGGTTATAGGCAGATCCCGGGCGATTCTCCGGGCGATTCTCCGCTTGCCAGGGCCGGCCGCTTTGTGCAACCTGCACGCATGCCCGACGAAACCACCCTGTGGAAAACCAGTCCATCCCAATGGCTCAACCTCGGCCCCTTCGCCGCCGCTCTCGTCATCAGCATCGGCATCATCGTGGGTGCCTGCTATCTGCCCGCGGCCGGGTTGGCGCTCGTGGTGCCCTTGGTCTACGCGGCTTGGCGCTACCTCGTTGTCCGCTGTCAGACATTCGAGCTGACCACCCAACGCCTGCGTATCACCACCGGCGTCATCAACCAGAAGATCGATGAAATCGAACTCTATCGGGTCAAGGACACCCTGATGCTGCGCCCATGGTGGATGCGCCTCACCGGTCTCACCGCCATCTCCTTGCAAACCTCGGATCGCTCGTTGCCCCATCTGCTCATCCCCGCCGTCCGCGAAGGCGCCGAACTCCGCGAACTCCTGCGCAAACAAGTCGAGGTCCAGCGCGATTCCAAACGCGTCCGCGAAATGGATTTCGATGAAACCGGCAGCGCCGCGGGTGAAGTGGACGCCGACCTCAGCGGTGGCCAGGCCTGATGGGTCATCCGTGACGAAATTGAAATTGGCAGGGCGGCTTGATTCCGCTCTAATCACGGCGTAAGGCTGCGTCAGCCCGTTCCGCCCATGTCCCAAGCCATCATCGATCCTGAAGAAGTCCGCCGCTTCGCCGCGGAACTGAAACGTTTCAACGGCGACCTGCGCGAACGCACCGCCTCGCTCATGGCCCGCTTCACCTCGCTGGGTGATACCTGGCAGGACCAGGAACAGGAAAAGTTTGCCACCGAGTTCATCCAACTGATGAAAACCCTCAAGGCCTTCCTCGAACTCTCCGATCGTCATACCCCCTATCTGCTGCGCAAGGCCGAACGCATCCAACAATACCTCGACCAGCGCTAACAGTCCGCCTTACAGCCCACCCACGCCATGTCCAACCAGGCCAGGATTTCCTCCATTGACGCGCTCGAGGGGTTCCGCGCGGAGTTGATCCACTATATTGAAAAGGCCCGCGTCGCCCTCGAAGACATGACCGGCGAAGCCCGCCGCACCCATACCTGGCTCGACGTCGACCGCACCCAGTATTGGGCCGCCCAACTCAAGAAATGCAAAAAGCAACTCGATCAGGCTGAGGAGGAGCTCTACAGCGCCAACCTCACCAGCCCGCAGGCCAGCAACGCCATCCAAAAATTGGCGGTTGCCAAGGCCCGCCGCAAACTCGATGAAGCGGAAGCCAAAATGAGCGTCATCAAACGTTGGCGCCAGGTTTATGACAACCGCACCGGCCCGCTCCTGCGCCAACTCGAGCCGATGTTTTTTCGCGTCGGCCAACACCTCCCCAAAGCCGTCCATTCCCTCGGCGAATCCATCAAATCCCTCCAGGCCTACGCCGAATCCAACCGCCCATCTCAAGTCATGGCCCCGCCACCACCCGGGCTTGAGCCACCCCCACCCCCGGCCTCCCCATGAGCAGCATGTCCGGCAGCAAGGGCCTGCTCACCGACGCCACCCGCCAACTCCAGGCGCGCTGGGACCAAACCCGCAGCGCGTGGCGCGACCACAAGGCCGACGAATTTGAAAACCTCTATCTAACCGATCTGGCCGCCACCGTGAACTCCACCCTCCGGGTCATCGACGAGCTCGATCTCCTGCTCAATAAAATCCATGCCGACTGTGAATGATTCCATGACCCCGGGCCGCGTGCTGGAGCAACTCCGGGGCGTCAAAGCCGGCCTCTCCGCCACCCTGGCCGGCGAGGAGCAACTCGCCCAGGCCCGCGCCGCGAAAATCCTGGTTGTCAGACGCGCCAACACCCACCGCGAGGAATCCGAAACCGCCGCCATCGCCGGCCAACTCGCCGACCTCGCCACCGGCTACCGGCAGGCCAAGGAAATCGTACAGGCGGCGTTGGACGCCCGCCACGCCTGGATCCAGCATGCCTATCAGAACAGCCGCAGCGCGCTCGCCCGCCACCTGCAAGACCTCAAGGACCGCCGCATCGGCCAGGTTCAGGGCGGCATCCTGCGCAACCGCAAGTCGCGCAAAGAAGAACTCGCCCAAGCCGCCGGGAAGCATCGCGAGTTCCAGGAATTGTTAGTGGCGGACCGCGTCATTCGCCACCAACTGCGCGCCTCCGCACTCCAGGGGCTGCGTTCCTTCCGGCTCTGGCTGCAGCCGCAGTTTTACGGCCGCAGTGCGGTGTTGGATGACGCCATCACCCGGCTGGATGCGCAAGCTCTGCATGCCGCATCGCTGGAACGCATCGACGCCTTGCGCACGGCCGTGGACGCCATCCGCCGCAATCCACTCAGCAGGTTGTTCCGCTTTGTCCCGCTGGCCGTGCTCGCCTTGTTAGCCGCAGGCATCGTCGGGTGGCCGGCCTGGCGTGCGGGTGCCGGCTTGGGTTCCGTCCAAGCGCCCCTGCTCATGGCCGAAGGCGCGCTGCTGGCACTCTGGTTGTTAGGCCTGGGGCTGGCCATCCCCGGCGCCCGGTGCGCCGCCCGCGAACTGGCCACCGCCCGGGCCCTGGCCATTGCCGCGGAAAAAGCCTCCGCCACCCGGGTCGCCGCCCTCGCCGCGGAAATTGACCACGAAGCGAAACAACAGGGCCACGACCTGAGCGAAACGTTCCGTGAATCCGGTACCGACTGGCTCACCCACATGCGCGCCGGCCAAAAAGACCTCGAGCTCAAACTCGCCCGCCTCCCCGCCAAACTCGAAGCACTCCACCTGCGGAAACTCGCCAAGCTCACCCGCGCCTACGAGCAGGCCACCCAACGCGTCGAGGCGCGGGCTGACACGCTCACCCACGCCCGCAAACTCGCCTTCGCCGAAGCCTCCGCCGCCCTTGACGCCGAAGCCACCACCACCCTCGAAGCCCTCGCCCGGCCCTGGCAGCAGGACGTGCTGGAACCGTGCCAGCAGTTGTCTTTGTTAGAGAGTGCCTCACACAACCTTTTTCCGGCTTGGTCGTCGGACGCCTGCGCCACTTGGTTGCCTCCCGCCACCGCACCCGCCGCCGTGCGCATCGGCTCACTGCAGGTTGATCTAACGAAAATCACCGGACGGGTGCCCGCCCACCCGCAGTTTCCCCTGCCGGTGCCGGCGGTTTTTGCCGTGCCCTTCACGCTGGGCTTCCCCGACCACGGGTCGTTGCTGATAGAGACTGGCGGCGATGCGGGAGCGGCCGCCACCACCGTGCTCAACGCGGTGGCGCTGCGTTTGTTAGCCAGTCTGCCGCCGGGGCGGGCGTCGTTTGTGTTCATAGATCCGGTGGGGCTGGGGCGCGACTTTGCCGGGCTGATGCACCTCGCCGATTACGAGGAAACCCTGATCGCCCATCGCATCTGGACCCAAAGCACCCAGATCGAGGAGCGTCTCGCAGAACTCAACGAACACATCGAAAAGGTCATCCAGATGTATTTGCGCAATGAGTTCGCCACCATCGCGGAATACAACGAACACGCCGGCACCATCGCGGAGAAATACCGGTTTTTGGTCATCGCCGGGTTTCCCGCCGCCTTCAGTGAAACCGCCGCCAAGCGCCTGCTGGCCATCGCCTCCAGCGGCGCGCGTTGCGGCGTGCACCTGTTGATTCACCGCGACCTGCGCCAACCCCCGCCGGACCCCGCGCTGGATGGCGAGCTGCGCCGCGCCTGCATGCGCGTGGCCATCGATGGCAAGTCCGTAAGATTGTTGGATTGGCCGGCGGGTGCCACCGCGGTCACGTTTGATCCGCCACCCACTGATGAGGACGCCACCACGCTCATTCACCGCATCGGCCGCGCCAGCATTGATTCCAACCGCGTCGAGGTCCCGTTTTCCCACATCGCCCCGGCCGCCGGCGCCTATTGGCAACTGGACACCACCGCCGAGCTGCGCGTGCCGATCGGGCGCACCGGCGCCAAAAAACTCCAGATGCTGGCCATCGGCAAAGGCACCCGCCAGCACATGCTGGTGGCCGGCAAGACCGGCTCCGGCAAGTCCACCCTCTTCCATGTCATCATCACCAACCTTGCCCTGTGGTGCAGCCCCGAGCAGGTCGAATTCTATCTGGTCGATTTCAAAAAGGGCGTCGAGTTCAAGTGCTATGCCACCCGCCACTTGCCCCATGCCCGCGTCGTCGCCATCGAGAGCGACCGCGAGTTCGCGCTCAGCGTGTTGCAACGCGTGGATGCGGAATTGAAACGCCGCGGCGAGTTGTTCCGCCGCGCCGGGGCCCAGGATCTATCAGGTTACAAGCAAAGCAAAGATGCCCTGCCGATGCCGCGCACCTTGCTGCTCATCGATGAGTTCCAGGAATTCTTCACCGAGGACGACGGGGTCGGCCAGGAGGCATCACTTTTGTTAGATAGGATCGTCCGTCAGGGCCGCGCCTTCGGCCTGCATGTCATCCTCGGCTCACAAACCCTCGGCGGGGCCTACACACTGGCCCGCGCCACCCTCGGCCAGATGGTCATCCGCGTCGCCCTGCAATGCAATGAGGCGGATGCCCATCTCATCATGGACGACGACAACCCGGCGCCGCGCTTGCTGACCCGTCCGGGTGAAGGCATCTACAACGACCAATCCGGCGCGCTCGCCGCCAACAGCCCGTTCCAAATTGTCTGGCTGCCGGAGGCTGAGCGCGATGCCATGTTGGAGCAGGTCAACGCGCTCGCCGCATCCAGCGGCAAGCCGGTGCCGACGCCGATTGTGTTTGAAGGCAACGCGCCCGCCGAGGTCCGCGACAACCCGGAACTCGCCGCCGTCATCCGCAGCCGCCCGGTCGCGCGTCCCGCCACTGTCCGGGCCTGGCTTGGCGCGCCCAATTCGATCAAGGGGCCCACCGCCGCCATGTTTCAACGCCAGAGCGGCAGCCACCTCCTCATCACCGGCCAATCCACCGAACGCACCACCACCCTCGCCGGCATCGCGCTGCTGGCCCTCGCCGCCCAATACCCGCCCGCCGCCGCGGAGTTTGTCATCCTCGACCCCCACGACCCGGCGGCCGGCGACAGTTTGTTCCAACGTCTTGCCGCGATCCTGCCGCACCCCGTCCGCATCGCCGGCCCTGCCGAGGCCCCCGCCCTTCTATCCGAACTGGCCGCCACCCTCGACGCCCGCGCCGCCACGGCCGGCCGCGATGCCGCGGAGGTGTTCCTCATCGTCCATGACCTCCAGCGCTTCAAGGCCCTCCGCCCGGACGATGATTTCCGCTTCACACTCGACGACGACTCCGCCGCCGGCCCCAACCCGGCGCAGGCGCTGGCCAATTTGTTAGGCGAGGGCGGCCCGGTCGGCATGCACGTCATCGCCGCCATCGACACCTGGAACAACGTCAGCCGCTGGATCCCGCGCAAATTGTTAGGTGAGTTTGAAATGCGGGTCCTGTTCCAGATGAGTGTCAATGATTCCTCCAACCTCATTGACTCGCCCGCGGCCTCCACCCTTGGCATGCACCGCGCCCTGTTCCACAACGAGCACTACGGCACCCTCGAGACCTTCCGTCCCTATGCCATGCCGGATCCCGCATGGATCGAGGAAGTCGCCGCGGCGTTGGCCCCGTAGCGGCGGCCTGCGACGACTCCCCCTTCGGGAAACGCCGCCAGCCGCATGCATGGCACAGCCCTCTCAAATCTCAAATCTGAAATCCGCCCACACCGCGCCCACACCGCGCCCATACGGCGCGGCACCCTTGCCAGGACGGGTGGGGGCGTTTGACTCAATGTGCCAGGCGGGTGACCATCGCGTAGATGATGAGCACCAGCAGCACCAAGCCGATGCCGAAGAACACGAAACCTATCGGGCGGGCAATCTTCTTCCAGCGGTCCCATTCGTCGCGCACCCGGTATTGGTCGAGCTTGCCAGTGGCGACCAAGCGCTCATACCAGCGTTTGCGCTCATGCAACATTTCGGTTTTGGAGATGCGTCCCGAGAAGATCACGTTGTCCATCGGGAATTTTTCCAAACGGAAGTGGGTGTTGAAGAAATGCACCGTGAAGATGAAGCCGGCGGCTAACAACGCCTCGTCGGAGTGGACGATCAACGCGATGTTGATCACCCAACCGGGCAGAAATGCGGTGAAGAATTGTGGGAACCACATCACCATGCCGGACAGGCCGATGGCGAAAATCCCCCAGAACACTGCGAAGTAGTCGAATTTCTCCCAATACGTCCAGCGGTCGAAATCCGGCTTGGGACCCTTGCCGAAGAACCATTTCTGATGGGCGACAAATTCATGCCAGTCCTGCAGGGAGGGCACCATGGAATCCGCGCCAAACACGGCGCCGAAGAACCGCCTCAGCTCCCACTTGCCGGTTTCCGGATTGCGGATGGCACCGCGGTTTTGCCACGACGCCGTGATGAGGTCGATCAGGTGCAGGACAAAATAGAGGAAGGTGACCAAGGCGCCGAAGCGGTGGAGCGCGCGGGCGGTTTCAGCCCCGCCAATGACGTCGAACAAGGCTTTCGCCCATTCGGTGTAGTAGAACTTGAGCGGCATCCCCGTAATCACTAACAACAGGAAGCTGGTCACCACCAGGAAGTGCAGGAAGCGGTCAAAGGGTGTGAAGCGCGTGAACCACTCGTCATCAACCTGGGTCTCGAATTTCGTCTCGCGATAGGCCTTCGAGTCATGGCGGTAGAGCCACACCGATCGCGCCAGCCACAGCAAGGTGTGGCCGCCGAAGAACGCAAACACGCACAGCAGCAATCCCGTCATCAGCACGAAGGTGAGGTGCAGCGCCGGATATTTCTTGCCATCCAGCGGATTGGCATGGGGCACGTATTCGGTGAAGCCGACGGTGGCGCCAGGATGGCATTTGGTGCAGGTGGCGCGGATGTTTTTCGCGGATAGCTGCGAGGCCGGATTGGAGACGGGCTGGATGTTGTGATCGCCATGGCAATCAAAGCAGGCCGCCACATCGCTGGCGACGTTGGGCTGGCCCAAGGCCATCGCCTTGCCGTGATAGGTGTCGCGGTAATGCTTGAGGCTTTCCTCGTGGCACTTGCCGCAGCGGTTGTCGCTGGCTTGTTTGAAGTGGGCCGTGTTGGGATTCTCGATATCATGCGCGGAGTGACAATCGTTACAGACCGGCCCGCGGGAGTCGCCCTTGGCTAACAACTGGCCATGAATGCTTTTGTTATAGGTTTCCTCGATCCCTAGGTGGCATTTGCCGCAGGTTTTGGCCAGGTTGGCCTTATTGACCGGCGAGCTGCGGTCCACGCTGCGCTTGATGTCATGAACACCGTGGCAATCATTGCAGGAGGGGGCCACCACCAAACCCATTTTTTCCATCCCGCGGCCGTGGATGCTCTCTTGATAATGGGAGGCCACATCCGGGAAGCGCATGCGGTATTCCTTGTTGATGCCGGCATTGTCATGGCACTTGGCGCAGGTCCGTGAGAGGTTGAGCTTGAACGTCGGGGAGTTCGGGTTTTTCGGCGACAGCATGGCATGAGTGCCGTGGCAACTGCTGCAGGAGGCCGCGCCGGACGAGCCCATCGAACGACTGATGCCGTGAATGCTGGTGGCGTAAATGTCGCCCTGTTCTTTGTGGCAACTGGCACAATTGACCGGCTTGGCCGCCTTGGTGTCGTCGGGGTGCTCGGCGGTGAGATCGCCATGGCAATCCGCGCAGTTGAGCTTGCCGTGCACCGAGGTCTGCCGGACTTTCTCGTCCACAAACAATGACAACGTCTTGCCGCCCGGCAGGTCTTTGGTCAGATCCTTGTCGCTGTGGCATTCCAGGCATTTGTCATTGGGAATGATCTCCTTGGCTGCCTTGACCACTGCCGCGGGTTCGCCTTCGGCCGCGAGCGCCGCGACTGGCCAAGCCACGATCCATAGGAGGCTGAGCAAGCGGGTCATGATGTTGGGCGGAGTATGCATGAGAGAGTGCGTGTTGTTGAAAGGGCGAGGTCTAATCCCGGCGGCAAAAGGGTTCCCTTACCGCGGAAAGCGGGAACCTATGAACTTGCGCCGCGGCGGCAAGGTCGGAAATTCGTCAGGGGTCCCAATCGCGACTGATGCGCAATGATTGCAAAGGGATGCGCAGGGAGCCGGCACATTGGGCTTTGCCAGCACGGGCCGCCTGCCTATCATCCAGACCACGGAATTGCTCCTTTGCCGCCCTTATTGAAGGGTTGTGGTGGATTGCCGACCGCGTGCATGCCAGTGGCGCACGGCGCAGGTCCGTTTCCCCGCAGGATTTCACCCCTTATGAAACGCCATCTCCTCCCGCTATTGTCGGCCGTCGCCATGTTTGCCCCGCCTTTGTGGGCCGCCGGGGAACAAATTCCTAACGACAAATGCCTTGAATGCCACGGTGACAAGGACCTGACCAAGGACCTGCCCGGCGGCAAGAAAGTTTCGATGTTTACCGACGAGGCGAAGTTGAAGACCTCGGTGCATGGCAAGGCGCAATGTGCCGAATGTCACAAGGATCTCACGGCGGAGCATCCGGACGATGCGAAAGCGGCCAAGCCGGTGGATTGCGCGGGCTGCCACGAGAAGCAATCCAAGAGCTTCGGGGCGAGCGTGCACGGCATCGCCTTGGACAAGGGCAACGCTTCGGCGGCCACCTGCAAGGATTGCCACGGCAATCATGAGGTGTTTCCGCGGACTTCGCCGCGCTCGAAGATCCATGTCACCAATCTGGAAAAAACCTGCGGCGAGTGTCATACCGCCGAAGCCGAGGATGTGGCGGCCAGCGTGCATGGCCAGGCGCTGAGCAAGGGCGAGGGCGCCACCTGCATCGATTGTCATGCGGAGCACAAAATCGTCGGCCTCAAAGACCCGTCGGCCTCATTCCGCACGGCGGAAACCTGCAGCAAGTGCCACGCCAGCGAACGCATCAACAGCCGCTTCAAAATGCCGGATGACCGGGTCAAGACCTTCTTCGAGAGTTACCACGGGCTGGCCGCCACCGGCGGCTCCACCATGGCGGCCAATTGCGCGAGTTGTCACGGCTACCACAAGATTTTGCGCTCCGCCAATCCTGACTCGACGATTCACCCGGCACACTTGATGACAACCTGCGGCAAGTGCCACCCCGGGGCGACGCAGAGCTTCGTGGGCGGCAAGATTCATTCCAACGAGGCCAAGGGCAACGAGACCGGCGTGGTGGTGAGCCGCTGGGTGCGCAACATCTACGTGGTCCTGATCGTGGTGACGGTTCTCTTGTTAGGCGCGCACAACGGCCTGGCTTGGTGGCGCAAGGTGGCGGCGCGGCGGCGCGCGCATGGCGAGATGGTCACCCGCATGGACCGCAACCAACGGTTCCAACATTTCACGCTGATGGCCAGTTTCATCCTGCTGGCGGTGACCGGCTTCGCGCTGAAGTTTCCCAACACCTGGTATGCCCATTTGATGGGCAGCGAGGAAATCCGCCGCTGGATCCACCGCATCGCCGGCCTGGTGCTCATCGGCGGCGGCCTCTATCATATCTACTACGTCGCATTCACCGCCGCGGGCCGCAAGTTGCTGCGTGACTTGTGGCCGCGCTGGCAGGACGCCCGCGACGTGATGACCAACGCCGGCCACCTGGCCATGGGCAAGCCGAAGGCGCAGTTCGGCCGCTTCGGCTATCCGGAAAAAATCGAGTACTGGGCGGTGGTGTGGGGCACCGTGGTGATGGGTGTGACCGGCCTGGCCATCTGGCTCAAGATCGACGTCACCCAATGGTTCCCGCGCTGGGTCATCGATGTGGCCGTCACCATCCATTACTATGAGGCGATCCTCGCCTGCCTGGCCATCGTGATCTGGCATTTCTATCATGTCATGTTCGACCCCGACGTCTATCCGATGAACTTCGCCTGGCTCGACGGCAAGGTCGCCAAGCACTGGCACGAGGAGGAACACCCGCTGGAGGTGGAAGAGGAAGCGGAAGAGAAGTAAAGAGGTGAAGAAGTGAAGAGCCGCGCTACCGCTTGTAGGCGCATTCGTGAGAATGCGTCTTGGGTGATGGAACGTCCATGAGCCGCCGGACACCGCCCCCCGCACTGTGACCAGCGCGCAGCCTTGCGGCGCTCCCCATGGGCTTTGCGGACTGAAGTCCGAGACTACTAACCAATCACCTCCGGCCAGTCGGTGTGGAAGAATTGGCCGCGGGGCTGGTCGGTGCGCTCGTAGGTGTGGGCGCCGAAGAAATCGCGCTGGGCCTGCAGCAGGTTGGCGGGCAGCACGGCGCTACGATAGCTGTCGTAGTAGCCGAGCGAGGCGGAGAAGGCGGGCACCGGGATGCCGTGGAGCATGGCGCGGGCGACGACCTCGCGCCAATCCTGCTGGCTGCGGTTGAGGATGTTTTTGAAGAACGGGTCGAGCATCAGGTTGCCGAGGGCGGGGTTGGTGCGGTAGGCGGCGGTGATGTGCTTGAGGAAGCGGGCGCGGATGATGCAACCGCCGCGCCAGATGGCGGCGATTTTTGACAGGTCGAGGTTCCAGCCTTTTTCCCTGCTCATGGTGGTGATGAGGTCGAGGCCCTGGGCGTAGGAAATGATTTTCGAGGCGTAGAGCGCGGCGTGGACTTGTTGGACGAGGGCCGCCTTGTCGGTGGTGAGCGTTATGTCAGGTCCCTCGAGCTGGCTGCTGGCGGCGAGGCGTTGGTCCTTCATGGAGGACAGGATGCGGGCCTCGACGGCGGCGTTGATGGTGGAGATGACCACGGCGTTGTCCACCGCACTCAGGATCGTCCACTTGCCGGTGCCTTTCTGGCCGGCGGTGTCGAGGATTTTCTCCACGACGGGCGCGCCGGTTTGCGGGTCGGTTTGTTTGAAAATTTCCGCGGTGATCTGGATCAGATAGCTTTCCAATTCGCCGTGGTTCCATGAGTCAAAGACGCCGGCGAGTTCGGCGGCGCTGAAGCCGGCGGCCTTGAAGATATTGTAGGCCTCGCAGATGAGTTGCATGTCGCCGTATTCGATGCCGTTGTGGATCATCTTGACGAAGTGACCGGCGCCGCCGGGTCCGATGTGATAGACGCAGGGTTCGCCATCGACCTTGGCGGCGATGGCCTCGAAGATCGGTTGCATGACCTCCCAGGTGGAAGCCGGTCCGCCCGGCATGATCGACGGGCCTTTGCGCGCGCCTTCCTCGCCGCCGGAAACCCCGGTGCCGATGAAGCGCAGGCCCAGGCCGCTGAGCCATTGGTCACGGCGTTCGGTGTCGGTGTAGAGGGAATTGCCGCCATCGATAATAATGTCGTCAGGTTCTAACAACGGAATGAGCGCCTCGATGACCGCATCGACGGGGGCTCCTGCCTTGACCATGATCATGATCTTGCGCGGTGCGGCCAGCGATTGGACGAAGTCTTCGAGGGTCTTGGCTCCCACGAGTCTTTTCTCCGGGTGGGCGGCGACGAAGGCGTCGGTGACGGCGGTGGTGCGGTTGTACACCGAGACCTGGAAGCCGCGGCTTTCCACGTTGAGAACGAGATTCTGGCCCATGACGGCCAGACCAATGAGTCCGAAGTCGCTGTTGCTCATAAAAAAGGATGGGGAAGTCGGCGCGGGTTTAGTGAAGTTGTCGCCTTGGCGCAACCTCTTGTTGCCAAGGAGCGCTTATTTTCCCATACTGCGCGGGTGAACTTACCCAACACGATCACCCTCTGCCGCTTGGTGCTGACCGGCATTTTTGTTGGAGGCACCGCGCTGGTGAGTCCTGTTGGCCACTGGATTGCCATGGTCGCCTTTGTGGTGGCCGCCATCAGTGACTGGTTCGACGGCTATTTCGCCCGCAAGTATGGTCTGGTCACGCCGCTGGGCAAGCTGATGGATCCGGTCGCGGACAAGGTGCTGGTGTGCTCGGCCTTCGTCTATCTCAGCTCGGTGCAACTGTGCCCGGTGTGGATCACGGTGCTCATTCTCGCACGCGAATTCCTCATCACCGGCTTGCGCCAGATCGCCATCGAGGCCGGTCGGATGCTCGCCGCCGACCGCCTGGGCAAATGGAAAACCGGCATGCAACTCGGCTACTGCATCACCTGTTTGGTGTGGTTTGCGGTGAATTCACCCGCCCCCCACAATCCGCTACTACGCTTGTTGCGTTATTTGTCCCAGCCGGATGGCTGGCTCATGCCGGGTTTCCTGTGGCTGGCGCTGGCCCTCACCCTCATTTCCGGGTGGAACTACCTGTGGAGCAACCGGGAATTGCTTGCGGGAAAATAGCCTATGGCCGGTAGGCCTCGCGGTGGCGCAGCACGTGATCGAGGGCGGGCGGCGGCTGGCTGAGCCTGTCTAACAATCCTTCCCAGGCCGCGTGGCCCTTGAGGATTTCCACCTCGATGCGCAGGAAATACACCGGCACATCCAACTCGGTGGGCCGGGGGAAGCGCACGGCGTCTTTTTCCGTGGTCAGGATAAGCTCCATATCGCGCTCGACGCAGCGCTGCATGAATTTGTCGATTTCGCGGCGGGGAAACCGATGGTGGTCGGGGAAGCGGCGGCGGATTTCCACGCGGGCACCGAGCCGTTCCAGCGAGCGCTCGAAGTTTTCGGGCACCGCAATGCCACTGATGGCCGCCACCCATTTGTCCTTGAGAAAGGCCAGCGGCTGGCGTTCGCCGGTAAAAAGGTTTTCGAGATGGATCGGGCCGTGGGTGCACTCAATGATCTCGGCGGTGCGATTGTGGCGGCGCAGACGCGAAACCAACGTCTCATTGGAGCCGCCATCGCATTTGGTAATGAGGATGTAACCGGCCCGCCGGAGGTTGCGCGGCGGCTCGCGCAAGGTGCCACGCGGCAGCAACGCCTCCGTCCCAAATGGCTCGCGGGCATCCACCAGCACGATGTCAAGGGCATGGGCGAGGCGCAAATATTGCATGCCGTCGTCGAGCAGCAGGGTGTCCGCGCCGAGTTGGCTCACCGCAAAGCGGCCGCCTTTGACCCGGTCCTTATCGACGATGACGGCCACCCCGGCAAGGTTGCGCGCCAGCATGTACGGCTCATCCCCGGCAAATTTCGAGGTGAGCAACAGCTTGCTGCCAGTGGACACAATCTTGGGCAAGTCCTCGGCAGGCAGCGGCCGACCGGTGGGGCCTGGCCAGTGCTGGGGGGTCTCGAGTTTGCGGCTTTTGTAGCCGCGCGAGAGGATGGCGACGCGGCGGCCGCGATCGCGCAGCGAGCGGGCGAGCAATTCGACGACGGGCGTTTTGCCGGTGCCACCGACGGTGATGTTGCCGATGGCCACGACGAGGGTGCCGAGGTGGTGCTGGGGAATCCAACCCTTGCGGAACAGCCGCAGACGGGTTTGGACCACCAAGCGATAGAGCCCGGAGAGGGTGCGCATGAAAAGGCGCATCATGGCCGCGCGAAAACCCTTGGCACGCCCAAAGATCACATCCGATCCCCAGCGTTCGAGTTCCGCAAGCAATTCTTTCATCGGCGGCACCCACGATGGGGCCGGAAGCGAGGCCGTATCAAGCGCCAATCAGCGACTCACACGGGCAGGTGCCCACATTTCCCCAAAGTCCTTGCTTTACAAGCGGCCAAATGCCCCGTAGTCTCACCGCCCCATGATTCTAGCTGCAATTGAATGGCTCCCCATCATCATCAACCTCCTGTTGGTGGTCTTCGTCCTCGTCTGCCTGCTGATGACCCTGCTCATTCTGATGCAACGGCCCAAACAGGAAGGCCTCGGTGCCGCCTTCGGGGCCAGCGTCACGGATCAGGTGTTCGGCGCACGCACCACCAACGTGTTGCAACGCGGCACCGTCTATCTGGGCTCCCTGTTCTTCATTCTTAGCCTGACCCTGGCCATCCTCATCGGCCATCAAAACAAACAAAAGGGCCTCGCCAAAGACAGCAAAGCCCCGGCCGCCGCAAATCCAACCGACGCCACTCCACCCCCAGCCCCGCTGCCCGCGCCGGCCACACCGCCCCTGCCCGAGCCAACTCCCGCTGCCCCTACGCCAGAACCCGTTCCGGCGCCTGCGCCTCCTCCAGCGACCCCTGAGCCTGCCCCTGTGACTCCCCCATAAGTCCCAGCGGTCCATCAGTCCTATCAGTCCCATGCCTCCACCCGCGGCGGTGGCGCGCCGGATACGATGGAAAAATCCCACCCCTCCTGACGCTTACAAGGCGTGACAGATGCCCACCTAGAAGCTGCCCCGGTGTGGGCGCGCGCCGACACCTTTGCCCCCGCCCCGGCGGGCTGGGGGTGGATGGATATGAAACAACGCGCCCATCCGTGCGACTCGCTGGAGGCCCTTGCCACGGCCATGCTCGACGAGCGCAACCGCGCAATTTTGTTAGTGTGGACGCCCGACGCGCCGCGTCTTTGCCTGCCGGAAGAAATCGCCGGACTCAGTGCCGCCATGGCCATGGCCCGCGAACGCTGGACCCGCGAGGACCTGGACACCGCGGTGTACCGCCTGCGTTGGTTCGGCCTGTTGCTGGCGAGTTTCGCGGCCATTGCATTTTACAATGGCATGCACGCCTCCCCACAGTTCGCCGCCCGACCGGGCCAGTTGCTGGATTTTCTAGCACGGCTGGCTTTTGCCAGTAAAGCCCTGCTGGGCTCGACCGCACTGGGTCTCGCGTTGCTTATGTTCGTGGTGTTCGGATTCATCCCGTGGTACCAAGCCCGCAAACGCCGCGCCGAACTCGCCACCTGGTCGGCCGAGGCTGCCTCCATTCGCATCCCGGCCCTGCGCTTCGAAACCTGGCTGGAACTCCAACGCGCCCCGGTTGCGCTGGTTTTGTTAGGTTTGATGTGCCTCGTGGGCCTGGCCCAATTGCTGCCGGGCGATAGCATTGCCACGGCGGGCCTGGTCAAGAAGGCCTATCTGCACGGTGAAGGATGGCGACTGTTCACCGCGCCGTTCTTGCATGGCAATCTGGTGCATTTCCTGATGAACATGGCCGCCTTGACCTACCTCGGCAAACGCCTGGAGGTGTTTGCCCGCTGGCCGCATTTGCCGATGGTGTTTTTGTTTGCCGCAGTGGTGGGAGGGGCGGCTTCGGCGCGGTTGGTGAGCGCCACCTCGGTGGGCGCCTCCGGCGGTCTGATGGGCTGGCTCGGCTTTCTCATCGTCTTTGAAACCCTCCACTCCAAACTCGTGCCTCGCACCGCCAGACGTCGTCTCATGGCCGGCGTCCTGTTCACGGCCATCATCGGCGTGCTCGGCTATCGCTTCATCGACAACGCCGCCCATCTCGGCGGTTTGCTGGCCGGCATGACTTATGCCGCCATCGTCTTTCCCAAATCCGCCTCGCCCAAACGACCCGCCTCCACCCTCACCGACCGCCTCGCCGGCGCCGGCGCCTTGGGGGTGCTGGGGGTCGCCGCAGGCCTCGCCGTGTGGCGGATCGCCGGCGTCTGATCTCGCCAAAAAATCCCCAAGAGAATCCTTGGCAAGACGGCGCTGATAGGTCTTACTCACGTTGTTGGCACTTTTCTGGCAACAACTCCAACCCTACACCCCCATATGCACATGAAACCGACCGCACTCACCCTAATGACAGGCCTTGCCCTTGCCCTTGCCGCACAGGCTGGAACCCCCAATACCGCGCCGATCCCTGCACCTGACCCAGGACTCCGCGAGTGGTTTATCGGCGGCTCCGTGGGTTACCTCACGGACTTGGATGAGGCCATGTACCACCTGCAAGCAGGCGCTGAATTCAAAACCCCCGGTACCCACAGCACCCAGGCTTTCTATCTGGAAGTCGGCTTTACCCAGGATGACGCCAGCTATAGCTACAGTCCGCCACCTCCCACCGCCGGTGGCAGGTCGGAAGCGGCCAAGATCGATCTGAACATCATCCCCATCACCGCCAATTACAAGTATGAGGCCGCCCTCACCGGACATCTCAATTGCTACCTCGGCCTCGGCCTCGGCATTGCCATTTTGGACAGCTCCTATGATTGGAGTTGGTTCCAGGCTGTGACACCACCTAACAATCATGGGGAAGGCGGCGACAACCAAACCGATGTCCGGTTTTATGGCAATGTGTTTGCCGGGCTGTCCTACGATTTCAGCGATGCCTTCGAGATCTTTGGTGGGGTCCGTTATATCTTCATGGACAATATGGATCACACCATAGATGTCACCCATGCTCCCGCTTACTCCGCAGGCATCAACAATGATTTCCTCTTCGAGTTGGGGGCCCGCTATCACTTCTGAAGATTGTCGAGGCTCTTGGCCCTTTGATTTCCGAGCGCTCAGAAGGTCGGACTCCCGAGTTGTCACCACTTGTCACGGAGATGGAACTCC
>CAIKDP010000133.1 GCA_903826205.1 Akkermansiaceae bacterium
CCTCTCCACCGCCTTCCACGACGTTGAAGCCATCGTCGGAGGCCACGCCATGCGCCCGCTCTCGCTCGCCAGTTACGACGTGCTCTTGCGCACCGGCAACCCGCTGGTCGAGGGTAAAATACCCAAGGATGGCACGCCCGAGTTCACCGCCGCCATCATGGGATTCGTGTTCACGCATTGCGCCCCGTGGCCGGATGTGGTTAGAGCGTCCTTCGACGACCAGACCTTCCGCGAGTCCGCCCTCATCTTCTGCGGTGGCCTGACGCCAGCCGACTTCCAGACAGCCTTCAAGCGGTTGGAGGAGCAGAGCAAGGAGCTTGAAGCGGCGCAGGTTGGAACGATGGGAGACCTCGCAGCAAAAAAGCCCCGCCGTGCGACGAACCCGGCTTCCTAGCAGCCCAGGTGTTTGCCGTCGCCGCTGAAACCGGATGGCCTGAGGAACGCATCATCTTCATGCCACTGGCACGACTCGCCCAATACCAGCACTGCTTGTTGCGGCGCAACGGGGTGCGGACCAACTGGAGCAGTGTCGGGATCGGACAGGGCACGCTGCGTGACCAGTTGGAGGCGCTGCGGTTGCAGTGGAAGCAATCAACGAACCATGAACGGTTAGAACCATGACAACGCCAAGCATCGGCTTCATCGGACAAGGGTGGATTGGCAGGAACTATGCGGATTGCTTCGAGGCACGCGGGTTTGATGTGGTTCGTTACAGTCTGGAAGAGCCCTACGTTGGCAACAGACAAAGAATCAAGGACTGCCGCATGGTCTTTGTCGCGGTGCCAACTCCGACCCTGCCAAGTGGCTTCGACTTCAGTCCGGTCGCGTCGGCATTGGAGAACGTCAGCCCCGGCTCCACGGCGGTTATCAAATCCACCATCCTGCCCGGCACCACGGAAAAATTGCAGGGTTTGTTTCCCGACATCTTCGTGATGCACTCACCGGAGTTTCTGGTTGAGAAAACCGCCGCCCACGATGCGGCCAATCCCAGCAGGAACATTGTCGGAATCCCACGGGACAATCCGCAGTATCGCTCTCGTGCGGCGGAGGTCTTGTCCGTTCTTCCAAAGGCACCCTTTGAACTGATCTGCTCGGCCAGGGAAGCCGAATTGATCAAATACGGTGCCAATGCCTTCCTGTATCTGAAAGTCGTCTATGCCAACATCCTTCACGATCTGGCCCAATGCCTGGGTTGCGATTACGCACGGGTGCGGGACATGGTGGCGGCTGACGCCCGGATCGGCCCAAGTCACCTGCAAATCGCGGATGACGGCGGGCGCGGTGCGGGCGGGCATTGCTTCATCAAGGACTTCGAGGCGTTCATCGGGCTGTACGCAAAGGCCGCCGAGGACCCGAGGGGTCTGGTTGCGCTGGAGGCATGGCGCGACAAGAATGTCCAGTTGCTCCAGGACAGCGGCAAGAACCTCGATTTGCTGCGCGGGGTCTATGGAAAAAGGGTGTGACAATTTTGGTCGAATCCCCTTGCCCCGGCGGTTGGCGTGCGTTTGAATACCCATGTGAGAACGACCTTTCCAGCGTCGGTGGACGGGGTCCGTGCGTCTGGGAGGCTATTCTACCTGTAACAGCCTCTGTGTGTTTGATTTGATCAAAAGCACAGAGGCATAACACCACGTTAGGCAAAGAAACAAAGACCATCCAATGAAAACCGCGCTCACTATCCTTCTATTCCTTGCCGCTACATATTCAGTTCGTTCGGAGATAATGGTGGGGCCTAGCTTGGAATGGCTTACAGACACTTCGAGCGCTGTGGGTGTGTTCGCAGTCACCAAAAGCAATCACAAGACAGATTCTGAGTTTGAACTAATATTTCGACTTCACAAGTCAATCAAGGGTAGTGTGCCTCAGGTGACGGCATCATCTTATTCGGTTCGATTACCTAAGGATACAAAGCCGCCGACCGTTGATAATGGAGATCGATTTCTAATGTTTTTCAAGGTCGATGAGAAGGCTTCACTTCAAGTTGCTCACCTGATCAATCTGACCAAATCGCAGAACGGAGGTATGGACTCAGTTGCAATCACAAGCAAGTTCAAGGTTTTGACTGAGGAAGCGGAGATTCTCAAGCTAGTGGAGCAACGCTTTAAGGCCTTTCCGAACACTACAACCACTAAATGGCGTGAGTATCCTAATTCTAGATTCGATGTGGAAGTGCCTACTGATTCACCTGCCTATGTATTTCTTTACGGAGGAAGCGCATGCTATCTCCTCGTTCCAGACGACCTCAAAACCAAAAAATAAGAAGCCTAACAATAAAGGCGCATCATGCAACCACTACCAGCCGTTCATTTTCGATGATTCTCCGTAATTACAACCCTGAACCTGTGATCGACGCTCGCCGCCGCTGGTAGTGGTGCATGTGCTCGACGTTCGGCAAAAATATGAAACACATATCTCTCTCGCTCCTCATGGCCGTTCTTGTGACTATGGCTTGGGCAAAAGAGCCACCCATCATAGGGAAACTTGGCAGAATCGTCGGAACGGAACTGACGATCGAATGCAAACGAAGCCCACCGTGGAAGGGCGATTACTTGCTCGTGACTATGGTTGACGGAAATGAGTTGAAGAAACCGGTCCTTCTCGCAGTCGTGAATCTTGCGCAACCATTCAACGTCGCCACCAATGTCGTGTGCCGTTTCAAAGGCGTTGAGACAACCTACGTCGTGACACCCGTCATCGACCCAAAGACTGGTGAGGAGATGCAGCAGGCCGCAGGTGGCAGACATTTTGAATTCAAGGTCACCGAGGTTCTTGCGCCTGAAGGCGTGAAGATCATGAAAGAAGACGGTCCGAACCACACCTCGGACGGTATTCGTCAACCCGCGGACGGGTCGCCGAAACCGTCAAGGTGAACGTTCTGATCGCAGTTGACTCCGCCCCCGGCGCATGAGCGCCCTCACTGTCACGCTAGGAGCCGACATCACCGCCTTGCAGCGGGCACTGGCCGGTGCCACTGAACTTGTCGCCGCATCCGCCCGCCGCATGGGGAAAATGACGGGCGCGGGGCTGGCCGGACTCGGCAAAGGAGGCGCGGTGGCACTTGGCAAGGGATTTGATGTCGCCGCCATTGGCCTCAAGGCGGGCATAGGCGCGGCATTGGCGGGTGGTGCCGCTGCAATGGGTGTCGGCGTGAAGGCGGTTACTTCGGCAGCCAATTTTGAGCAGACCAAGGTGGCGTTCACCACTCTGATAGGAGACGCGGCCAAGGCGGAGCAGACGCTTGCCAAACTTCGCACGCTGGGTGCCGAAACTCCCTTCGAGTTTCCCGAACTGGCTGACGCCGGCCGCAAGCTCATCGCCTTCGGTGAGTCTGCCGACACCGTGCCGGAAACTCTGCGGCGCATCGGTGACGTGTCGGCAGGCGTGCAGGCGCCTATCAACGAAATCGCGGAAGTCTATGGCAAGGCGCGGGTCCAGGGGCGGCTATTTGCCGAGGACATCAACCAGCTAACAGGTCGCGGCATCCCGATCATCGGCGAGCTGGCAAAGCAGTTC
>CAIKDP010000134.1 GCA_903826205.1 Akkermansiaceae bacterium
CCTCGTAGAGCGCGTGGCTAGCCCACGGATCCAGCGACGAGGGCAGCATCATTTCGTTCTTCAAGGCAGGTCCGTTAGGGCCGGCAACCGGCTCGAGGGTTTGCAGGGGATCGGGCACAAGACTGCCGCAGACGATGATGGAATACATGGTTGTCAGTTATCAGTTAGATGGTGTTGGATAAGAAAAGACGGAAAATCTTGAGACGGGAGACTGGACGCAAGCTGGAAGCAGCCGTGATGCCACCGGAACTCACCGCGGACAGCGAATGACCCGGGGACAGGCGCGAGGAAAATACGGGACGGCGGGCCCCGAGGCAAGTCCAGTTATTGGGATGGGTGCACCGGCGCTTGGGGCAGCCATTGGACGAGCATGGTAGCCAGCATTTGCGGGTTGAGGGGCTTGGAAAGATAGTCATTCATGCCTGCGCTCAGGCAATCCTGGCAGTCGCTTCCTGCGGCATTGGCGGTCATGGCAATGATGGGCACCTGCTGGTTGATGACGGTGGAGAGCGGGCCGCGGATCAAGCGGGTGGCTTCCAAGCCGCCCATCTCGGGCATCTGCATGTCCATGAAAACCAGTTCGTAGGGGTGGTCGGAAAGGGCTTGGATGGCTTGCGCGCCGTTGACCACCACGTCCACCTGCAGCCCGAGAGGCCGCAGGAAACCGAGGGCCACTTTTTGGTTGATGAGGTTATCCTCGGCGAGCAGGATGCGCTGGCCGCTCCAGTGTGGTTTGGCGACCGGTGGTGGGGTCGCGCCCGTGGGTGTGGGGCTCAGGCCGGTGGTAAAACATGCGCTGAACCAGAATTCGGAGCCTTGGCCGACGACGCTGGAGACCCCGATTTGCCCGCCCATGAGCCCGACGAGTTGCTTGGAAATAGCCAGGCCGAGGCCGCTGCCACCGTAACGACGGGTGGTCGAGGAGTCCATCTGCGAGAATTTTTCAAACAACAACGCCTGCTTGTCCGCCGGGATGCCGATGCCCGTATCGCGCACGGCAAAGCGCAGCACACAGGTGGTGGCGGTGGCCGATACCAGGCTCACCTGCACGCTCACCGCGCCGTGGAGCGTGAACTTGATGGCATTGCCGGCCAGGTTGAGCAGGATCTGGCGCAGGCGGCCGGAATCACCGCGGAGGGTGTGCGGTACGTCCGGGGCGATGTCACAGCGGAAGGCGAGGTCTTTGTTGGCGGCTTGCGGGGCAAGCAGGTCGGCGAGGTTGCAGAGCAGGGCCGCGGGGCCGAAGTCCAGCAACTCCAAGTCGAGCTTGCCGGCCTCGATCCTGGAGAAATCCAGAATATTGTTGACGAGGCTCAGGAGGGCTTCGGCGCTGAACTGGACGATTTCGGCACGCTCGCGTTGTGTGGAGTCGAGGTTATTTTCCAGCAATTGTGTGGTCATCCCGATGATGCCGTTCATGGGGGTGCGGATTTCGTGGCTCATGGTGGCCAGAAACAGTGATTTCGCCTCATTGAGCCGTTTCGCCTTTGCCGTGATTTCCTCAAGCTGGCTGATCCTCATCATCTCGCTCTCGGCCCGTTTCAGTTCGGTGATGTCGCGGCTGATGCCGAGCACGCCGAAGAGTTCTCCGGCCGGGCCCCAGTAGGGCGTCTTCATGGTGTCCAGCAAGACCTTGCGGCCATTGGGATAGGTGACCCATTCCTCGTTGTGCCGGGGCTTGCGCTCCAGCAGCATCAGCCGATCCTGTTCCTGGAAAAAATCAGCAATTTTCTTGTCAAAGAGATCGTGGTCGGTCTTGCCCACAATCTCATGCTTTGGACGGCCCGCGAACTTGACGAAGCCGGGGTTGCAGCCCAGATAAACCTGCTCGGTATTCTTGAAAAAGATGAGGTCAGGAATGGAATCCAGCAGCGAATGAATCAGGGACGCCTGCCGCTTGCTCTCGTCTTCCGAGCGTTTGCACTCGGTGATGTCCCAGTTGGTGCCGAGCATCCGCAACGACTTGCCGCTGGCGTCGCGCTGCACCATGGCTCTGCCGCGAATGTGATGGAGACTGCCATCCGGCCAGAGTACGCGGAATTCGGCATCGTATTTCTTTTCGTCGCTCAGCGCCTGTTGGAATTCCGCGTCGCATTGTGCCCGGTCATCCGGGTGGAGTCCCGCCTGCCAGTCCTCGTAGGCGTTACCGAACTTGTCCGGCGTGATGCCGTAGAGGCTGTGCATTTGTTGGTCCCAGACCAACTGGTTGTTGAGGATGTCATAGTCCCAGATGCCCACGCCTCCCGCCCGTGTGGCCAGTCTCAGGCAATCGGTGGCACGCGCCAGCGCCTTTGCCGCCTGTTTGCTCTCCGAGCTGTACGTAGCCTTGTCCGGGTCAGGGGTGTGTGAAATCGGCGGCATTGCTTTCTCGTGGCTGGCTGGGGTGTGACTCAATCATGGCGCATCCTTCGCCTCTTGATGACCATTGCCAGCGGTTTTCCGCTTGCGTGTGATCTCTAGGGTATTAATTGTTTCCTGACAATAGAAAAATTACATGTGGCCTTGACCGACCAGCATATAAAGAAAACGCAGGAGACGAAGAAGAGTCTAATTCTCCGCTGAATGCAGTCCGCCGGCGCCGGCTTGGAAACTCACGAGGGTGTGCTCGGGGTTATCGGGGTGAGCCTTGGCGCAGTTCCATAGGCAGGCGCCGCAGTGGATGCACTTTTCGCGGTCGAAGACGGGGCGGCCGTTTTCATCAGGCGTGATGGCCTGACC
>CAIKDP010000135.1 GCA_903826205.1 Akkermansiaceae bacterium
GTCGCCTGGTATGCGCCCTTGCGAAACGGAGCGATATCAAAAATGGGGATTGCGCCGTCAAGCATCTCATCTCCCTCAATGGCCTTTGAGTTCGCACGTTGATGTTGTTGGGTTCATGCCGGTCGGCAGCGACGCCTTGGGTGTCTTTTCTACCTGAAGAGATCGCTGTGGCTACCGGTCCGCTCAAGATATAGGCTGTCACCATCAATTCTGTAAATCAGGACCCAGTCTGGCTCTACGTGGCAATCACGGGAACCGGTCCATTTGCCACTCAACGGATGATCATGATGTCGCGACTCCAATGGATCTCCTGTCGATATTGCCATGACCAAGCTCTTGAGCTTCTCAAGGTCCTTTCCACGGCTCGTGACCTTCTTGAAATCCTTCTTGAATTGGCTGGTCTGAAAGATGTTCTTCATGCCTTCCAGCTCTCAAAAAGCTCTTCAACCGAATCAAACCGCTCCAAATTTCGACCGGCCCTTGAGTCCTCCAAGGCCTGAACCGTCTCCTCATTGGGAATGGTCACATCGAATGGCAAGCCATTCCTCAGAGTAATCTGGCTGTAAAACATGCGAATCGCCTCGGTGGGGCTCAATCCCAGGCGATGAAGAATGGTTTCAGCCTGCTCCTTGATCTCAGGCTGAATTCTGCTGTGAACGGCGGCGGTCTTCATAGGACGACTGTGTGGCATTTGCAACACGCTGTCAAGCGGCAAATTTTTTGCGTTCAGGACCGCGCCCTCTGTCCTCTGTCCTCTGTCCTCTGCTTTCCCAGCCTCCCTTCTTCCGTGCCGGCTGCGTCGTGAGGGCATCCTAAAATCACTTCCCAGAATCCCCCGACCCGCGGGTCACTCCTTGGTTTCTCTGGGGTCAGTCCCCGCAGTAGAACATTTTATCAAGGTCATGGAGTTTCTTCCTTAGTTTTCTATCTTTCTTCACGATGCCCACTTGCCGACTCACCGAGCCAGGGTGGCCCATGTGCAGCCTCTTGGCAATCCATTCCGTGCTTGCCGCTGTCCGCCATCGGATCAGGGCGGCTATCAGGGCTTTGCGTTGGTCGCCTTTCCTGAGGTGGCCCAAGTCCTTCTCACCAAGCGGCATGCCCAACTCCGGCCCGCATCTCCGGATGATCTGCTCGGCATCCTTTTCGCTATAATCCTTCTCAAGTCCCGCCGCTTTTCTGCTCACTCGCGTCCTGATTCCTTTTGCCTTGTCCACAAGCGACAGCAGTCGATCACGAAAGGTTTCCTCACCGAGATACCAACCCCGGCGCAAGGCTTCCTGTGCCACCGGGTCAATATTGCCGCCGTCGTTGGACGCCCGTGCCTCAAGCCATGCCACGTAGGCACGCCGCCCACGCCCGTCCTTGGCCAGTTCAAAGGAATTGAGCACCCGCTCCATCTCTAACCACGGCGGTGCCTTGCCGCCCGCATACGAAAGCAGGCTGCTCCACCGGTAGCCCGCCAACTTACCTGCCCGGCCTCCCGCCAGTCCCGCCCGTGCCGGATTGAGATGAATGTAGTCCGCCACAATCCGAAAATAGCAAGTGTCCGCATCGCTGCCATTGAGCGGCACGGATTTGTAGCGCCCCTGAAACACATGCCCCTGCCGCTGCCGCGCCCGGTTCCACCCCTGACTGAACGTGCCTAACAACCACTTCATTCCAGCGACCAGATTGGGCAGAGGAGTCTCGATGAGCAGATGAAAGTGATTGCCCATGAGCACCCAAGCATGCACCCGCCACCCGCAACTGGCGCAAGTCTCTCCCAAGCGACTCAGAAAAACCAAGCGGTCGTCATCGGTCACAAACACGGGCTTTCCGCCGTCACCACGAGCCATGACATGGTAGAGCGCCCCCGGATACTGGAAACGTAGTGGTCTTGCCATGTCTCAAGACAACTCGATTCTGTATAAGCGTCAATCTTTATGTGTCGCTGCGGGGACTGACCCGAATGGCGCTAACTTAAGGATTTAGGGCGGTTTCTATGGCCTTGATACACCATCAAGTGTCGATGCTGGGTTAGAAGTTGGTAGTTCTTTGGGCGTCGCTTCTTCGCCCGTGGCTCCTCTCGGTCAGGTCGCGAAGGGACA
>CAIKDP010000136.1 GCA_903826205.1 Akkermansiaceae bacterium
CACTTCGGCGCGGAGTTGCAGTTCGGCCATGTGATGGGCGACGCTCTAACCAACCAAGTGCTGCTCATCAAGACGGCATGGGGTGGCAAGAGTCTCAACGTGGACTTCCGGCCGCCAAGCTCGGGCGGGCAGGTCGGCCCGTATTACACGCTGATGATCGCGCAGATCAAGGAGGCGCTGGCCAACTTGAAGACCGACTTTCCGGCCTACGACGGCGGTGGCTATGAATTGGCGGGTTTTGTCTGGTGGCATGGCTGGAATGATTTTTGCGATGCCAAGGCTGTGCCCGAGTATGAGCAGAACCTGGTCAACCTGATCAACGACATGCGCAAGGATTTGAAGGCACCGAAATTGCCGGTGGTGATCGGCGACCTAACCGGTCCGTGGCTCAAGGAGGCCAAGGATTTTCCGGCGGCGGCACTGGCAATCCGAACCGCCCAGAAAGCGGCGGCGGCCAAGCCTGAGTACAAGGGCACGGTGCTGCTGGTGGAAACCGGTGACTTTGTGCGCAAGCCGGAGGATTCACCCCACCCAGGCCACGGCCACCACGAATTCGGCAACGCCGAAACGTATTTTCTGGTCGGCGATGCCCTGGGCAAGGGGATGCTGAAACTGTTGCCGAAATAATCCACCCCTAACCATGAAATTTAATCTAACACTCTTATCCGCTTCGCTCGTGGTGATGACCGCGGGTTACGCCGCCGATGCTCCCAAGCCCGCCGCTTCAGTGCTCAAGGCGGACTCGTTCCGGCACTATGTCGAGACCTTCAACTCGCACGACGACGAACTCTATAAAAACATCTATCCGAACTCTGCGGCGTGGGATTTCCTCAAGGACAACATCCCGTTGCTCGACTGCCCGGACGAGGACATCCAGCGGACCTACTATTTCCGCTGGTGGACGTATCGCAAGCACCTCAAGAAAACCCCCGCCGGCTTCATCGTGGATGAATTCTTGCCGAATGTCGGCTGGGCCGGCAAATACAATTCCATCAGTTGTGCCGCAGGTCATCACATCTACGAAGGCCGCTGGCTGCGCGACCCGAAGTTCCTCGACGACTACGCGTGCTTCTGGTTCCGCGGCGGCGGGGATCCGCGCAACTACAGCTTCTGGGCGGCAGACTCGATGTGGGCGCGCTCACTCGTCACCGGCGACACCGGGTTGGCCATCAATCTATTGCCGGACCTGATCCGCAATTACGAGGGCTGGGAAAAATCCCGGCGCGATCCTAACGGGTTGTTCTGGCAGGAAGATGGCGCGGACGGCATGGAGGTGTCGATAGGCGGCAGCGGTTACCGCGCAACCATCAACAGCTACCAATATGGCGACGCGCTGGCGATTGCACGCATCGCGGAGTTGGCGGGCAAGCCTGACATTGCAGGCGCGTATCGCGCCAAGGCGGCCACGCTCAAGCAACTGGTGCAGGACCGGCTGTGGGACAAGGACGCGGAGTTTTTCAAAGTCCTGCCGCGCGGCAACGTCGGCAAGTTGGCGGATGTGCGCGAGCAACATGGTCTGACGCCATGGTATTTCAACATGGTCGACGCGCAATTCAACGTCGCTTGGAAGCAGCTGATGGATCCCAAGGGGTTTTACGCACCCTACGGCCCGACCACCGCCGAGCAACGCCACCCGAAGTTCCAGCTCGCCTACAGCAACCATGAATGCCAATGGAACGGCCCGAGTTGGCCATACGCCACCTCCGTCACCCTGACCGGCCTTGCCAATCTGCTCAACGGCCCGCCGCAGAAAATCATCGGCCCGAATGACTATTGCGAGGTGCTCAAGATCTATACCAAGTCCCACCAACTCAAGCTCGACGACGGCCAGGTCGTGCCGTGGATCGATGAAAACCTCAACCCTAACAATGGCGACTGGCTCTCGCGCACGCGGCTCAAGGCGTGGAAGAACGGCACCTGGGATGCCGGCAAAGGCGGCAAGGAGCGCGGCAAGGACTACAACCACTCGACCTACTGCGATCTGGTCATCAGCGGCCTCATCGGTCTGCGTCCACAACCCGACAACAATGTCGTTGTCAACCCGTTGGTGCCACCCACATGGGATTGGTTCTGCCTCGACCAAGTCCCCTATCACGGTCGCCTGCTGACGATCCTCTGGGACAAGACCGGCCAGCACTACGGCAAAGGCAAGGGCCTGCGCGTGTTCGCCGATGGCAAGGAGATCGCCACATCGGGCAAAATCGGGCGCGTGACAGGAACTTTGTGACGAGTATCGCATGTGCGCCCCCCGCAATGCGTGGACACCCTGATGATTCTACCAACGGATTTCAACCACTGAAGGCACTGATGACCACTGAGATCACTGAACCCGAATCCGAAGTAGAATTCCTGAAATGGGGGAGGAAAACCACGGATTACACGGATTTTACGGATTTTTTAGTTTGGATTTTTCACCATTTGCAGCTTCGGAGAAGTTGCAGATGGAACCTATTTCAATCCGTGAAATCCGTGTAATCCGTGGTAAATCTAACTAACTACTGAGATTAAACCCAGGTTTTCAGGCTAAGTCTGTGTCCAGACGCACTCGCTCACAAACTAAAATCTATGAACCCAGTCTTGGTATTCACCTCACTTGCCGTTGCTACGGCCATGGCAGCGCCGGTTGCGAACCCGCCCAACTGGGGGCAGCGCAAGGATGTCCCCTTCCCTGCCTTGCAACAGGGGTTTGCCAAACCCGACATGATCTATGCACCGTTCATTTTCTGGTTTTGGGATGAACCGTTGGATCCGGAAAAGATGGCGGAGATGTCACGGGTGATGAGCGGGCAAGGGTTCAACCCGGGATACGCGCATGCCCGCAATTCCATGGTTGGCACACCCGATCTGCCGGACAACGAATGGCTGGGTGACAAATGGTTCGACGCCTTCGGCACCGCACTCAAGGCGGCGGATCAACAGAAATCCTATCTCGGGTATTGCGATGAATATTGGTGGCCGAGCTTTCAGGCCCACGGCCGGGTGCTCAAGCAACATCCGGAACTTAAAGCTGAGTCGCTCAAGTGGCAGATAATTGATGCCGCCGGCGGCGCCGAGGTGAACGTGCCCGCCTCGTTCTTTGCGGTGGCAGCCCGGGTGGATCAACCCGGCACCGAGGTCACGGCCATGATTCGCAGCCAGACGCTGCAACTGATAGGCAGCGGCGACGCCTTTGTCTGGAAGGCACCTGCGGAAGGATCGTGGCGGGTCTACACGTTTCACAAGTATTTCCAGTCCGGCGTGGATGGCGGCAAGGTCAATGCCATCGATGACCGGCTGGCTAAGGCCTTTATTGAGGTGGCCCTGGAGCCTTATGCCAAACGGCTGGGTGACAAGTTGGGAAAATCCATTCCCGGCGCATTCAGGGATCATGAGGGCGACTATGGCCGCAAACTCGCCTGGTCGGATTCGTTAGACAAGACCTTCAAGCGGTGCCACGGACAGGACATCCGCCTCGCGCTGCCGTTGATGCTCAACAAGGATGTCGAAGGAACCTATGCCAAGGTCCGCTGGCAATGGTTTGATGCGGTGTCCGACTTGTATGCCGCCAACTTCCAGGCCGTCACCGACTGGCATGAGCAACGCGGCATGTATACAACCGCCCACACCTGGGAGGAAAACATCCCGCTGCAAGTCTACGCCGTCGGTGACCCCATGAAACTGCTGCGCGCGGTGACCATGCCCGGCCAGGATTGCCTGGGGCGCAAGGCACTGCAGGTCCATGATTTCAAGGAGATCGCGTCGGTGGCGGAGTTTCAGAATTCGCGGGCAATGACCGAATTGATGGGCGCGGGATCCTTTGGCATGGCGGGCAACGGCGCGGGCCATGACAAACCCTGGAGCACTTTCAACCCCGTCTTCCTCAAACAAGCGATCAATGCCGTCACCGCCTGGGGCATGAGTCATATCATCCCCCATGGCGTCTTCACCACCCGCAAGCTCACAGGCAACCCGTGGCCACCGGACTGGTATGCGGAAAACCCGATGTTCCCTTACATGCATCTGTGGACCGACTTCGCCCGGCGCGCCGGCTACATCAACTCCATGGGCCACGCAGTACCCGATGTGCTGCTTTACAACCCGCTGGAGTCGGCCTGGATCCATGCCGACGCCAGCATGTTGGATGACAAGACCTGGGACATCCTCGAAGGCCGCAACGATGGCAGCCGCATCCATCAGATCGACAAGGCCTATGCCACTGCCATCAACGACCTGACCGACGCGCGGGTTGAATTCCTGATAGGCGACCGGTTCTATCTGAAACAGATGGAGGTCAAGACTGAGAAGCTGACCCGCGGGAACAAGGAGACCAATGAAGTAAGGTTGGTTCGCGGCGAGTTCTCATTCAGCGCGCTGGTGCTGCCACCGCTCGACATCCTCACCCTCGAGGCCGCGCGCAAGATGGTGGATTTTGCCAAGGCCGGCGGTTATGTCTTTGCACTCGGCGAACTGCCCGCCGCGTCCGCCGACAACGGCATGAACGATCCCAAGATGGTAGAACTCATGGCGGCGCTTAAAGCGGCACCGGCGTTCACCACTCTAACGGATGGTTTGAAGCCCGCGCTGGACGACGCCATCAGACCAGAAGGTTTGGAGGGACCGTTGTGGTGCGGATCCAGTCACAAATTCCAAATGCTCCAGCAACACCGGCGCATCGACGGCAAGGACTTTTACTGGCTGGCTAACAACACCGAACAAGCGCAAGAGTGTCGGATTGGCTTCCGCAGAGGATACGCGGTTTCGATCTGGGACTGTGAGACCGGCGCTATCCGGCCGGTCAAGTCGTATGCCTGCGGACAGGTTGACCTCAGCTTCAAGCCGCTGGAAGCCTACTGGTTGGTGTTGGATCCAACGTCGCCCCCGCACGATTTGCCCAAACCACCGAAACTGAAGGATGTTCTAACGGTTTCAGGCCCGTGGAAAGTCACCTATGATGCGAAGATCCAGCCGGTGATGGAGTTTCCAACAACGCCGCCGGCCGTATTTGCCAGCGGGGTGGAGAAACCGTTGGAGGATTGGAAAACGTGGGTCCCCGAAAAGTTCAGCGGTCTGCTGGATTACACCAAGTCGATCACCGTGGACAAAGTGGAGCCATCGATGGTCCTTGATTTGGGCAAGGTCTGCCATGCCGCGGAAGTCTGGGTCAATGGCCAGTCGGTTGGAGCGCGGCTTTGGGGCCCGTATGTCTTTGATGTCGGCAAGGCCCTGCGTCCCGGCGCCAACCAGATCCATGTGCGCGTCGCCAATCTCATCAACAACAGCTATGGCGACACCCAGGAATCCGGCCTGTTCGGCCCCGTGATCTTGCGGCAAATGGGGCAATCCCCGCCGTAGGCGAGTTCGTTAGAGCACGTGGGGCAATCCAGCGGCGGTCTGTGACGGCATTTCCCCTGAGGGGAAATGTTGCTTGATCGTGCTGCACGCTACTTGTGCGCGAAGGAAGACGGGACTTGCCAAGTCCCGGGGGTTCATAAGGAGCACCCAAACACCTCGGCGGCTGTGATACGCAGAGTAACGTGGAAGCGATGAGGAGCCACCACATTCCTGTGGTGGTGGCGGAAGCTTGGTGCATGAGTGCGCACCGATGGCGCTGTTCATGGGCCGTCCTTCCGCACGACGACAAGAATGTCGTCACTCCTTACAAAACACCGGTTGAAAAAACCCCGGAAGCGGCTGGCGCTTCCGGGGTTTGATGAATGACTCGGATCCTAACGTATGTTAGACCAGTTTGAGCGGCTCCCAGCCCTTGCGGTAGGCCTTGTTGAGGTATTTGTTGGCCTCCTCGTTGTTGGTGAACTTCATCTGCTTGGCATCATACTCGAGTTTTTCGCCGAGCTTGCCGACACGCAGGGCGATATTGCCGAGCAGGATCGCCTCGGTGAACGGGGCTGCATAGGTGAAGTTCGAGCCCGGATGCTTCCAGTCTTTTTCGCCGACGCAGGCGTGGCGCCATTCGGCGTATTGGCCGTAATCGCCTTGGCCATCGGGGTTGCGCGGCAGGAGTTGCGGGGGCTTGCCCACGGGCGTTTCCCCCGGCGCGGTGACCACGCGCGGGCTGTCGCCATAGTCGCCCTGAATGAGCAGATCGGCCTTGGAGCCGAAATAGACGTTGCCACTGTTGGGCATTTTCTTGTTAGCCTCCAATTTTTCGGGGCGGCGGACGCGCTCAAGAGCGGGCACTTCTCTGCCATCCTTGAGGAGTTTGCCTTCATACCAATAGATGGTGAGTTCCGGGCGGGGTTTGCCGTTAGGCAGGGTGCCGGCGGGGAAGACCCAGCGGAAGATGGCGCCGGAGGGGAACATGTCCTCGCTGTGCTTGTAGATTTCGAGCACTTCGACGCTCTTGGGCACGCCCGGATTCATCGACCAGAAAATGCTGTCCATGGTGTGGCAGGCCATGTCGGCCAGTGCGCCACCGCCGAAGTCATAAAAACCGCGCCATTTGAAGTCGTGGTAGGTGCCGTTCTTGTAGGGGCGCGCCGGGGCGGCTCCGAGCCACAAGTCCCAGTTGACATTGGCGGGCACGGGATCTTCGCCGACGGGGCGCGGTCCGCCTTGAGGCCAGATCGGGCGGTTGGTGACGCAATGGATTTCGGCGACGTCGCCGAGGAAGCCGCCGTTGACATATTCATAGATCATGCGGTTGCCTTCACCGGAGTGGCCCTGGTTGCCCATCTGGGTGGCCACCTTGAATTTTTCCACGCCTTGGGCGAGCTGGCGGGCTTCCCAGACGGTGTGGACAAGCGGTTTTTGGGTGTAGCAATGTTTGCCAGCCGCCATCGCCAGCGCGGTCGGCTGGTAGTGGGCATGGTCCGGGGTCGCGATCATGACCGCGTCGAAGTTCTTGATTTCCTTGTCAAACAACTCCCGGTAGTCCTGATAGAACTTGGAGCCCGACCAAGTGCCGGGGACCATGCCCTGGCGGTTGGTGTCGATGTCGCAATGGGCGGTGACGATATCGCCGCCCTGTTTCACGCATTGGAGGTGGGAGCCACCTTTGCCGCCGGTGCCGATGATGGCCAAACGCAGCTTGTCGCCCTTGTTCTGAGCGTGCAGGATGTTAAAGCCAAACTGGCTGAACACGGTGGCACCAACGGTGGTTTTGAGGAAGGCTCTTCGGTTGCTTTGAGGATTCATGGTCGGATAATTACAGGGGTTGGAGATTGGATGTTACATTTGATTCAGATGAAATTCATGTAACGGGCTCAATCTGTGATTTTGGCCCCTAACTGACAACCCAATTTTCAAACATTTCAAACCAGTACCGCCGTCGTCCACCGCCCCCTTGACCGCTTCGCCTCATGGCGGAGCTCCACCCGCCTCAAAATCCGGAGAAACCGCCCAAAAACTTCAAAATGTTGTTAACATCTCTTAACTTTATAGCGGATTTCCATTGTAGGTTCGGGGAATTCAGCCTTCACAGAGTGGGGCAGATTATTCTTGCCACTGGGGTCTGGGGCCGGTATGCAGGGCGGCCCGCAAGGGCCACCCTCAACGATGAACCTGACCCGGAACCTAAAATCCGTGGCCCTGGCAATCGCCGGCGTCATTCTAATTCCCAGTTGCGCTACCCCCGGTAACGCCACCGCAAAAGCATCCAGCCAAGGACCCGACTCATGGCCGGTGAATTCCGTCCAGAATGGGAAGGCGTCTTGGTATTCCGTCAAGACCAACTACGGCACGCGGACGGCCAGCGGGAAGCGACTCAACAATACAGAGGCCACCGCCGCTCACAAGACCCTGCCTTTGGGCACCCACGTGCGGGTGATCAACATGGCCAACGGCAAAGCCGAAGTGGTCACCATCACCGATCGTGGCCCCTACATTGGCGGACGCATCATCGATGTGACCGTCGGCGTCGCCGAACGCCTTGGCTTCGCGGCCCGCGGCGTGGTGCCGGTGAAGGTGGAAGTGCTTGCCAAGCCCGCTGGTTAACCCGGCGGCCATTGCAATTGGCGACCGGCGAGGAGATGGACGTGCAGATGCGGCACAGCTTCGCCGCCATGCGGGCCGTTATTGATCACCAAGCGGAAACCGGAGTCGGCCACGCCCTCGGTGCGGGCGAGTTGGCCGGCGACGAGCAATAAATGGCCGAGCAAGGCCGCATCGTCCGCAGTGGCCGATCCCACCCGCGGGATCGACTGGCGCGGCACAATGAGCAGATGCACGGGTGCCTGAGGTGATATGTCGCGAAACGCCACGCAACGATCATCTTCAAACACGATCGCCGCCGGGATTTCCTTGTCACAGATTTTTTCAAACAATGTCTTGTCGGCCATACCCATGCAGGATGGCAGAAGCGGCGGCTGACTGCAAGGGGGGAGATCAATCCGGCCGGGTCAATTCGACAAACACATCTTCCAGCGTGGCATCATGCCGAAACAACGAGCGCAGCGGCCAGCCGTATTGTGCCGCCAACTGGGCGATGGACTCGCGGATATCCGTGCCGGAATCCACCCACACGATGTAACGCGTCCACGCGTCGTCCATGGCTTCCGGGGTGACTTTTTTCACGCCATCGAGGCGATTGAGCGCGGCCGCAACCACCTCGGCATCGGCCTGGATTTCCACTTGGACGCGACCGGCCGCGCGCATTTGGGCGATGAGATTGGCGGGGGTGTCGGCCGCGCGGATTTTTCCATTATCGATGATGATGACGCGGTTGCAGGTCATTTCCACCTCAGGCAGGATGTGGGTGGAAATCAACAGCGTGTGGGTTTGGCCGAGCTGGCGGATGAGTTCGCGGATCTGGCGGATTTGATTCGGATCGAGCCCGTTGGTCGGTTCATCGAGAATGAGCAACTCCGGATCGTGCACCAAGGCGTCGGCCAAGCCCACCCGTTGGCGGTAGCCTTTGGACAGGGTCTTGATCATCTTGCGGCGCACGGTATCAAGGCCGCAGGTATCTATCACCTCACCCACCCGGCGGCGCTCATCGCCCTTGCTCAAGCCCTTGAGTTGGGCGCGGAATCGCAAGTATTCCCGCACGCGCATCTCCCCGTAGAGTGGGACGTTCTCCGGCATATAGCCGATGCGGCGGCGGGCCGCGAGCGATTGGCGGAAAATATCATACCCGGCCACCCGGGCGCTGCCGGTCGTGGGAGGCAGGTAACCGGTGAGCATCCTCAGGGTGGTGGTCTTGCCGGCACCGTTGGGTCCGAGGAAACCGACCACCTCACCGCGTGCCACTGAGAATGAGATATCGCGCACCGCCTCGTGGCGGGCGAATTGCTTGGTAAGATTTTTGGCTTCGATCATTGGCGCGGATGGCTGGGCCTGAAGTGAACTCCCGCATCTCCGGTTGACGCGGCGGGCTCCGGCCCCAATCTAGGCGGTTTGCGCCAGCGGCCAAGCGCGAAATTCGCGGACTTTTTACGTCTGCTCACCCATCATCGGCCCTAAAACCCCCAGTGAATGGGTTGATTTCATAAGGTGAATGTCAGGATATATATCACATCACCATCCCTCAACCCGAACACTTGTCCGCCATTGACTGTGGCATCAACCTATGACATTTTCAGGCCTCTTCGGAAGATCTGCACGCCTGCCAAATAGGAGCGGACCGGGTGTATTTTCAGTGTGATTGGACGTGCTCGCTGGAGCATCGCCTCTAAATCGGCTTTTTCATCCATCAGGTAAATGCCTGGGTTCTGTACACAGCCAGTAATGACGACCCTAACCCCCGTCTGCCTTATCTTTCCTGTAATGAGTGCTGGTTGGATAACAAGAGTTTTTGAGAAAGTCTGTATTTACGCCGATTATCCGCGCTATTATTGATTCGTTTGCCACGCCCGCAGGAATATCACCTTGTTCGTGATGCCCCGATCACGAAATCCGAAAACTCCGTATCAACATACTCAATATCTTCAATTTTCACTGAATTGCCAATTTCGTATTTCTCGATTCCAATTCCTACATACAACACAGCCGATGGCGTAGTCTTGGAATCACGTAGTGAAATTCCAACGATCTTGCCACCGCCAGCCAAGTATCGCTTGCCGATATTCGGAGGCCTAAGCGACGCGTGAGTCGCATCAAATATTCGCAGACCTCCAAATAGTCGATTTCTCAAAGCCACATCGTTGATAAGACGCGCTACTCCTCGCGGAGAGAAAAGGCATGATCTGGCGTATGCCACAAAAACAACCTCATTTCTCTTTGTATTCGTGCTACGATTGGTTTCAAGCAATTGTGTCCATCTTTCGGTGTTCAGCAAGGCACCTTGTGTATCGGCCCAATCCTTAATTAATCCCACATCTTTGTCAACGAGCGCTTTATCCACCATTAAAGAAATCTCCTCATCTGAAACGTCGGCACCATGCGATCCACTTGCATAAATCAACGCAATGACGACACACAGGACGAGATTTTCAAGGAGCCGTGGCATAGTTATTTTTAGTATGTTTTCAGCGTGAATTTGGACTTCGAGGTTTCACCTTTCCCGTTCGTACCACAGCAATCCCAAGTCACAATGAGCTCTCGTTGCACGGTATTACTCGGAAACCCGCCAATTGGGGGAGTATCCTGTTCGGGAGCAAGCTTTGTAAATGGTAACGACCGGCCCATCTGATTTCCAACCTGGAAATTACTCGGTTGTGACCCTCCCTCATAAAAAGTCCCAGAAGCAATCACTATGACATAACCTTTCGTGCACTGTCCTAACTTTCTATCTTTGTCCTCTTCTGACCAGTTATCATCATGGGCCTTATCGAGTTGTTTGGTGGTGCGATGTCGCGCGCGACTTACTCCAAACTCAGTTAAAGATTGACCCTTGTCCACCTTCCATACCTCGCGAAAATTGTCCGCCAAATCGTTAGGAGTGATATCATTTCCGTGGCAGTCCAAAATTTTCCCCGTTTCTACGACATGTTGAACTATTATTCCACCAATATTAGTTGGCTTATCGAGTTGCCAGCGGGTGGTCCAAGAGAAATTACCACAGTTGCCGGCCCACGTATCGAGATCATCAATACTCAAAGATGGTACACCAAAGATGTTCGGCGGCATGCTATGCAAATCAAACGGCTCTGGAATAGTAATGGTTGGTTCCTTACCCATGCTATCCAATCTGTTTACACCATCATTCCCGACAAATCCATACAAGTTCGATCCGCCCTTCTCTCCAATCGGATCGCGCGAGCACCACCGTCCCTGTGCAGGGTCGTAGAAGGCGTGGGCGGCGGTTTGTAGAAAGGCCACGAAAAGCAGGGCGAGGAGTGAGGTTGAGGCATTCATCTTATATGTTAGTATCTTTGTTGGTTCGGAAGGGTGGGATTTAGGGGCAGCGGGCTATTTGGGTTGGGTTGTTGTGGAATGCCGGGGACGCTTGGCAGGACTGGTAATTGCGGTTGATATGGAGCGCCAGGTTGGGGATCGGATGGAATGAGAATCCTTGGATCGCGTGGTTGAGAGCGTCGGCTTGCGACTTGTGGTTGAGGTTGGGGATCGGCAATGTTTGTTTGGCGCATGCCAGTCATGGCGAAGCGAAGGCCATCGATGCTACCGCCGAGTGCAGGGGCAAGGCGATAGGCGGCTGCCGCCGCAGTGATCGCCTCCTGGGCTTTTCCGGCGGCTTGGAGACTGGTGGCGCGAATACTTAGGAAAATGGAAAGGGTTTCAGTCTGGCTGAGGTTTTTGAGGTAGGAACCGCTTTGTTCTTCCTGTGGGGAAATGGAGTTGGGCCAAGTGCGGTAATAGGCGTCCGGGTGGCTGCTAAAGCCTCCGCCGTTGGCGGCTTCAAGGTTGACACGGGTGCCTTTGCCATCGTCCCAACGCGCAAAAAGATGACCCTTTGCAGTGACGAGATACATGGGGTAGCCGAGCCTGCGCCCGATGGCAACGTAGAGGACTGGGAGCGAGGCACAGGTGCCGGCGCGTGAGCCATTGAGACAGCCGGTGAGAAAGACGGAGTCTGAATTAGCGAAGAACTGGTTGTTGCTGGCGTTTTGTTGGGCGGTGGAGGTGAGGGTGGGATCATAACGGACCTTGAAGTCCTGACCCAGAACCGTGCACAACATGGCGAGCCTCCACTCGGTTTCACTGCCAAATTCAGCGGGATTTTCGAGATGGCGGTGGAAGTTCTTGCTGGTCACTTCGCCGACCGAGGATGCCCATTGATCGAGTGTTTTGAGATAAACATCCATGGCCTTTCCAGTTGGATCGGAAAGCGTGGGGCAACAGGCAAGATTGAGAACGGCAATATCGGTGGCCTCGGAAAAAGAGGGCGCTGAGAGGAGCGACTCGATGAGCCGGGTGGCGGGAGGTGTTTGTTGGTGCAGGTCCGAAGTGGATAAGATCGGTGGCGGCTGATTTTTCCTGACACCAATGAACACCAGAGCAGTGAGGATGGCTCCGACGAAAGCCGCGATCATTAGGGGAAGCAACGCAACAGGTCGCACCACCCGGGCGTCTAACTTCCGGGCAGTGGCCCTGACAGTGGGGTGCTTGTCCTTTCGCATGATCTACGGAGCAAGCGAAGAGCGCTTGACCTGCGGAAGCAAGGAAAATCTCCGGCAATATGCTAGAGGTTCAGGGCGTTTGGTTTGATTCTCTTCAGCTCTTTTGGCTGTAGGTTTAAAAATAGTACTAGACAAAAGGGCACGGAAATGCTCGGTTAGGGTTGTGAGAACGAAATCCACTGCCACTGACGGCGAGGGGACGGTGTCCCCCG
>CAIKDP010000137.1 GCA_903826205.1 Akkermansiaceae bacterium
ATCCGCTTCACCACCGAGGACGTCGACCGCATCGCCGCCGAAGGTTTTGACCACATCCGCGTGCCGGTCGCTTGGCACTATCATCTCAAGCCCGCCAAGGAGGGTTGGGAAATTGCCCCCACCCTGCTCGCCGACCTCGAGCCGGTATTGCGCCGGGCTTTGGACAAGAAACTGCATGTCATGCTCAATTGGCATCATTTCGATGACCTCACCGCCAACCCCTCAGCCAACGTCGATCGCTTCACTGGCGGCTGGCAGGCCATCGCTCGCCATTTCAAATCCTGGCCACCCGGGCTGTTCCTCGAGCTGCTCAACGAACCGTGCGCCGCCCTCACCACCGAGACCGCCAACCCGATCTATCAGAAAACCATCACCGCCATCCGCGCCATCGACCCCACCCGCATCCTCGTGGTCAGCCCGGGCAACTGGGGCCAGCTGAGCGAACTCGACAAACTCCGCCTGCCGGATGCCGATGACCGGCTCATCGTCACAATCCATTGTTATGAGCCATTCCATTTCACCCACCAAGGGGCGAACTGGGTGCAGTTGCAGAATTTGCGCGGCATTATCTATCCAGGCCCGCCGGACACCCCCTATCAGGTTCCCGACGCATTGCGCGACAACGCCGGCGTGCGCTCCTTCGTGCTGGCATACAACACGCTGCCTGCCGCGCAAAACCCCTGCTCCGCCCGCGCCATCAAGGAAACCCTCGATGGAGCCCGTGAGTGGTCGCTGTATTTCGGCAGACCCGTCCACCTCGGTGAATTCGGCTGCCACAACGTCGGTGACCCAGCCAGCCGCGGCCGCTACCTCAAGGATGTTAGAACGCTCGCCGAAGCCCGCAAAATCCCGTGGACCCTGTGGGAATGGAAAGCGAGCTTCGGCTATTGGGATCCTGTGAAGAACCAGCCGCGCTTCCGCGCCAGTTTGTTTGAGTGATCCTCCGGACTGCCGCTCTTCGTAGGGGCGTTGGTGACAACGCGTTCCTGGTGACATGCCGGCGGAACCGGGAATGGCGGTGCACGCCATTTGGGATCATTTCTGGATCATTTCGCTTGGCGCTGCGTAGCCACTCCGTATGCTCCAATTCACCCACTCCCCCACCATCATGCCTCTCGCCCCGAACCAACATTTTTCTCCCGACTCCAGCATGCTTGATGTCCCGCTGCATTTCAATTTCACCGCCGACGTCATCGAGCGCTGGGCCGCCGAACGGCCCGAAGCCCTCGGCTTGTGGTGGACCAACGACGACGCGCGCGAGGAAAAATTCACATTCCGCGAGCTGGCCGCCCTGAGCCGGCGGGCGGCGAACTTTTTCCAAGCCAGCGGGATCGGGCGCGGCGACCGCGTGTTGTTAGTACTCCACCGGGTGCCGCAATGGTGGATTGCGATGCTCGGCCTGATCCGGCTCGGCGCGGTGCCCGTGCCGGGAACGCCCCTTCTAACACAACGCGACCTGGACTACCGCATCGGCGCCGCCAAGATCACCGCAGTCATCACCGACGCCGAGGGCACGGCAAAACTTGCGGATTTCAAGGGCGTGCGCATCGGGGTCGGACCGGCAACGCCCGGCTGGACCGACTTCGACGCCGGCGTGGCCGCCGCCTCTAACGGTTTTACGGATGAACCGATCCGCAGCGATGCACCGGGCATCTTGTTTTTCACCAGCGCCACCACCGGCCATCCGAAAATGGTGCTGCACACCCAGGCCAGCTATGGCATCGCACACCGGCTCACCGGCAAGTATTGGCTGGATCTCAAGCCTGACGACCTCCACTGGAACATCTCCGACGTCGGTTGGGCCAAAGCCGCGTGGTCGAGTTTTTATGCGCCGTGGCAGATGGGGGCCTGCGTCTTCGTCGCCGACAGCCGCGGCAAATTTGATCCCGTCAAAACCCTGCGCACCCTTGAGACCTATCCGATCACCACCTGGTGCGCGCCGCCCACCGCACTGCGCCTGATCGTGCGCGAGGATTTGTCAAAGTATCAGTTCCCGAAGCTCCGCCACGCGGTCACCGCCGGCGAGCCGCTCAACCCGGAGGTGCTCATACTTTGGAAAGACGCCACCGGCCTGACCTTGCACGAGGCCTACGGCCAAACCGAGACCGTGATGCTCATCGGCAACTTCCGCTGCACCGGCGATGAAGTTCGCCCCGGCTCGATGGGCCGCGCCAACCCGGCCATCGAAATCGCTTTGCTAGACGAGCATTTGAATGAATTGCCGGCCGGCCAGGAAGGCGAAGTGGCGGTGCGCGTGGCCCCCGTGCGCCCGCTCGGCTTGTTCCAGGAATACTGGCTGCATCCGGAGGTGACCGCAGACCGGTTCCGCGGCGATTGGTATCTGACAGGCGACCGCGCCACCCGCGACGAGGACGGATACTTCTGGTTTATCGGACGCAAGGACGATGTCATCAAGAGTTCCGGCTACCGGATCGGGCCGTTTGAAGTCGAGAGCGCCCTGCTCGAGCATCACACGGTGCTGGATGTCGCAGTGGTGGGCAAACCCGATCCGATCCGCGGCCAGATTGTGAAGGCGTTTGTGGTGCTGCGCCGCGGCATCGAACCTGACGAATCCCTCAAACAACAATTGCAGGACCATTGCAAACAAGCGGTGGCGCCATACAAATATCCCCGCGAAATCGAGTTTGTCGGCGAACTGCCGAAAACCACCAGCGGCAAAACCCGCCACGTCGAGTTGCGCCAGCGGGCGTGAGCGCGGGACGTGCCACCCACCAGCCTATGACAATATCTTTGGACGACCGTCCCAATAATTGGTGTTCCCGGGATGGGCGCAAGAGGCTGAGAGCAAACCCTTGATCAAGCGGTGGAATCCGCGTAAGTCTTGGGCAACGCTTTTGCCACCTTAGCCAGCCACCCCTGATCTCATGAGCCCGGATTCCGCCAGCCCTGCCGTTCCTCCATCGCCGGACCCGGCCTGTGATTGTGCCATGGCGGGCGGGCTGCCGGACTGGGTGCCGGTGGGCGCGGAACAGGACCCGAAATTTGCGTGTCGCGTGATGGCCGGAGTTTCGCTAGGCTCGGCGGCCGTGCCCCACAAGCCGCCCGCCAAGCGCCGCAAGCTAACCCTCGACGACTACACGCAGGGCGTGTTGGAGTCCGACATCGGTGTGCTGTCACGGGCGATCACGTTGGTGGAGAGCAACCACCCGTCCCACCAGGCACTCGCCCAGCAACTGCTCACCCGGGTGCTGCCGCATACCGGCAACTCGATCCGTGTTGGCATCACCGGCGTGCCCGGTGCCGGCAAGAGCACCCTCATTGAAACCCTCGGCTGCCTGCTCTGCGACCAGGGCCACCGCCTCGCCGTGCTTGCCGTGGATCCGTCCAGCTCGGTCACCGGCGGCAGCATCCTCGGCGACAAGACCCGCATGGAAAACCTTGTCCGCCATCCGCATGCCTATATCCGGCCTTCGCCCTCGGGCGGATCGTTAGGCGGGGTCGCCCGCAAGAGCCGCGAGACGATGCTGCTGTGCGAAGCCGCGGGCTTCGACATCATTTTGGTCGAAACCGTCGGTGTCGGCCAAAACGAGGTGACCGTCCGCTCGATGGTGGATTTTTTCCTCCTCATCATGCTTGCCGGGGCCGGCGACGAACTGCAAGGGATGAAAAAGGGCGTTATCGAAATCGCCGACCTGTTAGCCGTCAACAAGGCCGATGGCGACAACATCCAGCGGGCCAGGTTGGCCGCCGCCGAATCCAACCGCGTGCTCAGCTTCCTGCAACCGGCCACCCCCGGCTGGCAAACCCGTTGCATTACCTGCTCCGCCCACGATCCGGCCACTCTAACTGAATTGTGGGGCCGCATCGACCAATTCGTCGTCGCCACGCGCGGGTCCGGCGCCTTAACCGCGCGCCGCGAGCGCCAGGCCGTCGAATGGATGCATGCCATGATCGAGGAGGAATTGCGCCACCGCTTCTTTCGCAACCCGCGCATCCATAAACTCCTGCCCGGACTCGAGCAACAGGTTGCCTCCAACCAAATTCCCGCGGCCACTGCTGCCCAGCAACTCTTGAATTGTAGCGCTGCTGTGTGAGCGTCGATGCCAGCGTGAGGTGGAGCATGCGCCATCGGCGGTCACCGACCGCTACAGGCCGCGCAGGAACAATCCCTCAGAATTCAAACATCACCTGCGGGCTCTCTGTCTCGACCTTCCTGACCTTCTTTCTCTCAGGCTTCCGCCCCGCCTGGTCAGCCTGCGGTAGTGGCGCGTCGTCTGACGGCACCGGCTCGGCAGCCTGTGATGGCGGTTCGTGGCCGCCGTCTGGCTCGGCGTGCGGCAACGGCGGTTTGGGCGCATCGTTGGCAGGCTCGCGCGCCACCGCTTGATGCGCCGGCTGATTCATCACGCCATCCTGCAGGCCGGCCACGGCAAAGGACAGGAACCGCTCCAAGGTGGCTTCCCTGCCCGGGCTGCCAGACGCCCCGCGTGATAGCCGTTGCAGAGCCTCCCCGTGCGTGAGCATGTGGATCATCGCTCCAACCACGAAATGCAGGCGCCACACCAAATCCGCTTCCCCCAGCGTGGGCAAGGCTTTGCCCAACGCTTGCGTGAAACGGTCGATTGAAACATTGATCCGTGCCTCGATTTCGGCTGGGATTCCGTTGCCGTGAGAGCCAAAAATCCTTCCAACCAGACGCAAGTACAACGACTCAGAGAGTTCGGACTTGTCCATGTGGGTGACGATCGGCCGCACGAAGGCATCCACCACTTCCTTGACTGGCACGGCCTTCCCCGCCCATTTTTGTTCAGCAGTCAGCAACCTCGCCAGGCGCTCTTCGTTGACCGGTGTGAGGTAGCGGGTCATCACCACCGACACCAGTCCATCGCGACTGCCAAAATGGTAATTGACCGCGGCCACATTGCCGCCTGCCGCCTGAGTGATGTCCCGCACTGAAACGACGTCAAACCCGTGCTCCGCAAATAATTTCTCGGCGGCTTCTATCAATCGCAACTTCGGCGCCGTGCTTGGAACAATCGTTCGCTTCATAGTGTGCCGGAGCCTGCGATAAATCGGCGGCAGACGTCAAACAAATGATTCAATCAAAATGTGATAATTGCCTTAACATGCTCGAAGTAAACGACTGGTGCGGATTTATAAATATTTTCAATCCACGTGGGCATGGGTGTGGATCGAGCCATCGCGGATCACGAGAGTGCGGTCGCCGGCCCTGGCAAGGTGGTGATCGTGGGTAACGACGACCAAGGTGACGCCATGTTCGGAAGCCAGATCGAGGAGGATCTTCATGATCTCGCTGCTGTTCTTGGAATCAAGGTTGCCAGTGGGTTCATCGGCGAAAAGAACTTTGGGCTCGTTGACGATGGCGCGAGCGATGGCGACCCGCTGCTGTTCGCCGCCGGAGAGTTCAGCCGGGAGGTGTTCGGCGCGATCGGCCAAGCCGACGCGATCGAGGGCTTGCATGGCGGCGACGGAGGAATCGCGGCCGGCGATGGCACCGGGGACGGCGACGTTTTCCAACGCGGTGAGTTCGGGCAGCAAGTGGTAGTTTTGAAACACGTAGCCGATGAGGGCATTGCGGAAGCGGGCTTGTTCGCGGCGGCCGAGAGCATAAAGGTCGGAGCCATCGATGTGGACGCTGCCGCGCTCGGGGCGCTCCAACCCGGCGAGGGTATAGAGCAGGGTGGTTTTGCCTGCGCCGCTCGGGCCGCAGAGGAAGAGCTTTTCACCGCGGGCGATGCGCAGGTCAATGCCATGGAGCACCTCGATGGATTTGTTGCCAATCCGGTAGCTGCGGTGGAGGTCCACCGTTTCGATCATCACGTCGCTCATGGCGTAGAGCGTGTGGCAGGCGGCGCCGCGGCGCAAGCCCGTGTGTGAGGAAATTCGCCGGGCCGCCTCTGTTAGCAGGCATTTCCAGCCAGTTACGGATGCCCGTTCACTTGGCCTTGGGTATGAAGGCGAACGCGCCATGGCGTTTGGCGAGCGCCTTGTCGAAGGTGGCCAGTTTGGCGCAGCCGCCTTCCTGGCAGCGCGCGGCGATCGGTTCGTCTGAACGCACGAGGATGTTGGTATCCAAGCCGGTCATTGGTCAGCCTTGTTGAATTTCCGTGCGGCGGCAACCCTGACCGCCGCTTGTATTTCCGCCAGCGTGGAATGGTGGCCCATGCACGGAAAGTCCAACTATTCCGTGATATTGTGAAGAAGCCATGCAGGTATCCTGAGCCCTTCGCGGCCCGCAGTCACATCCGGCGCGCAGTGAGGGCGAGGAACAACGGAAACTCCTGGGCGGCGCGGTGTTCGGCCTTGCTGAAGGGGCCCACTTGGGAGCGGCGGTGGCTGTAGAGTTCCTCACAGGCGGTGACGGCGAGTCCGCCCGTGCCGATGGCGGTGAGCAACTCGGCGAGCGGCCGATGATGAAAAGTGGTTTGTTCGCCTGAACCTTTGCCGGGATGGGTGGTGATGGGAATGTCCCGCGGCGAACCATACGCATCCAGTCGCCGGTATTGGATTTTCTGCTCGGCGTCCCAGCCCCAGTGGCTTTGCCGCGGAATCCGGAAACACGGATGCATCATCACCAGCACCGCCCGACCGCCCGGCTTGAGCGCACGCGCCATGTTGGCAAACAACGCCACCGGATCGACCACATCGTGCACCGCCATCACACAGGTGGCCGCATCATGGCTGCCATCCGCCCACCTCCCCGGCGCACACACATCCGCCGTGATGAGTGCCACCCGCCGCTCGGTGCCATGGCGGGCCCTGGCCGCCGCGATCAGGCGCGGACTGGCATCGATGCCGGTCACCTTGCCAACGCCCGCATCTAACAACGGCTTGAGCAGCACGCCCTGGCCGCAGCACACGTCGATGATCGATTCGCCTGGCTGTGGGTCTAACATGCGGAGCGTGGCCGGAAGGATGACCTGGCGGTGGTAATCCGAGCCACTTTCGCCCACGAGCTTGTCATACCACGCGGCCACCGGATCCCAGCCACGTTCGGCCAGCGGCACCGGCTTGCCTTGCGGTGACTTGCCGGCGGCTTGAGGGCCGGGTTGTCTGGGGTTATGGAAAGGTCGGCGAGGTGGCGGTGGCATCGGGGGGCGCGTGGCGCCGGTATTCAAGCGGCAGGGATAGGGGAAGTCGAGAAGATCCCATGGGACCTATGGCTATCAATCCCGCAGCATCACCATCGCGCAGCCGCGCTGGAGTGGAACCTGCAGGGTGAGACAACCGTCCTTGAAAGTCGCCGGGACCGCCAGCGGCTTGTCCGCGCCGGGGTGCCGCGCCTCGCAGCGCAAGCGCTCGAGGGCAGGCAGATGGCGCAGGCTAACAACCGCGGTCGTGGTTGGCCCGCCACCGGTCACCGGCAGCGCGTAGCCGCCGGGCACTTGGAACAAATTGACCTTCACCCCGGGCGTGGCGGATTCAACGCAATGTGCCGTCAACACCCATTTCTTGCCACGCATCGCGTCGAGCAACGGCCCGTAATCGAGATATTGCCGGTCCACCCAGGCACTCGGCCTCAGCGAGTGGTCGTTGCCGGGAAACGGTGCCATCGGATAGACCCCGAGGTGCAGATAGCGCTGGAAAAAGACATCCGGATCGGGGTGCAGGGCGGCTTCGTCATCGGTCCAGCCGAGGGCCGGTTTGCGCAGCGCCAGCAAGGCTGTTAGGTTGAGCGGGGCGCCGGTGTAGGTGAATTCATCGAAGATGCCGTCAACATGGCGCAGGAAGTCGAGGCGCTTGACGTGATTGTTGACAAACACGACTTTGCCGGACTGATGCATGAGCGGGCCGAGGCGTTCCATCAGGTCGTTCCATGAGGCCATCAGCGAGCGGGCCGGGCGGCCCTCGAACCAGCTTTCGCCGTCGTCGGCGCGCTCGTTGTAGACCCTCAGCCAATCCAATCGATCGATGCAGATGCCGGAGGCTTGCGGGAGTTTTTCGATATGTTGGCGTGCCTGGTCCAACAGAAAGTCGCGGTAGTTGGAATCGCCGCAATCAAGAACGATGCCGTCCTCCCAGGTGAAGTACGGGCCGCCGGGGCGCGAGAGCGGATAGATGCTGGATCCCAAGAGTTTGTTAGGCGTGCGTTCCGGGATGTGGAGGATCGCCTCGGACAACTTCGCGGAGAGAAAGTCGTTGCAGTTTTTCCAGAGGTCCGCATCGCGTCCGGTGGTGCGGGCCGGCAAGGGCCAGGTGACTTTGGCGCCGAACTCGTCGATGTTGAAATAACTCAGCACATGAAAACCCATCTGACGCATTTTGGCGGCATACTCCCGCATCACCGGCAGGGATGTCTGCTTGCCGCCAAAACGGGGCCAGGTATCCGTTTCCGCCACCGGTGGCAAAAACATCCCCATGTAGGGGAAATCGAAGCTGGCACGCCAGTTCACCCGCATCGCCATCTGCTTCATTTTGGCCACATCAAAATCCAGGTCCTGGCACGAATACGCGGCGGTGCCCGCCATGTCGTCGGCCAGAAGATTGGGCGGATCGAAAAACGCCGCGTAGCGCCCGGTCATCCAGCGCAAGGACCCGCGCCAACTCGCCTCATGTGCGATGAGGTCCATGGCAAACTTGATAGGCCGCCGGCCATCGATCCGGTGGTTGGCGCGGGCGAAGGTGAAGCGGCCGTCCGTAGTGGTGCGCAAGGTGAGTTCGCGGGACTTGTCCTCCGGCGATAGCACGAGACTCAGTCCGCTATCGGTTACCGGGTCGAGCACCGAGACCAAGGGCAGGCAGATCAGGTTGCCATCAAACGGGCACCAGCCGATGCGAGGATTGTCCGAGCGAAATGCAGGCGCACCATAATCCCAGGTGCTGTCCTTCAAGGGCATCGCCGTGAGCGGGTCGTTCCAACCGCCGCTCTTGAACCACGGGCGGTTCACCTGCGCGGGGTCGGCCCATGCCGCCCACATGCGGGTTTGCGGGGTTGCCGGGTATTCCAGTTGGGTGAGGATTTCAGTGCTCCACGGCGCCCCCTCGCCGCGGATCTCGACTTCCCAGCGCATGCTGTTAGGAGTGGGAACAAAACGCTCCACCACCACGCAGGCATTCGGGGTGGCGGGTTGCAGCCAGCGGCTTTGGAAGGTCACGCTGCCGTCGTCCTGCTTGCGCAGGGTCGTCGCGCCATCGCGCTGGCAGCCGGTCAGCAATGTTCGCGCCGTCACAGGCCGCGCCACGTGCGGGTTGCCCCAAGCCGCCCCAACCATGTGCCCGTCCGCCGCCAGCCTGATTGTCAGGTCGGTGGTGGCGAGCTCCGCCGCCGGCGTGCCGGCAACCGGCGCGTCGGCCGCTGCCAGCGGCACCGCGCACGCCACCCAAAGCGGGAAGAGAGTTAGATGTATCATGGCGGACTGAAAAATAGGCATGTGAACAAATCAATTAGAAGTTGGTGGATTGAAATTCGGTTGGAAATCATCGGGTGCAAGTGTACCGTTGTCGGTTTGACGATGTGATTTGGCGCAACTGGTTCACGGATCGGCGTGGCTCAGTCCGTCTTGCAACTCCAGCATGGGCTTTCCCGTGTGGCCGCGCAATGCCATTTTCGGCGATGGCTCGCTTCTGGGTTGCCAATTCAAACACCCCTATGCTTAATGGGTAGGCCGCAGAAGCACATGCCGTGTGCATCCGCCCTCCGACCTCCCGCCCCTCATGACCCGCGAAAATATCACTCTCTCCCAACTCGAATCCTTCCTCTTCAAATACGCCGTCTCCAACCGAGCCCTGGAAGCACACGCACCGAAACCCTCCAGGCGCTCAACGGGTTTCTCACTGAATTGGGGTATTTGAAATGAAAGAAACACCGAAATGAACAAAACTCATAAATCCACCATCGAGGTCAAAGGCACGGTTGTTACGGTGTTGTCCCAGCCCACGACAGACTTTATCTCGTTGACGGACATCGCCAAGCATAAGGAGCCTGACCGCTCTGACCATGTGATTCAGAACTGGATGCGCAACCGTAACACGGTGGAATTCCTAGGCATTTGGGAGTGCCTGAACAATCCCGGTTTTAAACCCCTCGAATTCGAGGGGTTTAGAAATCGAGCCGGCCTCAATAGTTTCGTTCTGACTCCCCGGCAATGGATTGACACCACTGACGCCATAGGCATCCAGTCGAAATCCGGTCGTTACGGCGGCACCTTCTCCCACAAGGACATCGCCTTCGAATTCGCCTCGTGGATCTCGGTCGAATTCAAGCTCTACCTGATCAAGGAGTTCCAGCGCCTCAAGGACGATGAAAACCGCCGCCTTTCCCTCTCGTGGAATCTTAACCGCACGCTCTCCAAACTCAATTACCGCATCCACACCGATGCCATCAAGGCCCACCTCATGGAAACCAACCACACGCCGCGGTTCTGGAACATCGTGCGTGCCAAGGCACCGACCACCGAAAAGGCCAAGGCCTGGCTCAAGGCGCACGACCAGCTTCTGGAGGAGCTGGTTTGAGTCCCGCCACCTTCACGATGGTTAGAGAATGCGGTGGCAAGTTGGCCACGCCCTTGGTGAAGGATAGCTTGGTTTTCACCGGCACCACCCGGTTAGGGTTATCGATGTCGTTGAATGAATCGGGGGTTTCCCCGGCCAGCACCAGCGCCTCGTAGTCGCCATCTAGCAAAACATCCTTGAATTTGACGGTACAGGCCACCGGCAGTGCGGGGTGGCGGTTGACCAGGACGATGGACCAGCTTTTGCCGGACTCGTTGACGGTGGCGACGGCATCGACGGTGGCGACGGCCTGCTTGCCGTGGGTGAGGTTATCGGTCCGGAGGGTGGTCTTGGCGACGCGGGGTTCGAGTTGGTTGGCATACATGGCCAGGGTGTGGAAATGGGTGCGTTTGACGATGCCCTTGGGATGCACAAAGAGCGGCCCGCGAGTGTTGACGATGGGCGCGATGTTGGCCATGCCGACATCCTCGGAGTGCCGCAAACAGGCGTTGAGGAAGGACGCGGAAAACAGCGCGTCGGCCATGGTGTATTGGGAGGCGATGTCGCTCTTGGTACGGGCCGCCACCAACTTGATGACCTCGGGATTGTTGTAATCCTGCACCGACTTGCGCGGAAATCCCGGATGATGCCAGCCGCGCAGATTCCATTCGTCGAAGGCGATCTTGATCCGCCCGCGGACGCCGGCCTCCTCGAGCACGCCGACGTAGTCGGCTATGGTTTTTTCCGGCACATCCGATTGCATGATGCATGTGAGGTAATCGGGCATGTCATTTTTGCCCCACAGTCCGAGCCAATAGCCATGGATCGAGATATAGTCGAGATAGGGTCCGGCTTGTTTGAGCAGCGGCAGCGACCACTCTTTGCTAGGGAGTGCCGCGGCGGTGAGTTGAATCTTCGGGTCGGCCGCCTTCATGGCCTTGGCCGCCTCTAACACCAGCGGCGCCCACTGTTCGATCGGCTTGTAGCCAATCTCATGCTGGCCCCAGTTCTCGTTGCCGATGCTCCAGATATTAACGTTGTGCGGTTGGTCGTAGCCGCTGGCCTGGCGCATTTGCGCGTATTTCCCGGTACTGCCGTTGCAATATTCGACCCAATTTTTCATTTCCTCGACGGTGCCGTTGCCCGCGTTGTTGCAAATATACGGTTGCCAGCCGAGGAGCCGGCAGAGTTCGACAAACTCATCCGTGCCAAATGTGTTAGGTTCAACCACGCCCCAGGCCATGTCGTCGGTCGGCTTGCGGGTTTTGCCGACGCCCGCTTCCCAATGGTAGCCGCTGGCATAGCAACCGCCCGGCCAGCGGACAATCGGGCATTTGAGTTCCCTCAGCGCCGCGACGGCATCCTTGCGGAAGCCCTTGGCATCGGCCAGCGGGGAGCCGGGATCGAACACGCCGCCATAGACCTGGGTGCCGAAGTGCTCGAGGAACCCGCCGAAAAGCATCGGGCTGTAGGGTTTGGACGGGGTGTCCGTGTCAATCGTGAGGACCGCCTGGGGAGCAACCGGCGGCGCTTCCGCCCCGGCCAGCCCCGGCCAGGCCCCCATGAGTGAGGCGGCAATGAGAGTGAACGTGCCAAGGCGACCCCAGGCAGACTGCGGATATTTTGCTAGATTCATGTGCTCTATCAGTTATGTTGGTGCTGGGCCGTGGGCCTATGCGCAAACCCCAGCTCCGGACCCGCCGGCCAAAGCAGCCGTGAGCACTCTAAGACGTTGATTTATCGGTCTTTCTTTCCCTCGCGGAAAAATTCACTGGCATTGCCCTGCGGGATCCTTACGCTGGCATCGAAATGCAGATGGCTCCATCACCCGATCCTGTTCCCGATTCCAATCAAGTGGCTTCATGGGATCGCTGGATGCGCCCGTTTTATTGGTTGGCCGGGGCGCGCTGGGAGACGCTGCGGCATTGTCCGCCAAGCGAACGGGAGCGGATCGCGGTGATAGGCAGCACGGTGATGATTCCCACGGTGATGTCGTTTCTGGGTATGGTGTTTTATGCCAAGAGCCGCTTTGCCGAGCCGCCGTGGCTGTCGGTGGTGGCCATCGCCATCGCGTGGGCGTTCGTGATCATGAACACGGACCGCATCCTGCTGGCGACCTACCGGCCGTTCCAACCGTGGTGGCGGCGCGGCCTTCAGGTGATTTTCCGGTTCGGGCTTTCGGCCGTCATCAGCGTGGCCATCGGCTTCCCATTCTGTCTGGATCAATACCGGCCGGCCATCAAGTACCGCATGCAAACCGAATTGCAGGGGAAACTCAATTCCATCTCCGAGGAAGAATCGACCAAACGCGCCGAGTTGGCCGCCGAACTGCAGAAAATCCGCGAGGATGAAACCGCCGCACGCAAGCAAATCGTAGCCACTTACACGACCCAGCGCGACACGCTCGCGGCCCAACTGCCGGAGTTGGAAAAAGCCGGTCTCAACCCGGAAGAAGAAGCGGACAAGCGGACGGAAGAAGAGCGCAGCAAGGCGGGTGATCCGGACTTTGTGGCACCGGCAAGTGGCGAAACCCGCAATGTGCTGGCCGGCATCGAGGCCCAACGGGAGACCAAGACCAAAACCAAGGCGGAACTCGAGGAAAAACAGGATTTGCATCGACGGCTGGTCGAGGCCATCGCGCGGGAATCCGCCGGTCAGCCGAATGAGTTTTATCCCGAACCGAAAAAGTCCGGTGTGGGGCCACGCACCAAGGACATGAAGGAGCGGGATAAAAATGTGAGCGCGGACATCAAGCGCTTGTCAGCGGCGCTGGGCGCCCAATTGGATGCACTCATCTCCAGCGACAAACAACTTGCCGCCGCGCGGCTCGCGGATCGCAACGCCTACATCGACGGACTGGTCGGCAAACGCGAGGCCTTCATCGAGGAAGCGAAAGAAAAGGAACGCCTGCGCAAGGAACGCTTGGCCAAGGTCAATGCGGAACTCGCCGCCGTGGAAGCCGAGTACCCGCAACGCCTCGCGCGGCTGGCCGAGCAGACCGCCACCTTGGAAACCACTCACGCCAGCAACGTGAAGCGTCACGACGAGCGCTATCTCCCGCAAATCCAGCGCATCGAGCGCAAAATGAATGGCGTCCTCGATCCCATGGAGGAAACCATCGGTCTCTACCGCGTGATCTTTGTCCCCGCGCCGGACGCCGACCCCTTGGAGGCGGGCGAGAAGGACCAAAAATGGATGGCCGGATTGTTCCAGTTCCTTGTCATTTTCGGCACCCTCTTCATTCTGGATTTGGTGCCCATCATGACCAAGATCTTCAGCCGGGCCGGCCCGTATGATGTGCTCGTCGAGCATCCGGAATTCATCGCCAATGCCAACCTCAAAGTCTTGTTCGCCGAGTATGGCAAACGCGCGGCCGATTGGGGCATCACCGGCATGATCGACCAGCCCAGCGGACCCGACCTCGTCAAAGGCCGCCCGCGGCACGTGCCGGCGGCGGACGAGCCGATGCTGTGAGAGCGGGCGGCTGCCTCAATCGATATGGAGCGGGTCGGACGCCAGCGATCCAACCCGCCTTTCCGCCGCCCTCCGGTCCGGCCGCCGGTTCTAGCAACGGCCTTCAATGAGAAGGCGATTTCTGAGCCGTAGTCAGGCGAGACTTTTGACCTGTTGATGAAGTGCGCGGTTCTTGGCGGAGTGGTAGGCTTTCTGGAAATCAAACTGGCTTTGGAGCCGGATGAGTAAATCTCCGGGGATGCCAAAGCAGAATTGGACGCGCAACGCCATGGATGCGCTAACGCCCTTTTTCTGGCGGATCACATCATTGAGTTGGGCTTTGCTGAGGTTCATGGCGACGGCGGCGGCAAGCTGGGTGACACCGTGATGGGCAAGGGTGTCCCGGATGAGGGCGGCGGCAGGATTGGAAAGCGGCTTGGGAACCTTGTGCGGGTCCCGCGGTATGGCGGTGGGTTGCTGATTCATTTGCGGTGGGCTTCAGTGGGGGTCTTCGATTCTGACGAGTTCGACGTTCTTCATTTCCGCGTTTTCCCATTGGAAGGTGATGCGCCATGGGGAATTGCGGGAATCGGCATCGATGGAGTATTGGGAAGTTCCCTTGAGCTTGTGGTAGTGGAGTGCGGGAATGAGGAGCAGGGATTTTTCATCAGCCTCATTGAGGATAGCGAGCCGCTCGAAGGCCTTGACGGGGTTGAGTGTCCCAAGTTTGTTAGCTTCCTTTCGAGTCATTTCCGAACCCAGGAAAAGCTTTTCCGTAAGGAGGTCTGCAAAACTCTTGATCACCGGGGGTAAAATACACAAAAAAGCGAACACGTCAAGCCAGGAATCCGCCTTTATGTGGATTTAGCCACTTCACCTTCAACCCCGAAAACCTCGTCGGGGTGGCGCCGCTTCCAGCGTGCCTCCTTCCGCATCCTGCGGAAGGTCTTCGCCCGCGCCACTGCCTAACCACCCCCAACCCATCAACACCCAAGCCGCCATCGCCAAGGCCGCCAGAAAACCTTTGACCCTGGCCGGGGTAGCGGGGGCGGCGAAAGGGCAGGTAACTTCAAACCTTGGCCGGGCGTGATTTTTCATCGTCCGCCAAGGGGCAGGCAAAGGGCATCACCGCGTTAGATTGTTAGCCATTCACAAGTCGTAACACATTGATTTGCAATGAGTAGTCCCGCAAGGATTCGAACCTTGACAAACAGATTCAGAATCTGTTGTGCTACCGTTACACCACGGGACTATTGAGAAGGCTCGGCACTGAGCCCGGCTGCGGGAAATAGCCTCACCAGGGCTCGAACCTGGAATAACGGAATCAAAATCCGGTGTGTTACCATTACACTATGAGGCTTTTCGCACTGCGGCGGGCGGAAAATAGACCACCTACCCCGGATTTGGCAACCCGGAAATCAACGAATCGTTTCACCAGCCAGTCCCGAAGCGCTCCGCGGGCCTCCGCAGGCACGCTGGTGACAGCGCGGTCGGGTTGATGGTGCAACCCGGGGGATGCGGATTTGCCCCTCCCCCATTGTCACGAATGCGCCTAGGGGGAGAGCCGGGCCGCTTATCGGATTGACAAGCCCGATGCGTCGCATAGGAACTCGGTCATGGCAATGATTGAAGTGGCAGGCCTAACCAAAATCCATGAAACCCAGACCGAAGCGCTGCGGGTGTTGGATGGGTTGGCCTTGGAAGTCGCCGCGGGCGAGGCGGTGGCCATTGTCGGCCCGTCGGGCAGCGGCAAGACCACCCTGCTCAACTTGCTAGGAGCGCTGGATCAACCCAGCGGTGGTACCATCCGGATCGCAGAACGCAACATCAGCGGGCTCACGACAGCAGAGGCGGCCCGCTTCCGCAACCGGTCGCTCGGCTTTATTTTCCAACACCATCACCTGCTGCCACAACTCTCCGTGTTGGAAAACGTGCAGGTGCCGCGGTTGGCCGGAGACTGGGAGGAAACGCCAGCCGAGACGGAGGCGCGCGCGCGGGATTTGTTGCACAAGGTCGGCCTGGATCACCGGCTCCAGCACTTGCCATGGCAGCTGTCCGGCGGCGAACGGCTGCGCGTTGGCGTCGCCCGGGCCTTGCTCAACCGCCCGTGTCTGGTGCTGGCGGATGAGCCCACCGGCTTGCTCGACGCCGCGGCCACCGAGCGGGTGGCGGAGTTGTTACTGCAACTCAACCGCGAGGAAGGCGTGACGATGGTGGTGGTGACCCACAACGCCACGCTGGCCCGCAGGATCGGCCGCACTCTCGAACTGACCCAAGGCAAGCTCAAGGAGGTTGTTAGATGAGCGGGGTTTCCTTCATGCTGCGCGGCCTGTGGTTTTTCCGCCGGTCCTATCTCGGGGTGCTGGCGGGTGCCGCCCTCGGCGCGATGGTTTTGCTGGGCGCGCTGATGGCCGGCGACTCGGTCAAATCCTCCCTGCAAAAAGTGGCGGCGGCACGTCTCGGCAAAGTGAATGCCGTGCTGGCCGGCGGCGACCGGTTCTTCCGCGCGGGGCTGGCCGGCGAACTAACGGGCGCAGCGACACAGGCGGCTCCGGTGTTGTGGGTAAAAGCGACGGCATCCGTGCAAGGCAGCGGGCGGGCGTTGGGTGACGTCCAGGTATTGGGCGTGGACGAGAGGTTCTGGCTACTCGGACCGGGTGCCGGCGGCACGACCACGCCACCGGACCGCGGGTTTTTCGTCAACGCACATCTGGCCCGCAGTCTGGCCTTGGCACCTAACGAATCTCTGGTGCTGCGCTTGGAGAAACCTGCCACGATCGCACGCGACGCGCCGCTGGCGGGCAAGGCCGCGGAAGTGATCGCTCTCAGTGGCGAAGTGAGCGAGATCTGCGGCGATGCGCGTTTCGGGCGTTTCAGCCTGCAGACCACGCAGTTGCCGCAAGCCACCGTGTTTGTGCCGATCGAACGGCTGCAACAGGCGCTCGGGCTGGCGGGCAAGGCCAACCTGCTGCTGGTGAATGACCGCAAGATGCCGGACCGCGCTGAATTGTCAGAGCGCATCACCCACCGTTGCACGCTGGCGGATTATGGCTTGTCGGTGGAGGAAGTGCCGCTGGCCAAGGCGGTGGAGATCCGGACCTCCCGGATCTTTTTTGACCGGCAAGTGGCGGCGGTGATCCAACACCGTTTCCCGGAGGCGCAACCGGTAATCACCTACATGGCCAACACGATCGCCACCAATGGCAAGACCACGCCGTATTCCATGGTCACCGCCGTGGAGGCCGCCGCGGCTCCGTTCCTGCCTGACCAGTTGGATGGTGTCGTGCTCAACGCCTGGGAAGCCGACGACCTCGCTGCCAAGGCGGGCGATGAGGTACGCCTTGACTACTACGCCCTGGATGCATCCAACCGCCTGGTGGAACGCAGCGCGCGATTGCCGGTAGCTGGGGTTGTCCCTCTAACCGACCTGGCGGCGGACCGGCGCTGGATGCCGGATTTCCCCGGCGTGGCCAGTGCCGAAAAGACCGCGGATTGGGATGCGGGCGTGCCCATCGACGTCAAGCGGATCCGCGACAAGGATGAGGCGTATTGGGACGCGCACCGCGGCACGCCCAAGCTTTTCCTGCCCCTGCAAAAAGGCCGCGAGTTGTTCGGCAACCGCTGGGGCGAATTCACCGCGCTGCGGGTGCCCGCGGCGGTGGCGTCGCGGGATGCGGTTGCGGCCGGATTGTTGGAATCAATGACCCCGGCCGTGGCGGGCCTGGTGCTGCAGGACACCGGCAAACAAGGACTGGCGGCGGCCGCCTCGCCGGTGGATTTCGCGGGCTTGTTGTTAGGTATGAGCCTGTTTTTGATGGCGGCGGCGGTGGCCCTGACGGCAATGTTGTTTCGCTTCCACATCGAGCTGCGCAACCACGAAAGCGGACTATTGGCGGCACTCGGGATCTCACCTAACAAAGTCATGCGCTGGCGCCTGCTCGAAGGGCTGTGCGTGGTGGTGGCGGGCAGCGCTATCGGCGCCCTGCTGGCGGTGGCCTACACGCGGTTTTTGTTAGCATTGCTGGCGACCATCTGGAGCGGTCCCGGCGGGCAGGGCCTGTTCCGGTTTCACGTCGAGGCGGCGACGCTCGCGGGCGGCATGGCGGGCTTTGTGTGCCTGATGATGGGGGTCATCTGGGCCGTGACGCGCAAGCAGGCGCGGCAGAGTGCGAGCCTGCGGCTGGAAGCGGGCACCGAAGAAGTGGTGCGGACGGGCGCGGGGCCGGTGCCATGGTGGGCGCTCGGGCTGGCGGCGGGCGGGTTGGCGGCTCTAACCGGTCGCGGCGTGTTGGGGGTGCCGGGGGCGTTTTTCCTGGCGGGATTCATGTTGTTGTTAGCCGGGTTGGCGGTTTACCGCTGGGTGTTGCGACGCAGGGCGGCGACGGCCTGCGACGGGCTATCGCCGCGGCGGTTGGCGGACTTGAATTGCGGGCGGCGGCCAACGCGCAGTCTGGTGGTGGTGGGCAGTCTGGCGGGCGGGGTGTTTCTGGTGGTGTCGGTTGCGGCCTTCCGCAAATCCGGCGGTGATGATTGGGAGCAACGCGGCAGCGGCACGGGTGGCTTCGCCTACTGGGTGGAAACCACCCGCGCGGTGACCCGCGGCAACGCCACCCAGGCTGCGGATGATGTGTTGGATCTGGGAGCGGCGCGCAGTCACTTCGGCCGGGTGCTGCCCTTGCGCATCGGCCCCGGGGATGATGCGAGTTGCTTCAATCTCAACAGCGTGACGCGCCCGCGCCTGCTGGCCACCGATGTCGCGACCTTGGCACAGCTCGGTGCCTTTCCTATCAAGCAGGTGCTCGCCGGCTGCGGCAAGGATTGGAACACACTGCGCGAGGGGCCGGTGCTGCGGGCTTTTGTGGATGAGACCACCCTGTTGTGGGTCTTGAAGAAAAAGCTTGGCGAGCGGCTTCTCTATCAGGACGAATGGGGCCGGGAGTTTCCGGTGGAGATCGCCGGCACGCTCGACGGGACGGTGTTTCAGGGCAGTCTGGTGGTTGATGAGGCGCGCTTTTTGCAGCACTATCCGTCGGCTGAGGGACCCCGGCTATTCTTGTTAGAAGGAACGCCGCGCGGCGAGGGCGCCGCGCGCCTGCAACTGGCACTGGCGGATCAAGGCGCCATGGTGTCAACCACCGGCGAGCGGCTGGCCGCCTTTCACCAGGTCGAGAACACCTACATCGCCATCTTCCATCTGCTGGGCGGGCTCGGCGTGATTGTGGGCAGCGCCGGACTGGGATTGCTGACCGCACGCAATCTAACCGAAAGGCGGGATGAGTTCGCCATCCTGCACAGCCTGGGCGTGCCGGAAAAAACCACCCGGCGCGTCATCCGGCTGGAGGCCGGCCAATTCATCCGCTGGGGCTTGGGCATCGGCCTGCTGGCAGCGATGGTCGCCATCCTGCCGGCGCTTTATGCCGGTGGCACGGCCCATGGATTGGCGTGGATCGGGCTGCTGGTGGTGGTGATTGCCGCCAACGCCCGGTTTTGGTCATGGCTCGGGTATCGCCGGCACCTCCGTGATGCGCTGAGGCATTGAGGAGTGACGACATTCTTGTCGTCGTGCGGAAGGCTGAGGAGTGACGACATTCCTGTCGTCAGGAGCGGAAGGCATGCCCATGAGCGGAGCCTTCGGCGCGCATCGATGTGTCTAACTTCCGCAACCACCACAGGAACCGGAGCGCAGCGGAGATAGCCAGCCATAGGCTGCCCGGAGGGCGAGCGTAGCGAGGCAATGTGGTGGCTCCTCACATAACCACCACAAGAATGTGGTGGCTCCTCACATATCCACCACAGGAATGTGGTGGCTCCTTATTGAGCCAAGCTCACTCAGCGTCTTCGCCGGTGGCATTCTTCAACTGGCTGGATGGTATGGACGGCTTGAGAGGCGCCGAGGCCGGAGTGCCAGGCGCCTGTGTATCACCCTTGAAGCGCAGGTCGAACGACTTCATTGAAACGCCGCGCTGGAATGGGGCGAAGAACCAAATGGTTTGTGCGCCCTTGACCAGGCGGATTTCCACCGGTTTGGTGGTTTCCCACAAGCCGTAGGTACATGGCAGATTGATCCAGGCATAACCGTTTTTGACGGTGCCCACGCTGAATTCCCAGATTGTCGGACCGCCCCGCTCGCGGCCATCCAGCGTGCTGAGGCGCACATTCTGGGCTTTCACCATGGGGAAATCCTTGGTGTAGGCGAGCCCGATGTTGGTGTCTTCAAAGAGCGGCTTCCACTCACTGCCAGCCTTGTATTCCACCTTGAACCTCGAAACGCGGTTGAAGAAGCGCTCGTCGATCATGCAGGTGCTGATAGGTTTGGACTCGCCAAGGTCGATTTCCAACATGGCCTGATCGACCCCTTCATTGACGGCCCAACGCGTGCCGGGATTGTTGTCAATCGCCTGCTGGGGTCCCAGGTCCTTGACCATGTTCTTATAGACGGCGGATGCCGTGGCGCTCTTGGCGGTATACATGGCACCGTAGGACCGGACAAACAGGCCCTGCTCGAAGTTGACCGTCCCGACCTTGGCCACCAGTTGATAGATTCCGGTCGCGGGCACATTGATCTTATAGCCCGCCCAGACGCTGCCCATGTTGGCGGCGAAATGGATTTGTTTGCCGGTGCCTGCCGGGTAGCTGTCGTTGAGCCACACTCCGGGATGGCCGCCGAACACGGTGCAACCGCCGTTGTCAAAGAAGGATGCCGCATCCGCATGAATGACTCCGTTCACGGCCGAAAACGTGGGGGGGACGACAGGTGTCGCCGGAGTCGCGGGCTTCGCGACCACGGGCGCGGGCTCCTTGGCAGGTGTGGCGGCGGGCGCCGGCGGGGCCTTGGTGATCTCTTTGGCCAGTTCAAGAATCGGTGCCTGATTGGCTGCGGGAAGAGCCAAGGCCAGCCAGCGCATGTGTTCGACCAAGGCAAAGCGCTCCGGCTGCAGCCGTGCATTCATGCCCTCGACAAACTCGTTGCCCGATAGCCCTAGCAACTTGGACGCGGCCCAACTCCGGCCAAAGGCGGTGGCCCAGACACCGTCGGGCTTCCGATAGGCCACGCAGGCGTGTGCGGGCTGCCCCACCCCGGTGGCCGGAATGCCAAACGCCTGGCAGATGAACACGGACCACGAGGAACGCGGGCCGCATTTTCCGCCGCCTGCCAGAACGTTCTTGTATGAGTTGCCATGTGAAATGGGCGAGTTTCTGCGCCACACCTGGGTGGTTGTCTCGACCACGCCCTCATTGTTCCGGAATGTCGGGTTCCAGGTGTTGACCATCTCCCGGCCCCACGCGAGGTCGGCATTGGTGGCCATCGAACAGGTGACGTGCCTCAGTTCCCAGACCTCAAGCCTGTCGAAACTGGGAAACAACTCCTTGTTCTTGTGCGCCGCCTTGAAATGTTGGTAGCGGGACAACGGTTCCTCGGGCTTTTCCGGTTGGCCGGCTCCCCTGCAACCGGTGCCCGGCGGGTTCATCGCGGTGGCCATGGCCAGCTTCAGATAGAGGCCGGTCCTGGAATCCGGGTCCGCATCGTAGATGGTCTTCCAGATGTTGAGAGAGCCGCCGGGAATGCCGAAACTGTTATCTTCGCGTTGGCGGAGCCCGATGGGCACCGCGCCTATCAACAACTGATCCAGCGTCTGACCATTCTGCATGACCCCGAGCAGGAATGCCTGGTTGGACGACTCGGCCTTGGCGAAGCTTTCAACATTGCCGGTGCCATATTTGAGCAGGAACGTCCGCTGGCCAAGCGCGCTGACAACCGCAGGATCCTTGAGGAGCGTCTTCAGCCCCTGCTCCGAGGTGCCTCCCGGGGTTGCCGTTGCCTTCTGGCCCAGCCATTTGGTGAGGTTGTCAAAATAGCTGGCGAAGTTCCCCGTACTCACAGCCTGCTTCAAATCAGCAGCATTTGGTTCCCAAGCAAAGAGGTTGGCGGGAAGGGAAAACAACACGGCACCCATAAGGAACCCTTGCGCGGTAGTCTTGATTTTTTTCATTAGCGGATCGTTTTGCGGAGGCCGTGCTGGTACGCCTGTCGCAACCCCGATCCTTTCACGGAAACGCATTTTTCTGCAAGAGGTGGCGGCGGCCTCGCGTAGAAGCGTGACTTACCATGAAAATTCAAATGAAGGCAACGCAGCAATACAGGTTGGGCCTGCTGGTTTCATTGACGGCCATTGCGTTAGGCAATTCGCCTGTGGCGGGCAAGGATTGGCCGCAATTCCGCGGCCCCAACCTTGACGGCAAATCGACTGAAACCGGCATCATCAAGAGTTGGGAGCAAAAGGCCCCGGAATTGCTTTGGATGGGCGAGGGCATGGGCAACGGCTATGCCAGCGTGTCCGTGGTGGGGGACCGGATCTACACCACCGGCGACATGAAGGATGGCCAGGGAGTGGTGGCCATTGATGCCAAGGATGGCAAGGTTTTGTGGTCCACGGTGTTGACCGAGGGCGTGCCAAAACATGGTTTCGAGGGCGCACGCTGCACCCCCACCGTGGTCGGCAACCAACTGTGGGTGACCACCTCTAACGGCATGATCGCCTGCCTCACCACCGATGGCAAGCTGGTCTGGAAGAAGAGTTTCGAAAAGGAGTGGGGCGGCAAGATGATGTCCGGCTGGGGTTATGCGGAATCGGTGTTGGTGGACGGCAACGCCGCCATCTGCACGCCCGGCGGCCCGGCTGCGATGATGGTGGCCCTTAACAAGGACACCGGCGCGGAACTCTGGAAATGCCAAATGCCGGAGTTCTCCAAAAACGGCAAACCCGGCGCCGGCTACAGCTCGGTCGTCATCTCCAAGGCGGCCGGCGTCAAACAGTATGTCCAAATGACCGGCCGCGGCGTGATCGGCGTGCGCGCAAGCGACGGCAAATTCCTCTGGGGCTACGATCACTCGGCCAACGGCGTGGCCAACATTTCCAGCCCCGTCATCGCCGGCGAGCATGTCTTCAGCTCCAGCGCTTACGGCGCGGGCGCCGGTATGGTTAGACTCGACAAGGACGGCGACGGCGTGAAGGCGACCGAGCTTTATTTCCTGAAAGCCGACGTGCTGCAAAACCACCACGGCGGCATGGTGCTCGTGGATGGCTATATCTATTGCGGCCACAAACAAAACGGCGGCGACCCGGTATGCATCGACGTCAAGACCGGCAAGTCGATGTGGGGCGCGGTGAAAGCCCCCGGCAAGGGCTCGGCGGCCGTCACCTATGTGGATGGACACCTGATCTTCCGTTATCAGGACGGCTTGGTGGTGCTGGTGGAAGCCACCTCCGAGGCCTTCCGCATGAAGGGGTCCTTCACACCCAAGCATCAGGAAAAGGAATCGTGGGCCCATCCGGTCGTCTCCGGCGGCAAGCTCTATCTGCGCGAGCAGGACAAGCTGATGTGCTATCAATTGTAGGTCTGAATCCCATTTGGGGACGAAAGGTGGATCGCGACAAATTTAGCGACGATCGTCAGGTAATTTGTCGCGTTCGCCGATGGGAAGGGAGGCGACATGCGCAAGGCATGTGGCTGGCCAACTGGCAGAATTCACACCCGGCGTGGGGGGGATCTAACATTATTTCCGCTGGCCAGGCCCCCCCCCCCCCCCCCCCCCCCCCCCCCCCCCCCCCCCCCCAC
>CAIKDP010000138.1 GCA_903826205.1 Akkermansiaceae bacterium
ACTCTCCCGGTTCCAGTCGAGTGATGGAGGCAAAGCGCCTCAGCAGGGTGACATCAATGGGTGAGTTGAGTTTGGCCAGCGTGTCGCGCCCAATACCAAGCCAGCGCGACGTTTCCTGCGGGCCGCGGGTGTCGAGCCACTCGGTGGGCTCCAGCCAGTCGCAAAACGCGAGGGCATCTTCGTATACACCGAGATATTGGAGCACCAGGCTCAGAGCGCACAGCGGCGGATGATCCTTGGGAAACTGGTGATGGTCGAAGTTCCCCAGGTCTGGCCGGTGCTCTCCGCCCACGTCCACCACAGCAATGGTGGGATCCGCTAGGTCGGCGGCGGTCGGTTCGCGCCGAACGATGGGGGCTGGGCTATGTGCCAGCAGCACGCAACAGGCGAGATACTCGTCTTTGTGCGAGCCTCCGGGGTGGGTCAGGATTTGGGAAAAAGTCATGGAGTGTATGGCGGCGATGGTTAGGTTTCGCGATTCCAAGTTGGCAACATGCAGGCAAGGTTGCTCATGGGCGGGGAGGACACACTCCGCGGCACCACAACTCAAGCGTTAATAACGCCATGTTTGCCCTTACACGGTAGATTGATCAGGGAGTGACGCATCGCTGCGACTCGGGTGATTCGGATCACACTGGCAGCAGAACTTTCGGCATTTCATGTCTGAGCTAAAAAATTGGATCAGAGATCCCCCACCTCCCGCCAATCCACGACAGGACTGACGGGAGGGCTTGACAGGTATTGCCACGGGGCATCGCGATATTTATGCGGCGATGGCCGGGACCGTGGCATGTGCTACGGCCTGATCAGCCGAGAGCGAACCCGTCCCCCAGCCCCGAGGATCAGGGCGATGCCGGGGCATCACCGTGCTGTGTAAGGTCCGTTGGGGCGACATCAAACGACAGACCGACCCGGCTGGACCGCACTACACGAAGCCCTCCGCATCGAGAACCACCTGTGTTGGCGTGATCGTGTGGCGCATGCCGGAGCCGTCAACCACGCGGTTCCATGACTCGGTCACAAGCTGCAGACCATGTGCGCCTGTTTGGAAGTGATACGAGAAGCCGCCGTACATCCCTGGCACGGTAAACCAGCGTGGCTCGGCTTCGTCCACCCGCATGCCTGTTAGCGATGGAAGGGGCTTCGGCGCCGGCGCGCCCATCTCGCATGCGCGTGAGCGGATCCCGTCCCAGCATGGGTAAATCCAGCCTGATGCTGAACATCGTGGAGTATATCAGCGTCTATCGTGAGGTGCCTACCCTGATCTTCTCCGGTGAAATGTCAGGTTTTCAAATCGTGCAGCGCCTCGTTCTCTCCAAGGCATTGTTCCCGATAGGCCAGGTTTGGAGCGGCTATGAATTCGGACTTGTCGCGGGTCTTGATCGTTGTTCCAATCGACGGATCCCATACGGACTGCGGCCGGAGGCACGCAGCTACGATACGCGGCGACCGGTGATCGCCGCTACGTCGGCGGACACCTCACATCCCGCCTTCCGATCAGGATGTGGGCGGCTCGATTGTAATGCCGGTACCCGGGAAAGCGTTGTTCCAAAACGTCGGCGATTGACACCACCTCCGTTGAAAAACCTGCCGCGCCGAGGTGCCGGGAGGTTTCCGACAAGCTCAACGTGTTCCAATGGTAGTCGTCCACGGGCTGGAAAATATGGGCGGCGGCGTCCGAGGCGTTGAAAAGCGAAAGCCACACCTCATCGCGAGCCAG
>CAIKDP010000139.1 GCA_903826205.1 Akkermansiaceae bacterium
CATCGGGCTCAACGACTCGGGTGGGGCCCGCATCCAGGAGGGTGTCGCCTCGCTCGGTGGTTACGCCGACGTGTTCCAGCGCAACGTGATGGCCTCCGGCGTGGTGCCGCAGTTGTCCATGATCATGGGCCCTTGCGCCGGCGGTGCGGTGTATTCCCCTGCTCTAACAGACTTTATTTTCATGGTGAAGGATTCCTCCTACATGTTCGTCACCGGCCCGGACGTGGTCAGAACCGTGACTCACGAGGAGGTCACCGCCGAGGAACTCGGCGGCGCGGTGACGCACAACACCAAGTCCGGCGTGGCCGACCTCGCGTTCGAGAATGACGTCGAGGCGTTGATGCTGCTGCGCCGATTGGTTAGCTTCCTACCTGCTAACAACCGGGAAAAACCGCCTGTGGTGCCGACCGAGGATCCGGCCGGACGCCTTGAGATGTCGCTCGACAGTCTGGTGCCGGACAACCCGAACCAGCCCTATGACATCAAGGAGTTGATCGTCAAAACACTGGACGAGGGCGATTTCTTCGAGTTGCAGCCGGACCATGCGAAGAACATCATCATCGGCTTTGGACGCATGGTCGGCCATACCGTGGGCATTGTCGCCAACCAGCCGCTGGTGCTGGCCGGATGTCTGGATATCAAGAGCTCGATCAAGGCGGCACGCTTCGTGCGCTTTTGTGACGCCTTCAACATTCCCGTCGTGACCTTCGTCGATGTGCCGGGATTCATGCCGGGAACGGCGCAGGAATACGGCGGCATCATCAAGCACGGCGCCAAGCTGCTGTATGCCTACGCCGAATGCACGGTGCCCAAGGTGACGGTGATCACGCGCAAGGCTTATGGTGGCGCCTATGATGTGATGTCATCCAAGCACTTGCGCGGTGACGTCAACTTTGCCTGGCCTTCGGCCGAGATTGCGGTGATGGGGCCGCGGGGCGCGGTGGAGATCATTTTCCGCGGCGAGAAAGGCGATCCCGCCAAGATCGCCGCCCGCACCGAGGAATATCGGGACAAGTTCGCCACCCCCTTTGTCGCCGGCGCGCGCGGCTTCATCGACGACGTGATCATGCCACACGAGACGCGCAAACGCATCTGCCGCTCGCTGGCAATGCTGCTGGAAAAGAAACTGGAGAACCCATGGCGCAAACACGGGAATATTCCACTTTGAACGCCGATGTCTAACATGTTTCACAAAATTCTGATAGCCAATCGCGGCGAGATCGCCTGCCGCATCATCCGGACGGCCCGCAGGATGGGCGTCAAGACCGTGGCGGTTTACTCCACGGCCGACAAGCGGGCCTGCCACGTCGGGATGGCCGACGAAGCGGTGTGCATCGGCCCGCCGCGCGCTCAGGAATCCTATCTGGTGGCCGACAAAATCATTGCCGCCTGCAAGCAGACCGGGGCGCAGGCGGTGCATCCGGGCTACGGTTTCCTTGCCGAGAACGCGGAGTTTGCACGGCGTTTGGAGGAGGAAGGCATTGTCTTTATCGGCCCGAAACATGAGGCGATTGCCGCCATGGGGGACAAGATTACCTCTAAGAAGCTGGCGCTGGCAGCCAAGGTCAACACCATCCCCGGCTTCAATGAAGCCATCGACACGCCGGAGCAGGCGCTCACCATCGCCAGGAGCATCGGCTATCCGGTCATGATCAAGGCCACTGCCGGCGGTGGCGGCAAGGGCATGCGCGTCGTCCTCAGCGACGACGAGGCGCATGAGGGCTTCAGCAGTTGCCGCAACGAGGCGCGGAACGCCTTTGGCGACGACCGTGTTTTCATCGAGAAATACATCGAGGAACCACGCCACATAGAAATCCAGCTGCTAGGTGATGCCCAAGGCAATTACGTCTATCTGCATGAGCGCGAGTGTTCAATTCAACGCCGGCACCAGAAAGTCATCGAGGAGGCCCCCTCATGCGTCCTCGACGCGAAAATGCGCAAGGCAATGGGCGAACAGGCGGTTGCCCTGGCACGGGCGGTGCAATATCAATCCGCCGGCACCGTGGAATTCGTCGTCGGCAAGGACCAACAATTTTATTTTCTGGAGATGAACACCCGGCTGCAGGTGGAGCATCCGGTGACCGAGTTGATCACGGGGCTTGATCTGGTCGAATGGATGATCCGCGTCGCGGCCGGCGAGAAGCTGCCGTTCGCACAGAAAGACATCCAGCTCAACGGCTGGGCGTTGGAATGCCGCATCAACGCGGAAGATCCATTCCGAAACTTTCTGCCGTCCACCGGACGCCTGACACGCTTCGTCCCGCCGCCGGAAGATAGCGGTGTGCGCATTGATACCGGCGTGTGCGAGGGCGGCGAAATCTCGATGCACTACGATTCACTGATCGCCAAGCTCATCACCCACGGCGCGACACGTGAACTTGCCATCGCGAAAATGCGCGATGCGCTCAACGCCTTTGTCATCAGCGGCGTGTCCTCCAATATTGCCTTCCTCGCGGCGTTGATGCAGCACCCGCGTTTTCTAACAGGAAAATTCACCACCGGCTTCATTGCCGAGGAATTCCCCATGGGCTTCAGTTCCGCCAGCCTGGTGCACTCCGATCCGATGTTGCTGGCCGCCGTGGCCGCCTTTGCCCGCAGCCACTACATCGACCGCGCGGTGCAAACCAGCGGCAAGTTGGCCGGACACGACCGCAAGCTGGGCAACGCCTGGGTGGTGCTGTTGGGCGACCGGCAGTTTCCATTGACGTTGGTAACCATCGCGGGCGGCTATGCCGTCAGCCACGCTGGCCGGACATGCGAGCTGAAGTCCGCCTGGCGGCTGGGTGCGCACTTGTTCCGCGGCACTTGGAACGGTGAGCCGGTGTGCCTGCAGGTGGAACGCATGGGCATCAAATACCGCATCGCCCACTGGGGGACACAGGTCGACATGATGGTCATGACCGCCAGTGCGGCGCACATGCTCTCGCTCATGCCGGTCAAACCCAAGCCGGATCTATCCAAATTCCTGCTCTCACCCATGCCGGGTATGCTCACTGAAATCCCGCTGCATCCGGGACAGGAAGTCAAAGCCGGCGAGAAGCTCGCGATCATCGAAGCCATGAAGATGGAGAATATCCTCAAGGCCGACCATGACTGCTGCGTGGCGGAGGTGATGGCAAAGTCGGGCGATAGCCTGGCCGTGGACCAGCCGATCGTGCGTTTTGTTTGAGCCTCAAAAATCCATGGCATCCAACATCGCGTAGAGGGCGGCATGGATGGTGGGAAGGTGGCGTTGCCCGTCGAGCAGTTCCTCCGCGGATTGGATTTGCCCCGGCAGCGGCGCGGGGAGCAGATCGTCGAGGAACGCGGCCACGTCCGGTGCGTCCATTTCAATGTGAAATTGCAGGCCGATGACGCGCTGGCCGCAGGCGAACGCCTGATTTTGGCAGGCCTCGCTGGTGGCGAGGTGCACCGCGCCAGGCGGCAGGTCAAAGGTGTCGCCATGCCAGTGGAGCACGGTCAGTTCGTCCGGGAAATCCCGCATCGGGCGCACGGCGTTTCTCGCGCCGGCGAAGCGCACCGGATACCAACCGATTTCCATTGTTGCGTTCTGATAGATCTTGGCCCCCATCACGTCGGCGATGAGCTGTGCCCCGAGGCAGATGCCGAGCACGGTTTTGCCGGAATCAATGGCGCGCTTGATGAACCGCTTCTCCGCAGGCAGCCACGGATGGTTGCGATGTTCGTAAATGTTCATGGGGCCGCCCATGATCAACAGAAAGTCGAACGACTCATCGGCAGGCAGTGTGTCCCCCCGGTAAAGATGCGTGCCGGCGACCGCGTGTCCGCGAGCCTCGGCCCAGTTGGCAATCCTGCCGATGCCCTCGCATCCCATGTGTTGCAAGTAATGGATTCTCATCAGTCCTCGATTTCCACGATGAGGTTGATTTCCACGGCGACGTTGAGCGGCAGGGCGGCCGCGCCCAGCGCGGTGCGTGAGTGTTTGCCCTTGTCGCCGAAGATTTCCACAAGCAACTCGGAAGCGCCATTGATCACTTGCGGATGCGCATGAAAATCCGGCGCGGAATTCACAAATCCGGTTAGAGAAACGATCTGTTTGACCTTGTCGAGCGAGCCGATGGCGTCCTGGATGACTGCCAGACGGTTGAGCACGATCATCCGCGCGCCCTCCTTGGCGTCCTCGATGGAGACCTCGCCGGGCACCTTGCCGATGACTTTCCTGTCGCCATCGATCGGCAGCCCGCCTGATAGAAACAGCAGGTTGCCGCTGCGCACACAATTCACATAGGCCGCCACCGGCGCGGGCACGGCCGGCAAGGTCAGTCCAAGAGTCGCGAGTCTTTCAAGAATGGGGGAAGTCATGACGGGCGGAAGTGAAAAAGCAAGGGGACGGGAAAGTAAAGCGAAACCCGCGGGAGGCTGCGGGGTCAGAGTGGACAAGGGCCGTGGCGGGTGGGCAAATCAGCGGGAAATACGCCTTGACATGCCTTATACCAGGTGGTATATACCAACCGCAATGAGTGCCACTGCCAAAGTATTTATGAACGGTCGCAGTCAGGCGATCCGGTTGCCCAAAGAGTTTCGGGTGGCGGCCTCCGAGGTGCGCCTTAACCGGGTACCCGGTGGCATCCTTATCAGCGAGTCCGACCCATGGGATCGCTTCGAGGAGGGTTGCCGCCAACTGGACGAAGGATTTTTCCATGCGCTCGATGGCAGGCATCGCGACACTCAACAACAGCGGGACTTCGCCGCGGGGATCCTATGATCTGGATACTTGACACGGATACCTTTATCCTATTGCTGCGCGGCACCGCAATTGCCAAGAGTCGCAGCGCCCGCGAGGAAAACGTTAGACTTTCTGCCGGCAGGATTCTTGTGCATTGCAAGAAACGTGTGACGAAAGGCGATGTTATCGGTCTTTCGGCGATCTCACTGGCCGAATTGGAATTTGGCATCCGCCATGGTGGCCACTATGAAAAACACCACAAGGCAATGCGGGAGATACTGGCTCCGTTTCATGTGTTTTCTTTCGACGCGGTCGATTGCGTTCACCATTACGGCATCGTTCGGTCCGCTTTGGAGAGCCAAGGGCGCGGGATCGGCCCGCTGGATACTCTCATCGCCGCCCATGCTCTCGCACTCGGGGCGGTGCTGGTGACCCACAACCAGCGCGAATTCAAACGGGTGGCAGGCTTGCTCACAGAAGATTGGTCATAGATGGCAATGGCAACGCGCGTATTCCTCGGATGGGACCGGCCGTTTTTGATGCGGGCGGCGGACTGGATGTTAGAAAAACGCGACGCCCTGCCGGGGATGTTGGTGGTGGTGCCCACGGCGGAGAGCGGCCGGCGCTTGCGCGAGACGCTGGCCGAGACCGCCGGGGCCGTGCTCTCGCCCCGGATCGCCACCCCGGGGTCGTTTATGAAAATCGAATCCACGCTGGCGAATGTGGCGCCGGACTGGGCCGAGCATGTGGCATGGGTGGAAGTGCTGGAAGCGGTGGACGATTGGTCGGCGTATGAGGGATTGTTTCCCGAGGCACCGGAAACCGGCGGGGATTGGGCCGGTGGCCTGGCCAGGGAAATGGTGCAGTTGCGCCGCAGCTTGCAGGACAACGCGCTCACCCTGGCAAGCGCGGCACGCCGGTTGCGCGAGACCGTGGAGGTCGAGCGCTGGGATGCGCTTGGCAGGCTGGAAGGGTTGGTGGAGAAATTGTTGGGAAGCTGGGGATACCAGAGTCGCAGCCGGGCGCTGGCGGCGGGACTGAAGATTCCCGTCGGAATTTCTAACATTATTCTGGCGGGGGTGGTGGAAATGCCACCGCTGGTGGAGCGGACGTTGTTGGCGTGGGAGGGTTCACTAACAATCCTTGTCGGCGCGCCGGTGGAGGAGATTGACGCGTTTTCCGCGATTGGACGGCCGCTGGAGGCATGGTGCGAACGGGAGATGCCATGGCCGGACGGTGCGCAGGGTTCGGTGCGGGTGGCGGCCGACCCGCGCCAGCAGGCGGTGGAGGCGCTGCGCTCGATTGGCACGGAAAAATCCCCATCTAACGAAGTCGCCCTGGCTGCGGCGGACACGGAGGTTGGCGAGGAGCTGGTCCGGGCATTAACCCGCGAGGGTTGGCCGGCATTTCATCCCGCGGCAGCGACGACGATGGCGGGTCTGGCGCGCTGGTTCAAGGTTTGGGGCGGGTGGTTGGCCGATCCGACGCTGGCGGTCATGGCGGATCTGCTGGCACAGCCGGAAACCGCCGTCCTCATTGGCGGGTGGCGGGCCCGGAAAGCCCTGCGTCTATCAGGCTTGCGCGACCGCTGGATGGTGTTGCGCACGGAGGATTTGCAACGGCGCATCGACACCGTGGATTTCCGCAGCGACGCCGACAAGGCGTCAGCCGTGGAAGTGCTGGAAGCCGCAAATGCGTTAGAAAGATGGCGGGCGCGGTTTCTCGGCGCCACCTTTGCGGGGGCACTGGCGGAATTGTTGGATGCACTCGGGCATGCCGGTCCGGCGGCGGCAGAGACGGCAGCCGGCATGGCCGAGTGGATGGCGCAGGCGGCGCCTGTAAGCGGGCGGGTGCGGCGCGGTGCCGGCTTCTGGCTTGACTTGATGTTAGAAGAGATGCCCGCGCCCGCGCCAGTGCCGCCGGCGGGACGGGTGATCGACGTGCAAGGCTGGCTGGAATTGTATTACGAGCCGGGGCGGCATCTGGTGATGTGTGGTATCAACGAGGGACAAGTGCCGGCGCGCAGCGGGGGCGAGCCGTGGTTGAGCGAGGCCGCGCGGGTCAGGTTGGGTTTGCTCACGGATGCATTGCGTGCGGCTCGGGACGCCTTTTTGTTCAAGGCCATGGTGGCCGCGCGGCACGCAGAAGGACGGGTGGATGTGCTATGCGGCAAGGTGGGCGCCGGGGGGGAGACGCTGCTCCCGTCGCGCTTGTTGCTTGCCACACAAGGCGCGGCGCTGCCGCAGCGCGTGCAAACCTTGTTTCGCGAGATCGAGCCGCCGGAAGCCGGCTTGCGCTGGCATGCGGATTGGCAATGGCAGGTGCGCACGGCGGAGCCGCTCCGGCGGATCAATGTGACATCGATCAGGGATTATCTGGCCTGCCCGTTCCGCTATTATCTCAAATACATCATCGGCATGCAGATCCCGGAAACCGCCAGGGTGGAGTGGAATGCCAGGGATTTCGGCATCGTGGCCCATGAGGTGTTGGAACGCTGGGGTAAGGACGCGGATGCGCGCGAACTGGAAAATGCCGGGACCTTGAAGGCTTGGTTCGCGGCGGAGCTCGACCGCGTCGTCGCCGAATGGTTCGGCAAACGCGTGCCATTGGCTGTTAGAATTCAGACCGAGTCGCTGCGGCAACGCCTCACATGGCTGGCACACATCCAAGCGAGCGAACGGGCGGCGGGCTGGCAGGTGGTGGACGTTGAGCGCAAGGTGGAGATTGCGGTGGGCGAGGCCATGTTGGTGGCCAAGATCGACCGGATCGACCGCCACCGCGAGAGCGGCGAGTTGCGCGTCATTGACTACAAGACCGGCGGCGCGGACGGTGTGGAGAAGCAGCACCGCACACGGGTCATCGCGTCCAGCGTGCTGCCGGCTCATCTGGCAGATTCACCCGCGGTGTATGCCGGGGTGGAAAATGGCAAGCCGGTGAATTATCGGTGGGTGAACCTGCAACTGCCGTTGTATGCCAGCGCCTTGATGCGGCGCAACGAAGGGTTGCCCAGGTTGGCCTACTTCACGCTGGGCGCCACCGAGAGTGACGTGGCGGTTCTGGAATGGGAGAACTTCGGGACGGCAGACCTGCAAGCCGCGGATGCCTGCGCCGCTTGGGTGGCAGCCAACATTACCAAAGGAATCTTCGGCCCGCCCGCGGCAAAGGTGATGTATGACGACTACCGCGTGCTGGCCGCCGGGCGCACGCTGCAAGAGGCCATGGCGTTTGCCGCGCCGCGCATGGAGGGTTGAGGCGGGGGGACATTCTTGTCCTCCATGTTCATGAATGACAAAGACCGACGATCCTAAACCGGCCCGCCCGCCGCAGGTGCGTCCGCACCCTAGCGGAATTGCAGGAACGGGATGCGCTGGATGATGCCCGGCAAATCGGTTAGAAGTGCCTGATAGGCGGCGGAGTCGCCTTGTTCGGTTAGCGTCTCGCGGGTTTGGCCGAAAGTCACATCCTTCACCGAGAGGCGGCGGCAAGCCAGGGGGTTGCGGCGGTCCAGCTCGAGCAGCACCCGCTTGGTGCCATCGGTGAGCACAAACCGAAACGCCCGCTCATTCCATCCCTGGAAGGTGATGGCATAGCCCGGGTCAGGCCCGGCACCCGCTGCTGCGCGGCTTTGAAAAGCGACCCCGGCCAGTCCGGCTTCGGGAGCCGGGGCGCGACCCAGGTTGGCGTGCAGGGTTGGCATCACATCCAGCAGCGAAAAGACGGTGTTGAAATGTGCGGGGGCCTCGCCGGGAAGCCGCATGGCAAAGGCGACCTCGAGTTGCTCACTGCCCAGATCGCTGCCGTGGGTGCCGGTCCCGTGTTCCCAAAAGGCTTCGCCATGATCGCCGGTGATAATGACGATTGAGCGCTCGAGGCGGCCGCTGGCGCGCAGGGACTCGAGGAATTTGCCAAGCAACGAATCGACCCAGGCGGCGGAATTCTTATAGCGGTTTTCGACCAAGCTGCGGGCGGCGCGGTCCTTGTGGTAATTGGTCATCACCGAAGTGCTGGTGGCATAGGGGGTGAATGGCGGGGTAAACCATGGCGGCCAGCCATAGTCAAAGTGGGTGCTGTCCAGGGCCACCAGATAGAAATTGCCGCCGGGGGTGCTCGTTTGTATCCGGCGCACCAGTTCGTTGACCACCAGCCCGTCGCGCTCCTGCGGCGCATGGGCATCGGGATGGAACTTGCTGGTGAGCAATCCGCCGTTAGGGCCAAACACAATGGCTTCCAGTTGTTGATAGGCGGTATCCGGGGTGGCCAGCAGGTGCAGGCGGTAGCCCATCTGTCGCAACATCGCCAGTGGCACCGCGCCCTGCAACTGGCTGTTTTGTTTGGCCACGTCGAAGTAGATCGGGTAGTTGCCACACAGCAGGCCATACCATGAATAGTGGGTGACGTTGCCAGTGGTGATGGCGCGATCGAAGGTCCAGGCGTCCTCGGCAAAGCGTGCGAAGTGCGGCATGATCGCCGGGTCCAGCATGTCTTTGCGCAACGACTCGATGACCACCAGAAAAATGTCCGGCCGGCTCGCTCCAGCGGGCTGCACTAACAGGGACGATGGGGCCGGCAATGGCGCCGGCGGCTTGAGCGTGACGCGGAAGGAGGCCAGGGTGGCGTCGGGTCGGGCAATCGAAAACGCCAGCGGCACCCGCCGGTTTTCCAATTCCCAGAGATAGGGGTTGCGCAGGTGATAGCTGGCCATATCGAGGGTCGCCAGCAAGCCCATGGCCAACAGCGCGGCCTTGCAGGCTGCGCGCCGCGACACATTGCGCTGCCAGCGCCGCGACATTAGCTCGGTCTTGCGCGACAGCGCAATGGCCAGGCCGAGGCCCGCCGCCCCGGCGGCCACCCCGGCCAGCACTTTGCCCAGCGACAGACCGCTGGCCTCCATGACCGTGCCGACCCCGCCCGGGCCGTCGGCAAACACAATCCGGATCGCCGTGGTTAGATGGTAGCCGGCAAACGCAAACACGAACAAGTCGATGGCGATGCCCACGGTGAGACCCATGATGGCAACCCAAAACCCGTGCAGGGCAATGCCGCGCCGCTTGGATGTTAGAAAGGCCTGGTGGCCGGGGCGCAGCAGCAGGGCTTCGCAGAACAGTCCCAGTGTGACGTAGAAGGCGGTGCGCAACATCAGGGCGGTGCCCGCCAGCAGCGCATCCACCGTGAGGTGGCGATGCACCCCGGCGACAAACCACGCACCGACCAGCACGGACACCGTGGCGAAGGCGGCCCACAGGACCACATTGGAATGAGTGACCGGTGCCGGCCCGGGGTTTCCAGAGGGTGGGGGGGATGGCGGTTGCATGGCAGAACGGACCGGACCTGCCCGGCATGGTCTCACGCCACCGGCGGCGGAGCGAAGCCGTCGCGGTAGTGGCGGCGCACAAGGGTCTCGGAGGCTTGCTGATGATTGGTGAAACTGAGGCTGGGCTTGTCCCAGCGGAGTTCCTGGCCGCGGAAGCGCGACGCTTTGACGGCGAGTTGGACGGCCTCGGTGATGCGCAGGGCGTCCTTGAACGGGCTGCGCAGCTCGGTCTTCTTGCCGAGGCAATTGTCGACCCACGCGTGCCAGTGGTTGAGTGGCGCAAACTCCGGCAGGCCGGGCATTTGCAGGCCGGCGGTGAGCTTGCCCTCGCGCCAGATCTCGAGACGGCCCGGGGCTGTTAGGGTGAGCACGCCGCCCTCGCAAACGACGACGGTCATGTTTTCATCGGCGAATTTTCCGGCGGGCAAGCCCAGCGCGGCGCGCGACGCGGCTTGTGAGGAATCGCTGTAGTAGATCGGGAATTGCTTGTGGGAGAAATTGTTTGAATCGACCGCATAGGTGATGGTGCTGCGGCAGGGGTTGGGATGGACGTCGGGGTTGTGGCACTTCGGGCAATGGTTCTGAACAGCGATGGGCGATTGCAATTCAGCATAGGCATAGATGAGCACATCGAGCACATGACAACCCCAGTCGCCCAGGCTGTTGCTGCCGTAATTCCACCACGACCGCCACACGGCAGGCGCCATGCCCTTGCGATACGGCACCACGTCACAGGGGCCGAGCCAGAGGTTCCAATCCAGATGCTCCGGCGGCGGGCTGGGATCGGCGACCACGCGGTCCATATTGAAATAGGCGCGGTCGTTGGGCGAACCGATCCAGACATGGGCCTCTATGGCCTTGCCTAACATTCCCTGGCGGAGGATTTCCACCGCCGCCCGGCGCCCGGCAAAGGCCATGCGCTGGTTGCCGAGTTGGGTGACCAATGCGGGTCGTGCGGCGATTGCCTTTTCCATCATGACGAGTTCCTCGAGTTGATGGACGAGCGGCTTCTGGCCATAAACATGTTTATGATTGGCCAGCGCCGTGAGCAGGATCGGGGCATGGCTGTGATCGGGCGTCGAGACGATCACCGCGTCAAACTTGTCGCCGTGCTGGGCGAAGGCCTCCCGGTAATCCCGGCACGTGAACGCCTGCGGATGGCCGCTGGCGGCAATGGCGAGGGACTTGGCATCGACATCACAGAGGCCGGCGATCTCCACCGCGGGATGGCCGGCCACTTGTTTGCGGTCCTCCTTGCCGATGGTGCCGATGACGCCGATGGATAGCACCCGCAGTTTTGAGTTGGGTGAGACCGCGGGCGCTTGAGCGCGGACACCGGAGGCAAAACCGATGCCCGCCACACCCGTGGTCCAGAGAAAACGGCGGCGATTGAGGGATGGCGGCATGCCCGGATGCATACTTGCCATGCGTGCGGACTATTTCAAAAATCCCTGCGGCGGCGCGCCCGCAGGGAAGTCGCAGAACCGCTCACGCCGGATATTGGCCGCTGATGTATTCGGTGAGTTGCTGGATCGCATGGCGTTGGGAATGCATGATCCAATTGACCACGTCACCGATGGATACCAAACCGAGCAGGCGGCCACCGTCCACCACCGGCAGGTGCCGGATGCGGTTGAGGGTCATGCGTTTCATGCATTCCTCAATGCCATCATCCGGGGCGATACAGATGGCCGGACGCGAAAGGATCTCGCCGACCTGGGTGTTGCGCGAGGTCTTGCCTTGCAGGATCACCTTGCGGCTGTAATCGCGTTCCGAGAAAATGCCCGCCACGCTGTCACCTTCCATGACGACGAGCGCCCCGATGTTTTTTTCGCCCATGAGGGTGAGTGCGTCGAACACCGAGGCTTCCGGCGTGGTGGTGAAGACTGCGGTGCCTTTGGTGGTGAGAATTTGACTGACGGTGCCGGGGATTTCCATGGTCGGACGTGTGGATTAGGCTGGCAACCTACGTTGGGTTCCCAATGGTGGCAAGCAATTTGTTGGATATATTGCCGGGTTGCGCGGGGCTGCAACAGCGGCTTGAATGGGCGCGTGAACACATTGATCGCTGCCGCCCGGCACCTCGCCACCACCTTGCGCGGATTGGAATTTTCCCAACCGGTAGCGCATGTTTACCGGCCCTTGGACTACGCATGGAAGCCCCATGAACTTTACTTGAAGCGCTTTGGCATGGGTCCCAAGCGGGTGGTGTTTCTGGGCATGAATCCCGGCCCCTTCGGGATGGCCCAAACGGGCGTGCCCTTCGGCGAAATCGCCGCCGTTAGGGATTGGATGGGCATCGAGGCTACGGTGGAACGCCCGCAACCGGAACATCCCAAGCGCCCGGTTGAGGGCTTCGCCTGCCAGCGCTCGGAAGTCAGCGGTCGCCGGCTCTGGGGGCTGTTCGCGGCGAGATTCCCCGTCCCGGAGGACTTCTTTGCCGGGCACTTTGTCTTGAATTATTGCCCCTTGGTGTGGATGAGCGATAGTGGAGCCAATCTAACGCCTGATAAACTCCCCGCCACCGAGATGGCACCGGTCGAGGACGCCTGTCTCGCGCATCTGGTGGCTGTCCTCGCACGCCTGCAACCGGCGTATTGGATCGGGGTGGGTGGCTTTGCCGAAGAGCGCCTGCGCCGTGCCGCGGAAGTCCTCCCAGGCAGGCCGGTGATTGGAAGAATCCTGCATCCGTCTCCCGCGTCACCCGCCGCCAATCGTGGCTGGGCGCAAGCCGCCACGCGCCAACTCCAGGCCCTCGGCGTGTGGGATGCCTCCACAGATTGAAATTGCTACGGCCCACGCGTCGGCCGCCAAAATCATTTGAAATCAGACTTTCCTCACCATCCGAAATATCGAAACGTCGCCGGGCGTTTCCCGCCCGTATCCCATGCCCGTTTTTTTTCTCATTCTAACCTGTGCTTTCTGGGGGTTGAGTTTTCCAGTCATGAAGGCCTTGCATCTGGAGCAGGCCGGCCGCCTGCCTCATGCCACCACCGCGTTTCTATCAGCATGGATGCAGATTGCCCGATTCGGGATGGCGGCGGTGATTCTGCTGCCTTTCGTCATCCGCGGCGGGTTGCCGACCCGCTTGGAGCTGCGCCAAGGACTCTGGATCGCCTTGTGGGGTGGGCTGGGGATGGGGATTCAGGCCGATGGATTGGCTCACACGGATGCCTCGATCTCCGCCTTTCTAACCCAAGCCTACTGCATTTTCCTGCCACTATGGGCCAGCTTGATCCAGCGCAAGCCACCCGGCGCGCGGGTCATTGCGGCGACGTTGCTCGTTCTAACAGGCGGCGCGATCCTGTCAGGAGTGCGGCTTGACCATTTCCGCCTCGGCAGGGGCGAGGTGGAAACCATCATTGCGGCATTTCTGTTCACCTTTCAGATTCTGGTTTTGGAAAACCCCAAGTATGCCAAAACCCGCGGCATGCCGGTGACCTTTGTGATGTTTGTCGGGATCGTGGTGCTGTTTGTACCGATTACCTTCCTGATGGCAAAGCAGCCGGTGGATTGTTGGGTTGCCGGCGCGTCGTTGCCCGCGTTGGTGATGATCCTCATTCTCGCGGTGTTTTGTTCGGTGGGCGCGTACCTTTTGATGAACATCTGGCAGCCCCGCGTGTCGGCGACGGAGGCCGGCTTGATCTACACCACCGAGCCGGTCATCACCGCCATCTACGTGTTGTTCCTGCCCGCGCTGCTCGGCAAACTCATCCACAGCAGCTACGCCAACGAATCCCTCACGCCATCCCTGCTGGTGGGTGGCCTTCTCATTGTTGCCGCCAATGTGCTGATGCAGTGGAAGCGCAAGCCCCACCCGCCTGCCGTCGCTCCAATCCAGTGAGCGGGGCCCGGAGCGGATGGGGTGCCGCTTGCACATCAGGCGTTACCCTAACGCGCGCACCGTCAATTGTCGCGCGGTGAACAGGCTGCCGTTCACATCTTCGCGTAGCGTTCGCGCCCCGCTCTTCCGTCCCGGACTGAATTGGCTGCGGTGCTCCGCAAACACTCCTTCCACAAACGGCTTTGAACCAATCACCAGCCCGTCAGAAAAGTACCTCACCCGGCTGCGCAGCAGTTCGGACCGGCTCAATTTCCCCTTCCTCTGCTTCTCTGCCGCCACCGTCTCCGTGGGAATCCCCGCTTTGTTCACCAGGTTCGTGGTGTTTTTCGCTGGCCGTCCTGCATCCGCAAACAACCAGCACCGATAGACCTCGGCGGCGTTCATGCCCTTGGGTACGTCAGGTGTTTCCCATGCCGCCTCGCCCCGTTCCCCGTGACCCACCACATGGCACAATCCCAGACGTGCTGCCTTGCCGCCGCCCATCGCTTCGCCATAGCCGCACCACCGGTAATCCTTTGGATCTTGCACCATCCCTGCCCGCACTGCATTGAGGTCTATATAGGCGGCCATCGTTCGCAACGCATCCCCGTCCTCCACCAACACGCTCTTGAAGCGTTCCATCCACAAGGACCCCCGCCTGTCGTGATGGGTATTGAACCAGCGCGAAAACCGTTCCTTCAACTCTTTTGCAAACACGGGCAGATCGCACAGCCGGCGCATGTATCCGTCTATCAAATCGTCCGCTTCTTGCCGCATGTCCCGTTTTCTCAGGTCGGTCAATTCAGCCCGCAGCACGGCGATGTACTGCTTTGAATAGAGCAGCTGCAGATGATCTAACAATCTGGCCTCGCCGCCTTCCCCGGCGAAACGCGTCGCAAACTTCGCCCGCGATGGCACGCGCGCGAGAATGTGAAAATGGTTATCCATCACCGCGTAGGTGCGGATTTCCACTCCGCAGAAACGGGCCTGTCGCCACATCAGACGCCGAAACGCCTCCTTCTCCAAATCGCCGAACAAGCGTTCACCCCCAGCGCTGCGGCTCATGATGTGATACGATGCCTCCTGTTCTTGGTTCACCACAATCCTGCGCCGTTGCCCTTTCCAGCCGCGCGAAAACACCCTTCCAACCATGGCTCCGGTGGGCAATTCAATCTTCTCTAACGGTGAGAGGTCCTTGGGGCTTTCCACCGCGCTGGCACCCGCGTCATCCTGCTTCCGGCCCTCCCTTCTCCGACCAGGGAACCGGGGCTCCGACATGGGACTCAAGACTTTCAAACAGCCGTGGTGACGGGTCATGGAGAAATGAAGACAAAATCGTGCCAAGGGTCAACAATATAATGACAGTCATTATATCTATTGTTGTGTGCGCATTGTGATGTGGATTCTCCAGGCTCCGGCGTCGCGCCGGAGCAATGAGAACTACGTGCGCCAGCGCTGGGACAGATCCCCGTAGGCATCGATGCGGCGGTCGCGGAAAAACGGCCAGATCCGGCGGAAATCCTCGAGATGCTGGAAATCCAGATCCTGACAGAGGATTTCCTCGCGATCGGGCGAGGCCTTGGCGATGAGTTCACCGTAGGGATTGGCAATGAAGGATTGGCCCCAGAACTCGGTGTTGTCCTGGTAACCGGTGCGGTTGACGGCGGCGAGGAAGCAGCCATTGGCGACGGCATGGCCGCGCTGGACGGTTTCCCAGGCCCCATGCTGGGCGGCGCCGAGGGCGGATTTTTCCTCGGCGAGCCAGCCGATGGCGGTGGGGTAAACCAGCAACTGTGCGCCGCCGAGGGCCATCAGGCGGGCGGCCTCTGGAAACCACTGGTCCCAACAAATCAGGACGCCGATCTTGCCAAAGCGCGTGTTCCAAACCGGCCAACCGCTGTCGCCGGGAGTGAAGTAGAATTTTTCCTCAAACGCCGGATCTTGCGGGATGTGGGCCTTGCGGTACATTCCTAACAATTTTCCATCGGCGTCATGGATGACGGCGGTGTTGTGATAGAGGCCGGGTCCGCGGTGCTCGAAGAGCGAGGAAATCAACACGATGCCCAGTTCTCCGGCGAGGTCGCCCAAACGCGCGGTGACCGGGCCAGGCAGTGGGTCGGCGAGATCAAAGCATGCGGGGTCTTCGACGGTGCAGAAATACGGGGTCAGGAACAACTCCTGGGTGGCGACGATGTTGGCGCCGGTCGCGGCGGCGTCGCGGATGAGCCTTTCGTGATGATCGAAGGATTCGCGTTTGGAGGCGAAGGACCGGGATTGGAGCAGGGCGAGGCGCGGCATGGGTCGAGGCTGCGCCAAGGAGGCCTGGATTTCAAGGATTTCAAGGCATCCAGGGGGCGAAAGCACGCGACGCTGGGGCCACGCTGGGAAAATATTGTGATTTTTAGTTGTGCAAGCGCTGGGATGGTCTTAAACCGCCGCCGTTTGAGTGGCTGCGGCCAACATAGATGCAATTTCCATTTTAATCCCATGCAAATGTCATTCACCCCCATCACCGCCCACGGTGGCAGAGACTATCCCACAGGGTACTCACTCATGAACAATGGTCTGCTCAACAAGGGCACCGCCTACACCGACGCGGAACGCGATGCCCTGGGCTTGCGCGGCTTGCTGCCGGCCCGGATTTTTCCCATTGAACAGCAGGTGAAACGCGCGCTGAGAAATCTGCGCGCGAAAAACAGCGATCTCAATAAATACATCTTTCTCAACGCCTTGCAGAACCGCAATGAGACCCTGTATTACCGGGTGGTGCTCGACCATCTCGAGGAGATGATGCCGATTGTTTACACCCCCACGGTGGGTCAGGCATGTTTGGAATACGGGGCCATTTTCCGGCGTCCGCGCGGGTTGTGGATCACCATGAAGGACCGCGGTCGGGTGGCCGAGGTGCTCGCCAACTGGCCGATTCAGGATGTGCGCCTGATCGTGGTGACGGATGGCGAGCGCATTCTCGGCCTGGGCGATCTCGGCGCGCTGGGCATGGGCATTCCCATCGGCAAACTCTCGCTCTACACCGCATGTGCCGGGGTCAATCCCTATTATTGCCTGCCTATCACGCTGGATGTGGGCACCGACAACCAGGAGTTGTTAGAGGACGAGATGTACATCGGCATCGATCAGAAGCGCACGCGCGGTGAGGAGTACCGGGAATTCATCGAGGAATTCGTGCAGGCGGTGCAGGCGAGGTATCCACGGTGCCTGTTGCAGTTCGAGGACTTCGGCAACCACAATGCCTTTGATTTGTTAGAGCGCTATCGCAACCGGATTTGCTCGTTCAACGACGACATCCAGGGCACGGCGAGTGTGGCGTTGGCCGGTTTGATTGCGGCCTCGCGCCTGCAGGGTGTGGGTCTGGCGGAGCAGAAGCTGTTGTTCTTCGGCGCGGGGGAGGCGGCGACAGGGATAGGCGAGTTGTTTGTGGCGGCGCTGTGTGGTGAAGGGCTCTCGGAGGCCGAGGCGCGGGCCAAGTGCTGGTTCTTTGACAGCAAGGGGCTGATCGTCAAATCGCGCGACAACCTGACGTCGCACAAGCGCGCGTTCGCCCAGGACGCGGAAGCGTTGGATGATTTCCTGGCGGCGGTGAAATCGATCAAGCCGACGGCGTTGATAGGAGCGGCCGGGGTGGCGGCGGTGTTTACGCAAGAGGTGGTGGAGGCGGTATCGGAGATCAACCGGAGTCCGGTGGTGTTTGCCTTGTCCAATCCCACCTCCAAGGCGGAATGCACGGCCGAGCAGGCCTACACATGGAGCAAGGGGACGGCGATTTTTGCCAGTGGCAGTCCGTTCCAACCGGTGACATACGAAGGCCGGACGATGGTGCCGGGGCAGGGGAACAATGTGTATATCTTCCCCGGCGTGGGCATGGGTGTGCTGGCAAGCGCCAGTCGCGTGGTGACCGATGACATGTTCTTGGCTGCGGCACGGGCGCTGGCGGCAATGGTGACGGATGAGGAGCTGGCGGTGGGGCGGGTGTTTCCCACCCTAACGAACATTCGTGCGGTCTCGTTGCGGATTGCCACGGCGGTGGCGGAAATCGCGCACGATTCCGGTTATGCCCGGGTGCCGCGTCCGGCAGACCTTGAGAAAGATATTCAGAGCCGCATGTTTGTGCCGGACTATCCTTCTTACGTGTGAAGCGGCTTGCAGTTTAGCGCTTCTTCCTGCGTTTGGGTTTGGTGAACGGGCTGCCCTTGCTTTTGGCGTGTTTGCCGATGCGTTGGCCGGGTAACGGTGGCTGCGATAACAGGCCGGGTTGGCTGGTTTTGATAGGTTGAGTTGCCCAGTCATCGTCCCAGTCCTCGTCATCCATGTCGGGTGGGAGCGTATCGTCCGCAGTGTTGGCCGCTGCGCGTTGCTGTTGTTTGGCGAGTTGTTGGTGGTAGTGTTCGAGGGCGAGTTCGTATTCGCGTTGTTCGATTTGCAAGGCGATGGGCGACATGTAGTACTTGACGAAGCTCTTGTCGGCGGCCAGTTCCGGCGGCAGTCGGCGGATATCCCGCGGGCCCGGGGGGTCGGGTGGGGCGAGGGGGCCGTCCGGGCGGCGGGTGAGACGGTCACCCATGCATTCCTTCATGATGCGGAGCGAGGGTTCCTTGCCAAAGAGTTTGTCGGCCAAGGCATAACCGCGCTCCATGGTCCAGAATTTCGGCAGTGCGTGACCGACGAAATCCAACCCGTGGTCTTTGGGCAGCGTCTGATCGAGGGTCTGCTTGAAGGTGGTGATTTCCTCGGCGGTGAGGCGTTTTTTAAGGCCGTATTTTTCCGCAAAGCGTTCGGGGTTGGCGGTTCGTTGTTTGAGCAGGGAAATGGCCGCACGGGTGACGTTGAAATCCTTGGCGATCGACGCTTGCGTTTCGCCCGTGGCCAGGCGGCGCAGAACTTCCTCGCGTTGCTCGCGGGTCAAGATGGTTTTTTGACCGGTCAAACGAAACCCTTCGGGGACGACTTTGCGGCAAAGCATGCGCCAATATGACAAGTGGCACGGGCCTTGGCAAGCCCCGGCGCCGCTCACACATCCTCCGGGCGCAGCCAGCGGAAGGATTTGACGATGAAGCGGCGGCCCATGTCGGTGGGTTTGCCGAGGTTGGCCGAGTTCATGCCGGAGTCATCGGCGGTGATCGGTTCGGGGCTGCGTTGGACGACGGCTTCACACCAGGCGCGGGCTTGGACATTTCCGTTAGAATCGGCGGCGTCGCCATAGGTGCGGATGACGAAGGTGTCCGAGCGGGCGGTGAGCATGGGGCCGAGCACTTGGAGCAGGTCGCCCTGGGTCAGGTAGCCGGGAATGCCCCAGGCCTTGCAAGCGGGCTTGAGGGATTGCTCCAAGCGGGTGGCATCCTGAATGTTGTCGGGATGGTGATAGTCGGGCAGTGGAATGGAGTTGTTAAGCGGATAGGCGGATTGGAAGCGGTCGTTCAAATGGGCGGCCTCGATGGCGGCTTGGAGCGCTCCCATGCGTCCGGTTGCGTTGTTAGTGAGGCGCCGGTTGACGAAATCCGCGAGCGAGAGGAACGGCCCGCGCAGGCGCACTTCCGTCACGATGGCATTGGCGAGGCGTTCGATTTCGTCGGGATTGAGAGCACGGCTGCCGCTCCATGCCGCTTCGGCATCGGTGGGGTCGTTGGCGGTCCAGGTGCCGCCCGGGGGCGAGAGGACGCGGGGAAAGGCGGCGGAGTTGCCATCGGTGGCGAGTCGGCGGGTCGCGCCGAGCACCGCTTTCCAGGCTTCGACGCTGGTGGAGTTGACGTTGAAGGCGCCATCCACGCAGAGGGCGTAGGCGCTGCGATGGAAGTCAGCGAGGTCATCAGGAGTGGCCCGGTGGCCGGTGATGGGCGCGGGCCGCATCCGGCCGTTGGGCAGGGGATGCTTGAATGGATCGGTTAGAAATTGTTGTTTGGTGCTGGCGTTGCCAGTGGAGAGGAAGAACGGGTCCCAGAGGGTTTGATTCAGCTCAAAGGACAGGTCATAGAGCAGATTGTCGGTGGTCGGGTAGTCCTGATAGATGGCACGCGCCTGGATGGCCCAGGACTCGTGGTTGGTGGAGCGTTCGGCATCGTTGGACCAACCGATGGCGGGGGTGTCAAAGCCACCGATCTGGCTGGCGGCATAGAGCGGGGTGGTGCGGTTGAGGCCGCTCAGGCGGCCGGTGGCGAGGCGGGGATCGGCCAGGGATTGGCCGATGGCATAGGAAGGATGCCAGATGAACTCGGAGAGCTTGGCATGCTGGAGTTGGCCGATGGAGAGGACGCCGGTGCCGTCGCGTGGGACATCAAACAGGACGATGGGTCTGCCGCCGCTTTCCTGAGGCGGGCCGAAGGGGTTGCCGTGGTAACGGCCGTTGGCGGGCACCGGCATTTGGTCATTCCAAGACACGGCGCCATCGTAGAGGTCGCGCGTGTAGGCGCCGAAAAACCATGGACCGCCCAGAGTGCCGGATGAGGGCAAGGAGCCGGCGATGTTATCAAAGGGCGAGCGGGTGGCGTAGGCGGCGCGGGGGTTCCAATTGGCCAGCAGCGCATCTTCAAAATGGGCGGTGCCTTTGAGGGCGCCGGAGCCCTCCAAATTCGACAGGTGTTCATTGAGCCATCTGAGGCGCACGCCTTCGCGGGTGCGGACATTGGGTGGGATCTTCAACGGTTGGGTGGCGACGTCGGTGGATCCGGTTTCCTCGACGGGCATTTTCTCATTCAGGCTCCATGAGATGCGGGGTTCGCGTCCACCGCCGAATTGCAGCGAGGCGGAGAGCAGCGCCACTTGCGGCAGTGCATCAAACTCCTCGAAGGTGACACGGGTGCGGTTGCCCAATTGTTTCAAAATGACCCGGCAGTCATCGCCTTGGTTTTTGATGCCGCCGCTGACCCAGGCACTGGTGGGCGCGAACCAGTATTGGGTGGGAATGAAATCGATGCCGCCGTCGATCTCGCTGTCAGAGGTGTAATAACTGCGCGAGGGATGCGGCGGCTTGAGGCAGGTCAGGGCGTTGGACTCGAGCGCATAGTTGGTGCTGCCGGAGGTGGCGGGCCGGCTGTATTCGGCGGACTTGTCCGGCGAGAAAACCAGGCATTCGCCGGGGGCGAAAGTGGTGCGTGGAATGGAAAAATACCAGCAGCCCATGTAGGGGTCCTTGTAGCCTTCGCTGTCCAAAATCGAGCCGTTGGCCGGCACGAAATTGGTGCTGCGTCCGCCTTCGAACCAAATCCATTGGGCCATCACATCGAAGCGCGAGTTGCCAAAGGTCATGTAGCCATCGGTCCACATTTCCTGGCGGCCATTGCCTTGGATCATGCCGATGGTGGGGGCCAGGGTCAGGTTGACATTGTAGGGGTTCCAGAGCACGAAGCGCGGATAGACATGGAGTCTGACTTGATAGGGATGGGCGGGTGTGGTCTGGCCCGGGCGCGGGGTGGCCCGATGCCAGCTCATGTTATAGAAAAGCGAGCCCTCGACGAGGACCGGGGCAATGCTGGGGGTGTCCGCTGCGGCGATTGAAACCGGGGTGAGATTGGCCAGGGCGAGGGTGTTGGAGTTGCTGGCGCGAGGGGCGGGTTCGGGCTTGGGCGGGATGGCTTGCAACTCGCCATTGCGGAAGGGCGCGGCGGCATTGGCCCAGCGGCGGAGCAGGCCGAATTTGGGTGAAGTGAATTTGTGGCGCGTGTCGGACCAGAAGAGTGCTTCCTGTTGCGCGGCAGTGGGATTGGCTCCGGTGGTTGTGTATCCGTAGAGGTGGGCACTGGGATTGGCCGGGCCGACGAGGTTGTCTTGATCGCTGAGGCCGGCGAGCCCGTGACTGTCCGCGATTTTTCCGGAACTTTGGAAATACGCGGTGAGGTCGCGTTTCAGCCCGCCGTTGGCCATGTCCGCGAGCAGGCCCTCGGACTGGGTGGTGAAATCGTGGAAGTGCTTGCCGATTGTACCAGGGGCTTTCGGGTTGAGCAATTGCGGGGAGTTTTCCGACACCAGCAGGCGTTTTTTGGCTGCATCCAAGCGTGCCGGTGAGGCGATGGTGGAGGCATCGGCTTCCTGGGAGGTCATCAGGCGGAACCAGCCGCCGGCTGCAGGATTGGCTGCATCGGGCGTCTTGCCCGCGAAGGCGTCCGGCGTGGCGATGTTGGCTTTGATGCCGAGGTCACCCACCCACCAAGCGTAATGCCCGCGTTGAGGGGTGCCGGGTTGGATCGCCACTTGGGGTGCGGACACCTCGTTTGAGAGATTGCGGTCGCCGACGGTGCCGGGGCCCACGAGTTTGACCGGGGTGCCGGGGATGCGGTTGCGGGGGTTGATCGACGGATGGGTTTCCACGCCGCTTACCAACCAGTCAAGCGCGGTTTTTTCCCGGTCGCCAGAGGATTCGCGGGTATCGCTGAGGCCGCCGACTTTGTCGTCGCGGGTTAACAGCGGTCCGCCGTCGGCGGCGCGTGTGCTCCAGACACCGGTCCAGTGGGGGTGTTCGATGCCCTCGCTCCCGAGCATTGAGGCCGGGGCGGTTGCCCGGGTGTCGGGTCCGACGTGGCGTTGCAGATCGCCGAGGGCAAGGATGAGGGCGAGTCGGGCGTTGGCTTTGGCGCGACCTTCGTAAGTGGATTTGTCGCTGCTGCGCAAGGCGATCGACGAAAGACTGAGGAGGCCTACCGCAAGAATCGTCAGCAGAATCATCAACGTCAACACCACCACCAGTGCGAAACCACGGGAAGGGGGGCTGGGGCGGTGGCGTGTTCGCAAGTGCGGCATCAGTGTGCTTAAGGAAAGTAAATACATCGTGATTGGAGGAGACGCGAAGAAATTTTGCAGGTTTGGGGTGATTTTTGTAAACTGGGCTTGATTCGGCGTGTGGGATGGCCCACAAGATTGCCCCCCGCAATGGACGCCCCCCCCACCCTGAGATTTGCAATTCCGAAAGGCAGCCTGCAAGAGCCGACGATCGATCTATTGGCCAAGGCTGGCTATGAGGTTTACGTATCGTCGCGGGGTTTGCGACCGGCCTCAAATGACCGGGAGCTCGACCTCTATCTGATCCGCGCGCAGGAGATTGGCCGCTATCTTGGCCAGGGCTTCATCGACTGTGGCATCACCGGTTACGATTGGGCCTATGAAAATGGGGTGGACTTGGTGGATCTGGCCGAGTTGCCCTATTCGCGTGCGACCACCCGTCCCACCCGCTGGGTGTTGGTGGTGCCTGAAGATTCCCCGATCCGCAAGCCGGAGGACCTCGAGGGCAAGCGTATTGCCACCGAAGGCGTGGGCATCACCCAGCGCTACCTCAAGGAGCGCGGCATCCAGGCGGAGGTGGAATTTTCCTGGGGTGCCACCGAGGTGAAGGTGCCGGATTTGGTGGATGCCATCGTGGATGTCACGGAGACGGGTTCTTCGCTCAAAGCCAACCGCCTGCGGATTGTGGACACCCTGCTCACCTCATTTCCGCACTTTTACGCCAGCCCGGAAGCCGCGGCCGATCCATGGAAACGGGAGAAAATGGACCGCATCGCCTTGTTGCTCAAGGCGGCGCTAGGTGCTCGTGGCAAAGTGGGCCTCAAGATGAACCTGCCGCAGGCGCGCCTGGCGGACTTGTTGCTCCAGTTGCCCTCGCTGCGGCGCCCCACCATTTCCCAACTGGCGGAAGAGGGCTGGGTCGCCGTTGAGACGGTGATTGACGAAATCGTGGTAAGGGACATCATCCCCGACCTCAAGCGACTCGGCGCGGAAGGCATCATCGAATATCCCCTCAACAAACTGGTCCCCTGAGCCCCTCTCCCTCCGAACCTTTTTTCCCCGCAAGGCCACCCACTCATCCTCCACCTCTCACCGCAAACCAATACGCAACCGCCATGGGCTCCATCAAGAAACGTCGTAAAACGAAGATCAATAAGCACAAGCGCAAAAAGCGCATGAAGCAGAACCGCCATAAGAAGCGTCTCCGCTACAAGTCCTAGGCGTGAGGACCTGATCCCAAGCCTCCGGGCATGGGATCGCGTCACAGCCGTGTTCTTTATTTCGCCGGCCAAGGCCCTCAATGATTGAGGCCTTGGCTTGGTTTGTTTGCTAGCTGATAGGTGCGCGCCGCCCCGCCTGCTGATATTTTCACGAGAGGGATGAAATTCATCAGGTTTTCACACAATACGCATCACGGATTCATCTGCGGCGGGTTTTACTTGTTACGTGACGCTTCGCAACCTCATCCACCCCGCCACTGATTGGTTGGATTCGCCGACCCCCCGGCGGGTTTCCTGGGTGGCGCTTGTCACGTGTGGCGGCTTGGCGGCCTACGGGTTCAGTGTGGGTTGCTGGCGCTCGCCGATGATGGGGGTTTATGTGGCGGTAAAAATGCCGTTGCTCATTGCCTGCACCCTTGGCTGCAACGGCCTGCTCAATGGTTTGTTAGGGATATTGCTGGGCACCGGTCTGGGATTCCGCCAATCGCTGCTGGCCCTGCTGACCGCGTTTGCGCTGGCAGCGTTGATTCTCGGCTCGCTGGCGCCGGTCACTTGGTTCCTCGCCTGGAACGCCCCGGCCCCGGACTCGGCCGGTGCCGCCCAGGCCCATGCGTTCTATCTGGTCGCTCATACGTTCCTCATCGGCTTTGCCGGCATCACGGCCAACCTCCACCTGCACCGCCTGCTCACCGCCACCGCGGCCAACCCCGCTGCGGCCACCACCACCTTGCTGGCGTGGCTGGGCGGCAATTGTTTTCTCGGTGCGCAGTTTTCCTGGATCTTGCGGCCGTTTTTCGGCAGCCCGTCGTTGGAGGTGGCGTTCTTGCGGCCGGACCCTCTGCGCGGCAACTTCTATCAAGCCGTATGGCGCTCGCTCCAACACCTCACCGGCGGCCATGGCCTGCCCGCACTTATTTTGATTTTGCTCGTGCTGTGCTTTCCCATTGCCCGCGCGATCCGCTCCACCCACCAAGCCCCAACCCCCAATACCCGACGACCATGAACCCGCCAGACTCCACCGCACCTATCCAACCGCCACCGATTGATCCCGCCTTGCCGGACAAGCTCGACATGAAATGCCTGTTCGAGGCCCTGCTGCGCCGCCCGCAGGCGCTCATTCGGCGTCTGGCCGAGCCCCATCACGGGGCGACCCCGTTGTTTGCCGCGACGGCAATCATTTCTTTCCTGTTGTTCGGCCTGGTTCTCGGCTGTTTCGCCAAGCATGAGCAACTCTGGGCCGCGCCTGTCAAGATCACCGGCGGCTTGGTGTTCGCCGCAGTGATTTGTTTTCCCAGCCTCTTCATCTTCGCCACCCTCGCCGGGGCCCGCGTCACCCTCTCCCAACTGGCCGCATGCCTCGCCGGCGCCCTCGCGCTGGCCGGCTTGCTTCTGTTAGGCTTCGCCCCGGCCATCTGGATCTTTGCGGAATCCACCGACTCGTTCGGCTTTATGGGATTTCTCTCGCTCGCCGCCTGGTTGATTGCCTTGTTTTTTGCCCTGCGCTTTCTCAAGGCGGTCGTGGCGGCCACCGGCGGCACCCAGAATGGCCCGCTCTTCGTCTGGTGCCTGGTTTTTCTCCTCGTCACTTTGCAATTGACCACCTCCCTCCGTCCGATCCTCGGCCGCTCGGAGGTCTTCCTCACCCAGGAGAAAAAATTCTTTATCCAGCATTGGAGCCAGACCGCCGAGCAATCGCTGGTGCCCGATGACGTCAACAAATCCGCCACCGTTCCGGTTCCTATCCGCGGAGCGTCGCCGTCCAGGCGCAGCG
>CAIKDP010000140.1 GCA_903826205.1 Akkermansiaceae bacterium
AGATGGCTTGGACGAGCGCCTCCATGTCGAGGGTCATGAGTTGCAGGGCGCTACGCCCGACGCGCGAGAAGGCGAGAAGGTCGTCAATGAGTTTGCCCATGTTTTTCGCGCTCTGACTGATGGTGGTGCAGATCCGCTGGCCCTCGGCATCGAGGCGCGGCGCGTAGTCATCGAGCAGCATCCGGGTGTAGCCGTCGACCGCCCGCAGCGGGGCGCGCAAATCGTGGGACACGGAGTAGGAAAAGGCCTCCAGTTCCTTGTTGGCGGCTTCCAACTGGGCGGTGCGTTCGATCACCCGTTGTTCCAGTTGCGAATTCAAGGCTTGGATTTCCGCTTCGCTCTGTCGCAGGCGTTGCTCGGCCAGTTTGCGTTCGGTGACGTCCATGTAGGTACCCAGCAGGCCGATGACCTGTCCCTGCTCGTCATGCAGCGGCACCTTGCAGGTGTCCAGCCACGCCTGTTTGCCGCTGGCCTGCCGTTGTGGTTCGATGATGTGATAGACCGCCTGGTCGCGTTCCATCACCTGCCGGTCCATAGCGATATACGCGTTGGATTCCTCGAGCTTCCAGCCCATGTCGTAGTCGGTTTTGCCGATGAGTTTGTCCGGGGTGCCGACGCCGGCGACCTCGGCAAAGTGGTTGTTGCAGCCCAGATAGACGGAGTTGCGGTCTTTCCAGAACACAAAGTCTGGGATGTTGCTCAGCACGAGTTGCAGGAAAGCGGCCGCCTGTTTGCGCTCGGAAATGTCGCGGATAAAGGCCACCATGCACCCGCCATCTTCGGTTTGGTACAGGACGCTCACTTCCACTTCAAACAGGCTCCCGTCCTTGCGGCGGTGCTTGGATTCAAACCGATCCACCCCTTGCGTTTGGATGTGCCCGATGTGCGCGGCGGTGTGCTCGGCGGTCTCGCTCGCATCCAGATCGCTGACCCGCATGGCCAGCAGTTCCGGCATGCTGTAGCCGCTCATCCGGCAATACGTCTCATTGACTTCCAGCAGGTGCCCCTGCTCGTCGAGCATCCAGAACCCGTCCATGGAGGTCTTGATGAGGGTCTTGTGGCGTTGTTCGATTTGTTGGATCCTGCGTTCGGCCTGGTGTTTGTAGAGGGCGAGGTCGATGACGATTTCCAGCTCGCGGTCTTCGAAGGGTTTGAGAATATAGCCAAACGGCTCGGCCAGCTTGGCCCGCTGGAAGGTGGCTCCTTCGGCGTAGGCGGTGAGGAAGATCACCGGCAAGTGAAACCGCTGGCGCACCTCCTGCGCCGCCACGATGCCGTCCATCCCGCCTTGCAGCCGGATGTCCATCAACACCAAATCCGGCCGGATCTGATCCAGCAGGCTGAGCGCCTCCTCACCGCTGGTCGCCGTGCCGGCCACCTCATATCCGAGTTGGGCCAAACGAATGGCGATGTCCGCTGCGACGATCGCTTCGTCCTCCACAATGAAAAGCCGTGGTTTGTTCATAGTTTGATGTTTGAAAACTCTAGCGTGGTTTTCGTGCGGGGTCCAGCTCCGATTTCACGCACATCTCCACCTCGAACACCGCCCCCCGGCCCGGGGCCGGGGGCCAGCTGCGGATTCACGCCCGCACCTCCACCTCAAACGCCGCCCCGGGCCCGGGGCCGATGGTCAGACTCCCGCCCAACTGGCGGGTCAGGTCGCGGACCAGATGCAGCCCCAGCGAGCTGAGGTGATCCAGAGTGAAGTCCGGCGGCAGGCCCACACCGTTGTCGGCCACGCTCAGGTGCCAGCCCGCGGCGGCATCCTCGAGGGGGCGCAACACCACCCGCACCTCGCCGCTGCTGCCGTGCGGAAACGCGTGCTTGAACGCGTTGGAAACCAGTTCGTTGACCAGCAGACCGCAGGGGATGGCCTGGTCGATGCCGATCTGGATGGAGGCCAGTTCCAAGTGAAGGTGAATGCTGTCGTGCTCGGTCACCACGGCGCGGAACAAGCGCTGGCAGAGTTGGGCAAGGTAGGTGGAGAGGTTGACCGCGGCGAGGTTGTCGGAGCGATAGAGGTGTTCGTGGATGAGGGCCATGGAGCGCACCCGGTTTTGCATGTCGAGCAGGGCGGCTTGGGCCGGGGGGTTGTCGAGTTGGTCGGATTGCAAGCGCAGCAGGCTGCTGATGATTTGCAGGTTGTTTTTCACCCGGTGATGGATCTCCTTGAGCAGCGATTCCTTTTCGCCCAGCGAGGCTTTCATCCGTTCTTCCCCGCGCTTGATCACCACGATATCCCAGGCCAGGTCAGCCAGCCACTCGACGGCATGGACGTCTTCCTCGGCGTAGTCGCCGGCCTTGTTGCCCACGCCCAGAATGGCCACGATCCGGCCGTCCCGTTGCACCGGCACCACCAGTTCGCGCACGATGGTGGCATGGCCGTCCGGCAGTCCCTTGCGGTGGGTCAGTGCGGCGTAGTCATTGTGGATGACCGTGCGCCGCTCGCGGATGCAATCCACCCACACGCCCGCCTGATCCACCGGGTAATGGCGTCCCGCGCCTTCTTTCGTCCGGCACATGTGTTGGACCGTATTGCTGGACCAGGTCTGGAGCATGAGCGTGGTCTGATCCTCCTCCAGAAAATGATAGAAGCCGATGCAGCTTTCGGTCAGCGCCTCCGCCTCGTCGAGGGTGGCGCGCAACAATTCCTCGAGCGTGTGGGTCTGGGCGAAAAACAACAGCCGTGAGCGTGCCTCAAGTATCAATTCGTGCCGCTTGCGCAACGAGATATCGATGAGCGCCAGGCGGGAGACCCGATCCCCGTTTTCCTCCACCGCGCTCGTGCCGGTCAGGTGCGCCCAAAAGCTCATGCTTTGGGTCTGCTGCACGCGCAATTCGTAGCTTTGCGATTCACCGCTCGCAAAGAGTCGTTTGTGATTGCGATGGTAAAGATCCTGGTCGAGCCGGTGAATGAAGCGGGAGAATGTCTGCCCGAGCAACTTCCCGCGCGGCACCCCTATCAGCGTGGCCGCGGTGAGGTTGGCTTGCTTGACCAGCCCAAATAGGTTGAGGGTGACGTAGCCCACCGGCGCCAGATCATAGAGGTCGAAAAAACGCGCCCGCGAATGCTCCAGTTCCTCCTGTGAGAGCCGCAGTTCCTCGTTCTGAATCTCCAACTCGATCTGATGCACCTGCAACTCCTGGAGCATCCGCTGCGTCTCTGCCGGCGTCAGCACCGGCAGGTATTTCGGTTGCCGGCGGCGGAGGGCGGCCTCGGCTTCCAGGCGGAGCTTGGCTGGGTCAGTCATGGGGGTGGTCTTTGTTCTTGTTGGCTGTCTCGACGCACTTGAACAAGATCGCTATCAATTCATCTGTTTCTTGTAGAAGTGGGGAGAGTTGCTCCGATGGCTTGATCAAGTCCGCCCGAATAATGACCTTTAGCCAGATCTCGGTTTCACGCAGTTCTTTGAGGGCGATTTTGAGTTTGTGAATAAAATCGGCGTTTGACTCCGCGCTCTGTGATTCGCCATAGTTGGGTGCCGGCGAGGTTCCGCTTCTCAACAATTGCGAACAGATATGTTTGCCAGCTTTGCTTTCCGGGATCGCCTCGACAAGTTTGATTATTCTCACCGAAAATTCAATCAGGCGATCCTGCAAATCGTATGGTCTTTCCTTGAACATTGGGGGATTGAATTTGCGTTGAATTGTCATTTCAGTCTCTTTACTTGAGCCTTGGACATTGGGCGTTGGATATTGGATATTCCCCCCGAATTGAATGTCCAACATCCAATTTCCAATATCCAATTTCCAAGTGGAAGAATTTGCGTTGCTTTGTCATTTCCGTGCCACCTCCCGTTCCGTGGTGGCGATGGCATACATATCTCCATCCGCGTTGAGAAGGGCCGTGGAGATGATGGAAACTTTCACCACCGTCCCATCCTTGGCGAGCCGTTGGGTGCGATACGGCGCGAGCACTTCCGCCTGGCTCAACTGCGTCAGGGTGGCCAGCGCGCCCTCGCGCAGGGCTGGCGGAATGCGCTCGCGGGTGTTGAGCATGAGGGCCTCGGCCTCACTCCAGCCATACATCCGCACGGCGGCGGGGTTCCAGGCGATGATGCGGCCGGTTAGATCCTGCACGGTCACGGCATCGTGGGCATCGCGCACCACCACCGCCAGGCGCAATTGGTCGTTGGCTTTCTGCAACGCCTCTTCCGCCTGCTTGATCTTGCTGATGTCCACAAAGGAGATCACCACGCCTTCGATGACGTTATCGGTGGTGCGATAGGGCAGGATGCGCAGCGAGAACCAGTCCCCATCCCGGGTCTGCACATTCTGCTCCCAGGGGATGAGCGTGTTGAGCACCTCCTGGGTGTCGGCCACCAGATGCTCGTAGTCGATGAGGTTGGAGGCCAGATGGCCCACGGGGCGGCCCACATCGCCGGGGATGAGGTTGAGGATGGCGCTGGCCGTGGGCGTGTAGCGCATGATGCGCAGGTGATGATCCACAAACACGGTGCCGATGCCGGTGCCAGCAATCAGGTTGTTGATGTCGTTGTTGATCCTTGCGAGATCGGTCAGCTTGGATTGCATTTGGGCGTTGATGGTGGTCAGTTCCTCGTTGACCGACTGCAACTCCTCCTTGGACGTCTCCAATTCCTCGTTGGTGGATTGCATTTCCTCGTTGATCGACTGCAATTCCTCATTGGACGATTTGAGCTCCTCGGTGGAGGTTTCCAGTTCCTCCCGGGTGCTGCGGTTGTATTCATCCTTGGTACGCAGTTCCAGAGTGAGCGCCGCGATGCGCGCATCCACCTCCGGCGGTGCTTCGTTGCCGGCCGGGGCCGGGGCCGGAAGGGATTCCGTCTGGAGTGCCTCTTCCACAATGACCAGATACAAGGGATGGGCTGGCTCTGAATCAGGGTCGGCTTGCAGGGGCAGGATGGTCAGGTCGGTGCTGGTGTGGTGGCCGTTGGTTTTGACGCGCAGGCCGGGGCGGCTCACGGGTTGGCGGGTGATGACTGCCGTGTGCAGGGCGATGGTCAACTCGTGCTTGAGCCCTTTGCGGGCCATCTTGAGGATGTTGTGAGTGGCCGTTTCCCCCGGGGCGGGTTCCAGATACATGCCGCTGCGGCCATGCAGATAGAAGACGTCCCCCTGGCCGTTGATCAGCGCGGCCATCGGGGTCAGATGTCGCAGCAGTGCCTGTTCGGTTAGATCGCGCAACGAGAGTTTCATGGGTGGGTGCTTCTTGCCGCTGCTGCGCGTGGGTGCCGCGGTCCTCGCCGGCACGGGCAGCATCAGGCTGCCTGGGGAGGCCTTCTGCGGCGTGCCATGGAAATCCTCCCGGCTCTGGTAGAGCTTGGCTTTGCGGTCCAGCGCGGAAAACAAATGGCCGAACTCACCGATGGTTTCCGAGGTGCCCAGAAACAGCACGCCGTGCGGGTTGAGCGCATAGTGGAACAAAGGCAGGAGCTTTTTCTGCAAGTCCCCCCCCAGATAGATCAGCAGGTTGCGGCAACTGATCAGATCGAGTTTGGAAAAGGGCGGATCCTTGATCACGCTCTGCTCGGAAAACACCAGCATGTCACGGATGCTCTTGTGAATCCGGTAGTTGCCGCTGTCGGTCTCCAGCGTGAAAAAGCGTGCCAGGCGCTCCGGCGTGACGTCCGCCGCGATCCCGGCCGGAAAGACGCCCGCGCGGGCCTTGGTAATCGCCTGGCTGTCAATGTCGGTGGCAAACAATTGCACGTCGTATCTGAGCTTGAGCGCTTCCATGCGCTCCTGCAGCAGGATGGCGATGGAATAGGCCTCCTCGCCGGTGGAGCAGCCCGGTACCCAGCCGCGGACAGCGCCGCCGGCGGGCTTGCTGGCAAGAAGGGCGGGAAGGATCTGCGTCTCGAGCGCTTGGAACGCCTCCGTATCGCGGAAAAACCGGGTCACGCCGATGAGCATTTCGCGGAACAGCGTCTCCACCTCGGTGGGCGACTGTTGCAGATATTTGAGGTAGCCCTCCAACATGTCGATCTGGTGCACGGCCATGCGCCGCTCGATGCGCCGGTGGATCGTGCTCGGCTTGTATTCGGAAAAATCGTGGCCGGTCTGGGCCCGCAACAGGATGAACACTTTCTTGAGCACGTTTTCAGCCTTGGCTGACGCCAGTGGGCTGGCCTGCGCGGGCATGTCATAGGCGTGCGAGGTGACGACGCGCGAGGCATAGGCGCGCGAGACATAGAGATGCGAGGCATAGGCAATGAGCTGGGCGGCCATCGCGGCCGGCGCCAACGTGAAATCCACCAGGCCGGTGGCGATGGCGCTCTTAGGCATGCCGTCGTATTCAGCGGACTCCGGGCTTTGAACCATGGCCATGCCGCCCTCGTTCTTGATCGCTGCCAGCCCCAGGGTGCCATCACTGCCAGTGCCCGAAAGCACGATGCCGATCGCCCGATCATGTTGGTCCTCTGCCAGCGAGCGGAAGAAAAAGTCAATCGGCAGGCGGTGGCCGTGCGGCAGGTTTGGATCTAACAATTGCAGCGTGCCGTTGAGAAGGGCCATATTGCGGCCCGGCGGGATGATGTAGGTGCAGTTGGGCTGCACCACCATCCCGTCCTCCACCTCAAGCACCTGCATGCGGGTGTAATGCCGGATCAGGTCGGCGAGCAGGCTCTTGTGGTCCGGGGCCAAATGTTGCACCAGCACAAAGGCCATGCCGGGGTCCTGCGTGGCGGGCATCCCCGAAAAAAACGCCTCAAAGGCCGCCAACCCGCCGGCCGAGGCCCCGATGCCCACGATCGGAAAAGCCTCCGCCGCGGCGGTCTCCGGTGTTACCTCAGGTGTGGCCTGGGTGGGTTTGCGTCGTGTCTTTGGCTGTTTTTTAGGGGGTTTCATGACGGTAGGCGCGTTCGTGAGAACGCGGGGGGATTGGGTTGCGGCTGAGAAAGATAACCACTGAAAAGAACTGATGCCACTGAGGCCACTGATTGGTTTGGAATTTAGAATTTAGGATTTAAAATTTTCTTCGTAGGCGCCTGCGCATTTGCCGGTTATCCGGCACTCTTGCGAGCATCACTAGCTGTCAGCCTGTTTGCATTCCCCGCCGGATGCAACAAAAAAGCGTCCAAAAAAGGCGTCCACCATCCCAAGTGGAAGAACTCGCCCCCTACAACAGCTTCTTCAAGCCGCTCCAGGTCTGGCCCGGTTGCTGCAAGTGGCGGATCTTGCCGCCCTCAATGAGCAGGGTGCTGGGCAGGGCCATCGCATCATAGTCGGGATGGCAGCTGATCACACGCAAGACATCCTCGGTCGATTGTTGCCAGATTTCCTCAAACGTCTGGCGGGCGAAGACGTCCAAACCGCTGAGCGGCTCGTCGAGCAGCAGGATGTTGCCGCCCTTGGGGCGCACCGAGTATTCGGCGATGATGAGGCTGATTTTGCGGCGATTGCCGGTGGAGAGCCGGCCGTAGGGTTTTTTCACATCCAGCTCGATGCGCTCGGCCAAGGCCATGGCCGCCGCGCGCCGCTCCTTGGGCAGGAGCACCTGCATCAAGGTCTTGGCTCCAACATCCGGGTCAAAGCGCAGGTCCTCCGGCAGGTATTGCACAAATCCCGTGCTGCGGAAACTTCCCGCCACCGGCTTGTGGCTGCCCGCCAGGGTCCTCAGCAGCGTCGTCTTGCCCCGGCCATTCCGCGCTAACAAAAAATGCGTGCCGCCCCCGAGCACGACCGCCGCCTCGAGCCGGGCCAGCACGCTGCCGTAGCCGATTTCCAAGCCGGGGCTCATCTGAATGCTCGGGGTGGGCGCGGCGCTCATGAACCAAAGCCTAAGAGATGCATGGGCCACCGGTCAAGAGTCATCGGTGAAGAAAAAGAGCTCCTTGTCCGACTTGTCCGACTCGTCCGACTCGTCCGACTTGTCCGACTTGTCCGACTTGTCCGACTTGTCCGACTTGTCCGACTTGTCCGACTTGTCCGACTTGTCCGACTTGTCCGACTTTCCCCCTCCTCCCGGCCCTGCGAAAAAAATCCGTGAGTTTTTCTGCGTGACTGGACCGGCAGGGCTGGTAGAACCAGCGCACAGACCATGGCGGGAAAATTGACTTACCAACAGGCCGGGGTGGACACGCGTAAGGCGGCCGCTCTGGTGGGGGATATCGGGACGCATGTGCGCCGCACACAACAAACCCGCAAATTGTGGGGTGCCTTCGGGCTCTTCGCCGCGTGTTACGACCTGAGTGCCTACCGCGAGCCGGTCATCATGACCGGTTGCGACGGGGTGGGCACCAAGCTCGAGTTGCTGCTGGAACACGATTTGTTGGAAATCGCCGGCAAGGATCTGGTGGCGATGAATGTCAACGACATCCTGACAACCGGCGGGGATCCGCTGTTGTTTCTCGACTATATCGGCATCGCCGCCCTCGACGAAGCGCGCATCACCCGCCTCATCGCCGGCATGGCGGATTATCTGGAAGCCTGCAATTGCATCCTCGCCGGCGGCGAAACCGCGGAAATGCCCGGCATCGTCCCGCCCGGCATCATCGAGCTGTCCGGGTTTTGCATCGGCTGCGCTGAAAAATCCGCGCTGGTGGACCCGGCCACCGTCGCCGTCGGCGATGTGCTCATCGGCTATGCCTCCGACAGCATCCACGCCAACGGTTGGTCCCTGGTCCGGCGCGTGTTGCGCGACCATGCCGAGGAAGTGACCCCCGCCGAACTCACCGCCTGGTTGCAACCGACCCGCCTCTATCACGATGTGGTGGGCGACCTGCGCACCCGCGGCGTCAAGCCCAAGGCGATGGCCCATATCACCGGCGGCGGCTTGCCGGAAAACCTCGAGCGCTTGTTCCGCGGCATGGGCGCCGATTTGACCATCCCGCGCTGGGAATTGCCCGGCATCGCCAAACTCCTCTCCCATGTCGATGCCCAGGATTGTTTCCACACCTTCAACATGGGCATCGGCTGGGTCGCCATCGTCGCCGAGGCCGACGTGCCCGCCGCGCTCCAAGCCGGCCCGGGCGGCACCGTCATCGGCCGCATGGTCCCGCAGGAAGGGGTGCGCGTGAAGCTGGCCGACAGCTGAATCCACGAGTGCTCCAAGTCATCATGCGTTCCTCCCTTTTTTCCGCCGTGAATTTGCCGACTCTTCCGGATCCACCATGAGTGATTTTCTAACACATGAATGCGGGATTGCCGCGGTGCGGCTGCGCAAGCCGCTGGCCTATTACCAGGACCGCTACGGCACCTGCCTGTGGGGGCTGAACAAGTTGATCCTGCTCATGGAAAAACAACACAACCGCGGCCAGGACGGCACCGGCATCGGTTGTGTCAAACTCAACATGCCCATCGGCCAGCCGTATGTGCAACGCCGCCGCGGCATCGAAAAGGATGCGCTGGCACAAATTTACCGCAAGGAACTCAAGGATTTTTACAAACTCGCGCGCAAGGGAGTGATCGATCCGAAAAACCCGGAGAGTGTCAAAACCCACTTTGATTTCGGCGGCGAGGTGCTCATCGGCCATCTGCGCTACGGCACTTCCGGCGAATTCGACGCCGGTTCGTGCCATCCCTATCTGCGCCGCAACAATTGGCCCACCCGCACCCTCATGGTGATGGGCAATTTCAACATGACCAATGCGCCGGAGCTCAACAAGGTGCTCATCGCCCGCGGCCAGCATCCGGTCTTCGGCACCGATACCCAGACCGTGTTGGAGGAAATCGGCTACCACCTTGATGAGGCCCACACCGATCTCTACCGCCACTTGCGCGACCAGGGCGTGCCCGGCCACGAAATCCCGGTGCGCATCTCCGCCGCCCTCGATGTGCCACGCCTCATCGCCGAGTCCGCCGCCGCTTGGGACGGTGGCTACGCCATTTGCGGCGTCATCGGCAACGGCGACATGTTCGTCATGCGCGACCCGCGCGGCATCCGCCCCTGCCACATGCTGGTGACCGATGAGGTGATCGCCTTTGCCTCCGAGCGCGCCCCGTTGATGACCATCTTCGAGGTGGAAGCCGCGCAAGTCAGGGAGGTGGAACCCGGCGCGGTGGTGACCATCAAGGCGGACGGGTCGATGTCCACCCATCCCTTTGCCGCGCCCCAGCCTCACACGCCGTGCTCGTTTGAACGGATTTACTTTTCACGCGGCAACGATCCGCAGATCTATCAGGAACGCAAGGCCATGGGCGCCGCGCTCGTCTCCCAGGTGTGCGACTCCATCAAGGATGACTTCGATAAGACCGTCTTTTCATTCATCCCCAACACCGCCGACACCGCCTACTATGGCTTGATGGATGGCCTGCGCGTCTACCGCCGCCAGCAGGTGCGCGATGCCATCCTTGCGGCGGCCCAGGCCGGCGCGCTCACCCCCGGGGTGGTCGACGATCTGATCCTGCACAACTGGCCCCGCGGCGAAAAGGTGGCTAACAAGGATATCAAGATGCGCACCTTCATCGCCCAGGACAAGGGGCGCGACCAGATGGTGTCGCTGGTGTATGACATCACCTACGGCGTGGTCCAGCCGGGCGACAAGCTGGTGGTCCTGGATGATTCCATCGTCCGCGGCACCACCCTCAAAAAATCCATTCTCAAGATCCTGTCCCGCACCCATCCGTCCAAGATTGTCATTTGCTCCACCGCGCCCCAGATCCGCTACCCGGATTGCTATGGCATCGACATGTCCGAACTCGGCCGCTTCATCGCCTTCCAGGCGGCGGTCGATTTGCACAAGCGCGCGGGCCGCGCCGCCCTGTTGGAAAAGATCTATCAAAATTGCCTGGCGGAGATTGAAAAGCCGCCGGCGCAGCGCGTCAACTGCGTCAAGGAGGTCTATGCCTGCTTCAGCGATGAGGATATCTCCGCGGAGATCAGCCGCATGGTCTATCCGGAAAAAACCGATTGGAAAGGCCAGGTCGAGGTGATCTTCCAAACCATCGCCAACCTCCACGCCGCCATCGAGGGCGAATGCGGCGATTGGTATTTCACCGGCAATTACCCGACCGTCGGCGGCTTCACCATGGTCAACATGGCCTACATCCGCTGGTATGAAGGCATCAGCGGCCGCAGCTACGACCTGCCGCTGTGAGCTGTAGTTGTTGGCGCATGCCCTGTTTCAACCCGAAAACGGATGTTGCAATCCGTGATTGGTGTTAAAGAGGATCCGAACGCGTGGTCGACTTTGGAACGAGGAGTAACGTGGAAGCAATAAGGAGCCACCACATTCCTGTGGTGGTGGCGGAAGCATGGTGCATGAGCGCGCGCCGATGGTGCGGCTCATGGCCGTCCTTCCACACGACGACAAAAATGTCGTCGCTCCCTAAGTGTGGCACCATCGGAGCCAAGTCAGTGGGGCGGGTCTACGGTTTGATCACCACGAGTTCGGAGGCGGCGTGATTGTTGCGTCCGCCGCCCTGGGTCCGGAACCCGTAGACAAAGTAGGCCGTGGTGCCCGCAGGCAGCGGTTTCTGGGAGACCAGTTCGCCTTTGCTGATGTTGCACTGGAGAAAATTCCATTTGCGGTCTTTCCATAACCCGCCGGCGGTCGTGAAGTAGATCCAGGCTTCCGTGAAGTCGCCAGTGAATTTTGTGGTCACCATGCCGTTGCCTGGGTTGGTCACCGGGCGGGCCAATTTCGGTAGCGGCGGGCCACCTTTCACGATGTTGTCGGCAAAGGCCCAAATCTCCGGTGCATCCTCCCAGCCGTTGCCATGGCCGTGGGCCAAAAACGGCCGCAAGCACATGCTGCTGGGCCCGCCCGCGAGCTGTGCCGACTTGGCGAAGACATCCATGTGAAAGACCGGGTCGGCCACGCCATTGACCCAGAGCATCGGCATTTTCGCGGAAGGCAAATGCGCCGAGGGATCCCACTTGGCCAAGTATTGACTATACTGCTCGGGAGTCATGTTATGTTTGTGGATGAACCCGCAGCCATAGACGGGAATGACAAAGGCAAACCGCGAGTCTATCCCCGCCACCGCGCTCACGATCGTGCCGCCCCAGGAGATGCCGGTCAGGCCGATTTTTTTCGGGTTGATTTCCGGGAATGAACGCAGCAGGGAATTAGCGCGGATCACGTCCGCCACCGCATGATAAAACCATTGTTCCTTGTCGGGCAGAGCGATGTCGCCAAACCAATCGATGCGCGAGGGCCCGGCATTCGGATGGGCGGCGTTCAGCGGTGGATTGCCTTCCACCCCATGGGCGTTGCCACCCGGCAAGTGCCCCTCCAAATCCATCGCGATGGCCGCATAGCCGTGGCTGTTCCAAAACTTCACCCAGTTCGGATAGGCGGTGCCGCCACCGCCATGGGCACACACCACAGCTGGCCAGCCACCTGCAGGCGGCGTCCCTTGCGGCGCCGCGTAGTAGGCAAACACCCACGTCGGCTTGCCCTTGTAATCCGCCCCCTCATAGAAAAACGCACGCAGCCCGTTGGCGGGCCGTTCGGTCGTCGCGTGAATTGGCGGCGCCTTGGCCAGCGTCGGCCCATTCCACACCGCCTGCGACGCCGGACTGGCCCACGCCGGCATCGCGGCTGCGCCTAACAAC
>CAIKDP010000141.1 GCA_903826205.1 Akkermansiaceae bacterium
AGTGAGGATTATCGATTACCATTAAGAATATGAGCGCATCCAAATACCTACCACTGATTCATCCAGGTGAGATCCTACTCGAGGAATTCATCAAGCCGATGGGGCTGAGCCTCGCATTGGTATATGTCGGAAAATACGAGTGAGCGTGGCGCTGGCAGTTGTAGCCGAAGAAGCGATCGAAGCCTTTCTTGAACGGACTGCCGGAGGTGTCGAACATGCCCATGCCCCACTTACCGGTGCAAGCGGTGGCGTAGCCCGCCTGCTTGAGGAGCTGGGCAACGGTTACAGTGGCGGCCGGCAGCGGCATCTGGCCTTCGGGCTGAACCTCACGGTTGGCGCGGATCGGGCAATGGCCCATATCCAGGCCAGTCATCAGCGATGAACGCGATGGCGCACACACCGAGGTGCCGGCATAGGCCTGGTTGTAGCGGACACCTTCGGCTGCCATGCGGTCGAGCCGCGGCGTCTGGATGAGCTTCTGGCCGTAGCAACCGACATCACCCTGGGCGAGGTCGTCACTGAGGATGAAAATGATGTTAGGCTTGACGGACGCATCGATCGCGAAAGCGGTGAGCGGAAAAACGGCGAGCGCGATGAGTTGGAGCAGCGGCTGCATAAGGGTAGATAGACTTCGTTAGAAAGGCATTATTAACCACCAAAGGTGGCGGTTAGGATGCCATATTTGGTTGGATTTTTCAGGGCAGCGACTTCCTCCAGGCAAGGACCGCCGCCTGAAGTTGCTTGACCACCTCCGGCCGTTCAAGTGTTAGATTCTTTGTTTCGTTAGGATCGGTGGCCAGATCGTAGAGTTCGGCGCTGCTGGCGTCGGCATTGATGAGCAACTTCCAGTTGCCGTCGCGGATGGCGAGATTGGGGCTGCGCGCGCCCGGCTCGCGCGGAAACAGATAGTCAGGCTGCCGCCCGTACTCCCAGAACAAGGGCTTGCCGCGCGGAACCGGCATGCCGAGGAGCGCGGCGCTGGTATCCAGACCGTCCACGTGGAGTTCTTGCGGCAAGGCGATGCCGGCCAGAGCGCACAAGGTTGGATAGAGATCGATAGAAGCCAGCACGGAGGTGGCGTCGGTCTTGCCTGCGGGGACGTGGCCCGGCCAGCGCACAAGGAAGGGTTCACGGATACCGCCTTCATAGAGGCTCCACTTCATCCCGCGCAGGCCGCCACAGCGCTGGCGCTCAAACGACGGCTCGGGCCCGTTGTCGCCGGCGAATATCACAATCGTGTTTTGCTCCAGCCCCTCGCTTGCCAGGAAGTCGAGCACACGACCGATCTCGCGGTCATAGCGGCGCAGCACACCGTTGAATTTATGATGCTTTACAGGCGTGGCGGCGACGAACGGGAGTTCCTCGGGGTCGGCATCGTGCGGGGTGTGGACATCCTGCGGCCAGAGCTCGACAAAGAACGGCTGGTCCTTGTGCCGGCGGATAAAGTCGAGCGACTTATCAACCCAGAAGCCGGTGAATTCATAGCGGGCGAGCATCTTGCCCTCGACCGGCTCTGGGGTGGCCGAGCCATAACTATCGATGCGTGGTCCGCAGCCCTCGATATTGACGTGATGTTCGTCGAAGCCATAGGCCTTGGGCCAGGGCGCATCCTGCACATCGCGGCCGCCGCCCATGTGCCACTTGCCAAAATGCGCGGTGGCATAGCCCGCGTCGTGTAACGTCCGGGCCAACGTGGGGGCTGTTGGATCCAGCCAGCTGGCGCATTCATGGTCCTTGTTGCCGGCGCGGCTGTGCAGGTAGTCGTTAATCCGCCAACGCGCGGGAAAACAACCCGTCGTGTAGCCAACCCGCGACGGGGAGCAAATCGGCGACGCCACGTAAAATTGCGTGAAACGGGAGCCTTCCCTGGCCAGGCGGTCAATGTTAGGGGTTGCCAACTCCTTGTTGCCGAAGCAGCCCGGATCCCCCCAGCCCATGTCGTCGGTGAGAATCACCACGATATTGGGCTTGGCCGGCGGAACCGGCGCTGCGGCGGAGTGTACCGCTACCAGCAGCAATAAGATCACACGTGTCAGGTGGCGCATGCATGGATGTATGCGCGAATTTACCGGTCAATCCCAGCACAAAAACGTAGTGCAGGACTTCAGTCCGCACTTCCTCTTTGGCAAATTCTAACTGCTAAAGAATATATTATGTTAGAGGAGGGGATGTTCAAGCTGCCAATTTTCTTATGTGTTGCTGGGGTGTTTTGAATCCCATGATCTTCCTCGGGCGGTCGTTC
>CAIKDP010000142.1 GCA_903826205.1 Akkermansiaceae bacterium
CTACGTTCCCGGTCGCCCCGCAGGAATGAACAATACCCAGATTTCTCCGACCACCGGCTGGATTCGAAGATCCGCCGTCCAACTTCTTGGCGCGGGTGCGAACCTCCAGTGCGTCGCAAAGGAAACCGGGGCACCAGTCGCCGGGGCAACCATCAAGGTAGGGGAAGCAACTGTCGGCACCACCGACGCTTCCGGGCGTATCAGCATCCCGGCAAACCTCATGGGCGATGGGATCATCACCCTGATCAAGGATTTCCTGAACTTCACCGGTTTGGTGAAAGTGGCATCGGCTGCCGAACTCGCCAGCGCCGAAGTGATAGAAGTGGAATCGTCCGCGTCGCCGCCGACATCAACCCGATTCGCCATCGGGGACGACATTGAAGTCTTTGGCACCGGCATTGGCCTGCGCGGCCGGTATCCTGATCCTGCAAGCCCGACTTACCGGGTCTTGGACGATGGCACCCAAGGTCATGTGATCGATGGACCGCAAGCCAGCGGTGGCTACAACCGGTGGAAAATCCGCTTTGATTCACTTGGCATCGACGTGTGGTGCGCCGAGGGGGAATCCGACGGCAGTGCGTTCTACCTGCGTATGGCCACGGCACCGGTCGTTGATACTCTGGAACCCAACAACTCCTCTTCCTCCGCGACTTTGTTGACTTTGGGAGGCAGCGTTCAATCCTACGTTTCATCCCCGGCGGATGTCGATTGGTTCAAAGTCGTGGTGACCACCCCTGGCCAATTGGTCGTCAACCTGACCGTTCCTGCCGGACTCGATTACGACCTTGAACTCTACGCGCCGGATGGCACCTGGAAGGTGGGATCATACAACGCTCCCGGCGCTGCGGAAAACATCAGTTACGCGGCGACCGTTGCCGACATCTATTACGTTCGGGTTTACGGCTACCCTGTCGGAAACGGCGCGTTCAGCACCACGGCTCCCTACACTCTGCAGGCCGGATTTACCAATGGCGCTATCACAGTCACCGGACAACCGCAGGGAGCTTCGGTTCCTTGGGGTGCGGCAGCCTCGTTCAGCGTCTCTGCCAGCAACGCCACCAGTTCTACCTTGACCTACCAGTGGCTGAGGAACGGGGTGGACATTCCGGGGGCCACTTCAACAACTTACTCCACAACACAAACACAACTCGGGGACGACGGAGACGAATATTCGGTTCGTATCGCAAGCGGATTTGGAGCGGTTACCACATCGACCGCACGCCTCACCGTTACGGATCCTCCATCCATCTACTGGACTGGATACGCCTCGAATGATTGGGGCAATCCCGGCAATTGGGACTTGGGACATGTGCCTAATGGAGGGGAGATTGTCAGAATCGAGTCAGGGAATGTCGTCATCACAAATGGATTTTCGGCAGGCCAGGTGATCCTTTCAGGCAACATCACATGGTCAGGCGGAACCATCAGTAACGGTACGATGACGGTGGCCAAAGGCGCGACGGTCAACATCGCGGGCACCCCGGACAAAACATTCCAGAATGCGCAGATCAACAATGCCGGGACGATCAACTGGACGGGCTCTGGGAATCTGGTTCTAAATGCCACGACGATGAACAACATGGCCGGTGGCGTGTTCAACTGCCTCAGCGACGCCA
>CAIKDP010000143.1 GCA_903826205.1 Akkermansiaceae bacterium
CCTGGCCGCCTTTCCGGCCGAGGATGCCAATTTGGCCTTCGCCTTCCGGGCCTTGGAGTCCGGGCATCGAGGTGGTTTCATCGAATCCGGCATCCTTGAGGGCGAATTCCCACTGGGCGCGTTGCATCAGCGGTTGTTCCGGCCGCAGGTCGCGGTCCTTGAAATGCCACCACCCCTGAGTCAGTCCAAAGACCGACTCCGTCCAAAGCTGCGGCGTTGCCACATCCATGAACATCAGGGTGCCGCCCGGGACGAGCAGTTCATGGAGCATGCCCAGCGTCACCCGGACGTCGGCCACGGCGTGAAGCACGTTGGTGCCGACGATGAAATCGTAGGTCCCCGGCTCGAAATCCTGATCCGCCGATGGTTTCTCGAGATCCAAAACCTTGTATTCCACCTCGTGGAAGGCCGCGAGTTTTTGGTTCGCCGCCGAGAAGAACCCGGCGGAAACGTCGGTGAAGGTGTAGGTGTGCAGCCCGCGATCGAGCAGCGGCAACAATTGCGCCGCGAGGCCCGCGGTGCCCGCACCGACTTCCAGAATCCGCAACCCGCGCCCCTCGGGCAACTGGCGGGCGGCTTCCTGCACGGCTTTGGCGATGCTGATCATCCAGTGGCTGGAGAACAAGCCGTCGCCATAAAAATGATCGAGCAATTCGGCATTGGCGCCGCCGAAGAGCACATGCACGGCATCTTGTTCCCCGCGTAGAATGGCGCCGAGTTCTCCGCACGACGCCGCGCAGAGCAGGCCTTCCGGCAAGTGCCCCGGGTGTCCGGTGAGAAAGGCGCGGAGGAGTTCCCGCGCGGAGTCCGCCGCCGTGGCAAATGCCGCGGTCGGAGTGTAGCTGTCACCCTTGACGGTGAGCAGCCCACGCTTGGCGAGCTTGTCCATCAAGCGCCCGAAAACCATGCGCATCAAGGGTGCCACGCCCAGCGAATCCGCGGAAAAGGCGGCGCTCACCCCCATATCACGCAAGCCGATGGCGATTTTGGCGGCCGCCAGATGATCCTCGGCGGCCATCACGCTTTCCAATTCGGCACGCCCCCGCAGGCTGATGACTTCCTCCAGGGCGGTTGTGGCCACATCCCGGAGTTGGGCCAAAGGCACCGGACATTGTGCCGATGGAGCGACGGTTGGCGCCTTGCGTTCCCAATCGACATGGTAAACCAAATCGCGGCTGCCACCGGACGCGCCAGGGCGGCGGGCGGCGCTCATGCTGATGGCACGGAACCCGTCCACCAACACACACGGGTGACCCGCTTCGTCGTAGAGGCTGATCCGGCCTTCAATCAATTCATCGTTGAAATGCAGCACCTTGGCGCGGACTTGAGTCGATGCCCCCGGCGTGCGCAGGAACAAAATCCTCGCGAATCGCACCGGCAGTTTCATTTTCGCCTTGCGGTCCTCGACCGTCTTGGCCCCAGCGGAAAACACTTGCAGCGCACCGTCCAGCAGGACCGGATGCAGCGCGTATTCCACCGCACGCGCGGCGATCGATTCCGACAAGGCCACCCGCCCCGCGGATTTTCCTCCCCCTGAGGCCAGTTCGCGAATCGGCTTGAACTCGTCGCCGTAACGCAGCCCGAGGTCGCTCATGTGGCCATAGAAGGCTCCCACGCCTTCCGCTTCCAAATCGCCATCAAGCGCTCCGAGCACGGATTGCCCGAACGAGGACTCGGTGCGCTCGCTGCGCAATGATCCGACGACATGCACCGACCAAGTGGCGGTTTGTTCAAAGCGGCTCTGGATGGTGAAGGTGCGCTCGGCGGGCTCGTAGGTGAGCTCGAGAGTCAGGGCCGAGGCCGGGTCCGGAAGAATCAACGGGCGGCGGATCTCGAAATCTTCCAGCGCGAAGGGACGTCCCTCGAACAACTGCACACCGGCTTCAAGCGCCATTTCCACAAAGGCGGCGGCCGGGAAAATAATGTGCGTGTCCACCTTGTGATCCTTGAGGAACGCCATGTGGCGGGCGTCGAGACGGGTCGTCCAGGTGGGCGTGGCACGCGGTTGGCGGGCATCGAGCAGGCCTTTGCCACCAGGGGCAAGGCGGGCGTCGCGCAACTCGCTGCATTCGTGCCACCAACGGCTCTTGTCCCACGGATACGCGGGCAGCGTGAGCCACTCGCGGGATGGCGTCAGCCCCATGAAATCGAGCACCACGCCACCGCGGTGAAGGTCGAGCGCGGCTTCCAAAAAGCACTCATGCTCACGCTCGCGGCGGGCCGAGGCGGTCACCTGGGCCTTGAGGCCGCGGGCGCTGAGGCATTCCTGGATCGACATGGAAAGCGCCGGGTGCGAGCTGATTTCCAACCAGATATCCACGCCGAAGTCGGCCATGGCATCGACGGCTTTGACAAATTGGACGGATTGCCGGATGCCGCGCCCCCAATGGGCGGCGACGCAGTCGTGGCCCGCGCAGCGTGCCCCCGTCACCGTGCTGAAGAACGGCAACGTTTCCGCCTGTGGCGCGATGTCGGGCAGGTTCTTGATTAAATTATCCGCTGCGGGCTGCATCATCGCGTGGTGATACGGATGGGGCACCTTCACAAAGCGGGCGAAGATGTTTTGCGGCTCCAACTCGGCTTGGATGGCTTCCAGCGAGGCGGCCACACCGGCCAAGGTGAGTGAGCGGGGGCCATTGAAGGCCGCTATGCTGACCGTCCGGTCGTGGCGCGAGATGACTTCCAAGGCCTCTTCTTCCGACAGGCTCACGGCCAGCATGGTCCCCTCACCCCGGGCGCACTCATGCATCATGCGGGCCCGCAACACGATGATGCGGGCACCTTCCTCCAAGCTGAGAATCCCGGCGACGCAGGCGGCGGCGACTTCGCCCACGCTGTGGCCGACGACGGCGGACGGCTCCACGCCCAAGGATTTCCACAATGCCACGAGCGCGAGCTGCATGGCGAAAATCGCGGGTTGGGCGATCTCGGTTTCCTGCATTCGGGAAACCGCCTCGTCGCGGGCGAGTTCCTCCAACAGGGAAAATTGGGCGTAAGGACGCATCGCCTCGGCACAGGCTTCCATCACTTCGCGGAAGACCGGCTCCTGACGCATCAGTTGGCGGCCCATGCCCCACCACTGCGGGCCTTGGCCGCTCATGACGAAGCCGATGCGCGGCGCAAATTCCGGGCGCGGCGTGAACGACGTGCGCGCCTTGGTCACCGGATTGCCAGTGGCAAACTCCTGAAACTCTTCGATCACCTCGGCGGGCGTGTGGGCGACCAGCGTCAGGCGGTGGGCGTGATGATTCCTGCGCGCACCGAGCATGTAGGTCAGCTTGGGCAGGACGAGTGAGGTTCCATTGACCAATTCATGTGCCCCGAGCCATTCCGCCAAGCGTCCGGCGGTGGCTTTGAGCGCCGCCTCGGAACGCGCGGATATGACCAGTGGCCATGACCGCTCCGTGCAGACAGGTCCATGAACATGCGGCACCTGCGACGGTGGCTCGGCTAGGATGACGTGCGCATTGGCCCCGCCAAAGCCGAAGGAGTTCACCCCGGCCATGCGCCGTTTGCCATTGTCCGGAAAGGCTTCCAAGGTGGTCGGAATGCGCAGTTTCAAGCCCACCATGTCGATGTGGGTGCTGGGATTGTCGAAGTGCAGGCTCGGCGGAATCTGGCCGCGCTTGAGCACGAGCATGCCCTTGATGAGACCCACCACACCAGCCGCCGTTTCCAAATGGCCGAGGTTGGTTTTCACCGAGCCCATCAGCAGCGGCGCGTCCGCCGACCGCTCGCTGCAGAGCGCATCCGCCAATGCGGTGGCCTCGATGGGGTCACCCACCGCCGTGCCAGTGCCGTGGGCCTCAACGAAACCGATATCCGTCGGATGGATGCCTGCGTCGGCACAGGCGTCGCGCACCAGTTGGGCTTGGGCGGCAGGGCATGGGAGGGAAATTCCGTTGGTATGACCGTCCTGATTGAGCGAGGAGCCGAGGATCACGCCTTGGATCGGATCGCCATCCGCGATGGCCTGCGACAGCGGTTTCAGCAGGACAATGCCGGCCCCTTCGCCACGGACAAAGCCATTGGCCTCGGCCGAGAACGCCTTGCACTTGCCGTCGGGCGAGAGCATCCCCGCCTGGGAAAAGCCGATAAACCCGTCGGGCGTGATGATGACCGTCACCCCGCCGGCCAGCGCCATCTTGCAACGCCCGGCCCGCAGCGACTCACAGGCGAGATGCACGGCGGTCAGCGCAGAGGAACAGGCGGTGTCCATCGAGAGACTCGGACCGCTGAGGTTGAAACAATAGGAAATCCGGTTGGCCCCGATGCTGTGGGCGCTGCCCGTTGGCGAGTGGGCGCTGATGCCCTTGCGATCCGTGCTGCCGGTTTGGATGTTTTGGTAATCATTATGGGAAACGCCCATGAACACCCCCATGTCCGTGCCCCCTTCAAAGTCGAGAACCTGCCCGGCATCCTCAATCGCCTCCCATGCCGTCTCCAGCAAGAGCCGCTGCTGCGGGTCGATATAGGGCGCCTCACGCGGGGAAATCCCGAAAAACTGGGGGTCAAATTGGTCGATTTCATCAAGAAATCCGCCACGTTTGGCTATGGATTTGCCAACGATGCCCGTTTCCGCGTCGTAGAAACGCTCCACATTCCAGCGGTCGGCGGGCACCTCGGACACGGCATCGCGACCTTCGGCGAGAAGTTTCCAGAACGATTCGGTGTCATTGACTCCACCGGGGAACCGGCAGCCGATTCCGATGATTGCGATACCTTCTTTTGGCATATTGTAATTGTGAGTTACCCCAGAGGGACCGGCGCACTGTCGGATTATTGCGGGCCGTGGCAAGCAAAACTTCCGCACCGCGTGACCTTTTCCAGAGAAATGGCCGTTCCCATTCCGCTGGATTCAGGCGGATTTCCGCTCACACCCCAGTGTCCAAGGGGTGGCGCAAGCACTCAGTTCAAGACCTTCATCGTCTCTTGACCCCGGCGCTTGGTCTCGGGATCGTCTTTGCCCGTGCTCGGCAGGGCGAGTCCTTTTTCAATGAACTTTCTGGCCACCTCCTTGTTGCCCATCGCCGCATAGGTGATGCCAAGATCCACGTAGTAAACAGAGCGGTTGGATTTGAGGCTGATCGCCTTGCGGAAGCACTTGACCGCATCGTCATTGGTGGCCTTGGGCAAATCGCCGTAGGCCATTTCGGCCAGTGTGCGCTTCAAGCCACCCATATCGGCGACCCGCTGGTGCCAGCGCCCGAGGATATACCACGCCAAGTCATTCTCGGAATCCAGAGTGATC
>CAIKDP010000144.1 GCA_903826205.1 Akkermansiaceae bacterium
TCCACGGCCGTCACGTTTTTGGCCCCGCACGCCAGCAGTGCGAAACTGTTGTCTCCCGCCGAGCCGATGCTCAAACATTCACGCCCCGCCACATCCAACGCCTTGACCAGAATGTCCGCGTCTTCCCAACATTGCGCGTAGCGGATCACGGAAAAATCCGCCCGGCTCTGGATCTCGGTGGCTGTCATGTTGCTAGATTTCCGGGTTGGACTACAAAGGGGGCGGGGTCATGTGGATCTGACCACTGAGGCCACTGAAATCCACTGAGGGCACTGATTCATGCCTTTTTTTCAGCGATTTCCGCGATTCTCAGCGCAATCAGTGGCAAGGCTGACAAGCTGCTTAGCAGAACCCATCCCCCTGCGCCAGTCCGAATGCAACGCCTGGTCTTAGATGATCCTTGACGATGAAGTCAGAGTAGTACCGTGCTGCCGCAAACAGGCTGGCGGCCGTTTCCAGGAGCAGCGGACTGGCGGGATTCGGAAAGTCTCGCGCCCACGCGACAAGTTTATTGACGATCGTCAACGAACTTGTCGCGATCCGAAGGATAGGGCGGCATGGCCGTGGGCCACCTTTGATCATTGAAACTTTAGCGAAGCAGGGCCACATGGTCGTTTGGATGGGAGGTGCCGAAGCGATACGGAGATGGACATCATTTTCTCATCAACAGCGGCATCAGACAGGGAATCAGATAGCTTGGTTGTGGTTTCATCAGCGGTGTCTGGCCCGCGCCAGCTTCTGATGGGCGCGGGAGAAATGCCCCTCGCACAAGGCCGCGATGATCGAGAGTTCCCCGGCTAACAACAATCCCGCGCACACCTCCGCCAGCGCCCGCGCCTTGCCCGCCCCGGCCAGTCCCATCAATTCCAGACAGGCGCGCTGGGTCGGCAAACCGGTGCCGCCGCCCACCGTGCCCACCATGATGCCCGGCAGGGTGACCGCCGCATACAGGCCTCCGTCATCGGTCACTTCAAAGCGCGTCACGCCGGTGGCGGATTCCGCCACGCACGCCACATCCTGGCCGGTAGCCAGATAGAGGGCCGCCAGACCGTTGGCAAATTGCCCCTGAATGCCCTGCGTGCCGCTGAGCACGCCGCCGATGGCCGACATCCGCCAGTAATCCACCATCGCCCGGGGCGTGCTGTGCAGGTGTTTTTCTATCAAATGAGCCGGCACCTTCACCTCGGCGGTGACCTTTTTGCCGCGGGCGGACGTGAAAGACCGTGCGCTGGCCTTTTTGTCGCCGGACATATTTGATTCCACATAGTGCCGCAACGGTTTGACCGGACACCGCGCGAGAATGTCATCACACACCGCCTGGCTGGCGAGCGTCACCATGTTCTGGCCGGACGCGTCGCCCGTGGTGAACTCGAGATTCAGATAGGCATGATTGCCTTCAATGGTGCAGCCGATGTCGATGAGTTTGCCATGCGCAGTGGTGCTGGCCACCACCGCGTGGAATTCCTCATAATGCTCCAACACCCAGACCACCAGGCGCCCCGCCTCCGCCGCCGTCTCAAACACAAAGCCCGGCGCACGGCTCAGGCTTTCATTCA
>CAIKDP010000145.1 GCA_903826205.1 Akkermansiaceae bacterium
CCCTCGCTGGTGGCCCTGAGTGTCAAAGGGCCGGCCTGGCCGCGCTTGGCCCGCAGCACAACCAGCGCCAGCCCGTTGAAGGCCTTGCGCTGGCTGGCTTGAAACGGCTCGAAGCTGGTGGGGTCGCCGTTGTCAACCGCCACCACCTCGCCGGGACCCTCGATCGCAAAACTCACAAGATTGTTAGACCGCGGCACGGTCAGGCCGTCCTTGTCGGCAATGCGCACGGTGACAAACGACAGGTCGAGGCCATCGGCCGTGATTGTGGCGCGGTCGGGCGCAAGCTGCAGACCGGTGGCCGGGCCGGTGGTCTTGACGGTTTCGCCCGCCCACGGCTTGCCATCCTTGTAGGTGACAACCTTCAACTCGCCGGGCGCGTATTTCACATCCTTCCAGACGAGCCGGTAGTCGTGCTTGGGGGTTTTTGTCAGACGTCCGAGGGAGCTGCCGTTGAGAAACAACTCGGCCTCATCGCCGGAGGTGTAGACATGCACGGGGGTGACTTGGCCGACGCGCTCCGGCCAGTTCCAATGCGGGAAAATATGGGCCATCGGCAGGTCCGGCCGCCAATGCGCCTGATAGTTGTAGTAGCGGTCTTTGGGAAAGCCGGCGAGGTCGATGATGCCGAAGTAACTGCTGCGCGGCGGGGCACCCTTGGTGGCGTCGTAGGGTGTGGGCTCGCCCAGGTAGTCGAAGCCGGTCCACACAAATTCGCCTAACAAATGTGGCAGCCGTTCCAAGGTGGCAAACTGGGTGTCCGGGGTGCACCCCCACGGCGGGAAGTCGCAGTCATACGAACTGACCTGCCAGTTATCGCGGTTTTTGCCGAAGAAATATTCGCCGCGCGTGCTCACGCAGGAGGACGTCTCGCTGCCGATGGTGGGCATGTCCTTGTAGCGCGGGTCCTTGTCAAACCGCTCCTGGCTGCCAAACCCGTAGTTGATGCCCATCAGGTCGAGTTGTTTGGCTGCGCCGGAGTCGCGGCCGCCGTCCGGGTTGTTATAGCCGTTGGAGACCGGCCGGGTCGGGTCCTCGGCGCGCACGACATCCGCCAGATGTTTTGTCAGATCCACCTGGGTTTGTTCCACCACCTCGTTGCCGATCGACCAGATGATGACCGACGGGTGGTTGCGGTCGCGGCGCACCAACGCCTGCAAATCCTTCACATGCCAGCCATCCCAGAGTTGGTTGTAATCATTGACCGCCTTGCCCCACACCCAACAATCGAACGCCTCATCCCACACCAGGAAGCCCATGCGGTCGGCCAGGTCTAACAACTCAGGCGCGGGCGGGTTGTGCGACGTGCGCAGGGCGTTGCAGCCCATGGCCTTGAGGATTTCGAGTTGGCGTTCGAGCGCGCGGTCATTGAGGGCGGCGCCGAGCGCGCCCAGGTCGTGGTGGTTGCAGGTGCCGCGGATTTCCACGCGCTTGCCATTGAGCAGAAACCCGTCGCGCGCAGTGAATTGGATCGAGCGGATGCCAAACGGCGTGTCGCACACGTCCACCACCTTGCCGTTCACACTCACGATGCTGCGCGCCAGATGTCGGTTCGGGGTTGTCAGGTCCCACAGTTTCGGCCGGGCCACGACCGCTTGCTGGGTCACCGTGGTGTTGCCCCCGGCGGCGATCTCGGCGGACGCCGCTTCCGCGGTTGCGACCTTTTTGTTAGGCGTGCCCTTGGCATCGAGCTCGTAAATCTCGGTGATCACGCCCACCTTGGCGGCAACCTCGCTTGGGTTGTCCACGGTGACGGCCAGCTTGACGGTCGCGGCCGCAGGCGTCACCTCCGGTGTGGTGATGCTCACGCCCCAATGGCCGACATGGACCGGGGCGGTCTTGACCAACCAGACGTGGCGGTAAATGCCGGCACCGGGGTACCAGCGCGCGTCCCATTTCTCGGTGTCGACCCGCACCGCCAGCAGGTTGGTTTGGCCAAACTTGAGGTGCGGCGTCAGGTCCAGCCGGAATGAGGCATAGCCGTACGGCCAGCCGCCGACGTAGCGGCCGTTGCACCAGACCTGGGCGTAGGCCATCGCCCCGTCGAAATCCACGAAGACGCGCTTGCCGGCATCCGCCGCGGGCAGGCTGAAGGCCTTGCGATACCAGCCGATGCCTTTCCACGGGAGCTTGCCGGTGGGGGCCGCCAGGTCCTTGTGGAACGGGCCTTCAATGCCCCAGTCGTGCGGCACATCCAGCTTGCGCCAGCCCGCATCGTCGAATGCCGGGGCCGCCGGCGACGACGCCTGCCCGGACTCCGCCGGCGATTCCGCCGCCGCATTGGCCGGCTCGGCCCGGCGCGTGCCGTCCGCCTGCAACCCGTAGCGGGCAAAGCTCCAGTCCCTATCAAAACTCTCGCGCGTGCGACCCGCCGGGCCCTGTGCCGACAACACGCTGGCACAGGCCAGCGCTGCCAGGCCGGCCATGCCATGGAGTGGGATTTGCTTCACGGTGAAATGCATGGATCAAACAACGCAACCAAGGATGTCGCCCGGGCTCCGCAGCTCACCCGCTACGCCGCATGCCCGCCGGTTCTTTCAGCCTGAAACCACGGATAAGGAGGGAGGACATTCCTGTCCTCCTCTTCGTACGGATAAGGAGGGAGGACATTCTTGTCCTCCTCTTCGTACGGATAAGGAGGGAGGACATTCCTGTCCTCCTCTTCGCACGGATAAGGAGGGAGGACATTCCTGTCCTCCTCTTCGTACGGATAAGGAGGGAGGACATTCTTGTCCTCCTCTTCGCATTAAATCCTAAGGGCATTAAATTCTAAACGGAAGAAAACAGAGGCCAGGCAGGGAATCAATTTC
>CAIKDP010000146.1 GCA_903826205.1 Akkermansiaceae bacterium
ACTCCACAGCCAGCTCGCCAAAGTTATGAGATCCACACAGAAAACTCCCGCCTTGATCCGTAGTCTGTTCAATCATCCCGCAGTCGCTTATGCAGCCTGATAATGTGCTAGTATTTTATGGCCGGATTAATAAGAGAAAGTTGCCCACAACAATCCGCTTCTCCGACGAGTTTTGAATCCCATTCTCGAAGCGGCTTGTTGTGGACAACTTTCAGAAGATCGGCCCAAGACCCGTCACACCAACCGCAAAACTCATGCCGTTAGAATCACATTTCACCCACGGATTCTGGGGAAGAGGCCTTTTAACAGAAGCCCATACTGATGCCAATATTGGCTCTTGAGCGCTTGTTGAAAACGCACTTCATATTCTGCGAGAGCGGTTTCCAGAGGCGGATTTTCGCGTTATTGAGCTGTCTATCCCGATGCGCTCATTGGGCTTTGTGGCGCACACTCGTTCGCTGACCCGTATGAATATCCATACAAAATGGCGATCATATCAATGATATTCGGACCCATCATACCAGGCTGACAAGAGACAATGAAGAAGTATGCTAATCGCTTCGCAACTCCTGACGCTGTTAGCGGCTACGAGAATGCTGAATACGCGCCGGATGGCTATGCGGCGCTGATCTGGGGCCTTCAAAAGCCGTTCCTTCACGGGATTTTTGAGGCACGGCACAAGGGTGTGGGGAGTTGCAGACTGCTTGACTTTGCTTGTGGCACGGGGCGTGTGCTGGGCTTTTGTGAGGAATTCTGTTCGGTTAGCGACGGCCTGGACATTTCTAGCGCGATGATAGCTAAAGCCGAGGCACGCTGCAGGCAATCACGGCTGGTGGTGGGGGATATTTGCACGGAAGCCATTTTGCTCGAGCAACCCTATGACGTAATCACGGCCTTCCGGTTTCTCCTCAATGCGGAGCCTCCGCTGCGGGTTGCGGTCCTGGAGCAGCTAAGGAAGCGCATTCACAGTGAGCATGGCATCTTAATTGTTAATATGCACGGCAACAGCGCCTCGGCTCGCCGCTTCCCGCTATGCCTCAGGCGCTTCCGTGCACGGGTCGATCCAGCCAAGCATCAAGAGGTTATGATGGCAGAGATGAGTCTTGCTGAAACTCGCGTGCTACTGAGGAATGCCGGATTCAGGGTGATCCGGGAAATTGGCTTTGGAGTTGTCCCTGGCTTTCTTTATCGCAGCATGCTGAAGCCGATTTGCCATTGGCTTGACGGACGTTTGTGCGGTAGCAATTTTTTCAAGAGCATCTCGACCGATGTGATTTTTGTCTGCGCGCCGATTTGACTTGTGACATCGGATCGTGGTTGCGTTTGTAAGCAACTATCAATCAGTTAGACATCTCTAGCATGTGCGATTTCTCAATCATCACTCCGAGCTTCAATTACGGGCATTACATCACCGAGTGTCTGCAAAGTGTCGCCGCCCAGGAAGGGGTTAGCTATGAGCACCTGGTCATGGACGCAGGATCCAGTGACAACACGGCCGAGGTTTGTGGACGCTTCGCCCATGCGGAGTTTTTTAGCGAGCCTGACGTAGGAATGAGTGATGGCATCAACAAGGGATTCAAAAGAGCCGGTGGCAGGTGGGTCATGTGGCTTAACGCGGACGACAGGTTGCGCCCCGGCGCCCTATTGGCGGTGAAGCAATTCGCCGGGCAGAACCCCGGCGCGGATGTGATTTATGGCTGTTGGAACTTTATTGACCGCGAGGGAAACTTGATGCGGCGAATGACCTTGTTTCCATTCCAGCGTGGCATGCTCGCCAATATGGGTTGTTACATAGGTTCGACCAGCACGTTTTACAAGCGGGAGACTACGATCAGTCAGGGATTTCTGCTCAACATCCATTTCCGCACGATCATGGACGGGGAGTATTTCTGCCGCTTGGCGGCGAACGGCAAGCAATTCAAATACCTGTCCAAGGTGCTGGCTGACTTTCGGCTGCATGACAAGAGTATAAGCCAGGGCTGCCTGCGCCGGACGGATATCGACGGCGTCTTGGTACGGCAGATCCAGTTCGCTGAAGCGCGGGCGATCCACAGGGTGTATGGAATCACGCTCTTCAAAGATGAAATGCTGAATGGAATTGTGGATGGGGTTTTGTTCCATGTCTTCCGCATACTCAAGGGAGCTTTAAGGACCCTTTATGCCAGGAATGCCCAGAATGGATAGATGGGCAGACCTGACATCGACTGTATGTTTGCATCGATGGCAACTGATGGAATAGAAGCAGATGTAACCCTGAATGTATGTCATTCAGCTGTCGTGGTTTCAACTTTCTACTTTTGATATGATCCGTGACATCAAAGACTACGAGGCGATTTTCCTGGCCGCCGGTCAGAGAAATTGCCACGTCCAGCGTGCAGGCAGAATACTGCTGTCCCTGCCAGTTTCGCGACATGGTGCGAAGCGTGCCATCAATCTCTATCGACCACAGAGGCGAAGTGCGCGGTTAATGATTTATGCCTTGAATATAGCAGTTGATCTGGGACTTCATTGCAGAATCCTGAAGCGGGGAAATGCCGTTGTCCGCGATATTGGACGTGCCCTTGATTTTGAGTGCGCGGCCGAGACTGTCGGGATCTTGGTTGGCAGTGCCGAGCATGTGGTCCCGCGTGCGATTGCGAGTTATCTCGGGGCGGATGGCTGGGAAGTGGCGAAATTGGGATTTGGTCCGCAAACACGCTTGACGCTGCGCAATGAAGCAAGGATGTTGCGAGGAATCGCGTCGAACGGGAGGTGCGCGCCGCGCTGCCTCGGGCTCCACGAGCAGGGAGATATAACAATCCTGCGTATGCCCTACCTGAGTGGATCTTCTGTGTTGATCGGCGAAGCAGAAGCAGCCTTGGATTTGCTCAATGAGTGGATTGAGACAGCCGCCCCCAAGTCGATTGACGAATTCAGTGAATGGGAAGCGATTCGCACCGCCCTGGAGGTGACTGGGGACGGGTTGGCAGCATTGAAAGCATTGTCCGGTCATGTGCTCCGTCCGGTGACATTGCATGGGGACTTCGCGAGATGGAATTTGCTGAAACAGGCGGATGATTCATTGATCGCGCTGGATTGGGAATGGGGTTCGATGCATGGAATACCGGGCTTGGACCTTGTCCATTATTTTGCGCAGGACTTCCGCTTGGTAAAGCGCATGAATTCCAAGGATGTGATTCGAGAGATTGAGAAAGAGCTGGCGAAGCCGAAGGCACGTGAATACCTGAGACAAACCGGCTGGGGAGATTGCTCGATAGAACCCATACTGGCCAGTGTGGCCTACAAGCAGGGTGGAAAGCACCAGAAGAATCCTGACTTATTGGCCGCATGCATTGAAGAGTGTATCACACGCTTGCATCTGCGAGGTGAGCCTCCGGGGACTGCCACACCCGCGCGGCAACTGCCATCTTCTACCAGCGAGCGATCTTTACGGCAGCATAACGCAACCGGGAGTTCGGATGCAGAGAGCGGGGAAATCCATTTTTCGATCATTACGCCGAGCTTTAAACAAGTGGATTATCTCAAGTGTTGTGCAGCCAGTGTGCAGGATCAGGCTGGGAATTGCCGGATTGAGCATCTGATTCATGACGGTGGCAGCGGGCTTGAGTTCGACCAGTGGGCCGCAGAACAACAGGGGGCAGTCTGTGTGTCAGAACAAGATCATGGGATGTATGATGCCATCAACCGCGGGTTCCACAAGGCTAAAGGTGATATCATCGCCTGGCTCAATTGCGATGAGCAGTATTTGCTCGGTGCCTTGGATCTGGTGGCCAGGTATTTTGCAGACCATCCCGAAACCGATATTCTGTTTGGCGATGTGATACTAGTGAATGAGTTGATGACGCCGCTGGCTTATCGGAGAGCGGTCGTTCCGACGCAGGGGCATCTTCGTGCCAGTCATTTGAGCACGTTTTCGGCCGCCACATTTGTACGCAGGCGTGTAATCGACGAGGGGCATTTCTTGAAAACGCGCTGGAAAACCATTGCGGATGCGGTGTGGATTGACGAGTTGCTGATGGCAGGGTACCGGATGGCAGTGTTGCCTGAACCCCTGGCAATATTCTGCATGCTAGGGACCAATCTTGGTCAATCCGAATTGCTCTTAAAGGAGCGCAAAAACTGGGAATCTGAATTGGGAGTGAACAACCGGTGGCTGGGATCCTGGTACGTGACAAGGCATCGTGTGAGCCGCATGTGGAATGGGGCATATTGGATGCGCAAGGTGTCGATTTGCGTCCAGGTTCCCGGGAGACCCACTCGCGAAGAGAAGGTGCGCTGGATATCAGGACATTGGAATCATGCGAGAGACATGGCGTCGCGTCTTCGCATCGAGCAAGACGGTTCGATTGGCGGGGTCGTGTATCGTGAGAGGCTGAGTGGGTGGGCATTCGTGCATGCAGCTTGTGTCATTGCACTGGCGGTGTATTTGGACGGTCTGATACCAGGTGATGCCGTCAAGGGACCTCCCATCCTGCTAATTTCATTCATATATTTATCATTCGGCTCGAAATTGCGGGATTTGATTCTGATTTTTGCGGCGTACTTCATTACCGTGACATATGTGCTGAATGAAAGACCCATTGATGTGCAGGTGGTACGAATCGTGACCTTCACGGCAGGAGCTATCGTGGCAATATTTTACTCGATCAGTTTGCGCCGGTTGAAAGAGTGGACCCAGAATACGGCGGCGCTGATTCGTGGAATCCCGTCTCCCATGCTGCTGGCGGATCGGTTCGGCAAGGTGATTCTCGTCAATAGGGCTGCCTGTACCTTGCTGCAGTGTGATGAGCAACGGCTCATGATGCAGGAGTTGTGGCAAATGCTGCCTGCGAGCGATGGTTCGTTCACAAAGCAGCCGATGGTCCTGGATGATAATGCAAGAATTCCAGAGGGAGTGATAGGGTTGGCGTTGAAGGGCGGTGATGGCTCGTTGCTCGCAAGGGCACATGTGTCTGCGGTGGGAAGGGGGAATTACCGGGTCTACGCATTTTCGCTAGAACCCTCTGAGGAGTCGTAGGAAGGGACAAACAGGCAGATGAGGATCCTACAGATATTCAATCGCTACGTCTATGTCGGAGGCGAGGAGATGGCTGTCGCGCAGATCAGTGCGGAACTGGCCGCAAACCATGATTTGCGTACCATCACCCTGGACAGCCAGGAGTGGGCGGATGAGACCGGGGCGCTTAACCGGGTGCGACAGGTTCTTTTGATGGCATGGAACCCGGAATCCATCCGCCTGGTGCGGGAACAAATTCAGGAGTTCAGGCCTGAGTTGGTGCTCTTGCATAACATCATGCCCATCGGCTCTGCGGGGCTCTATGTTTATCTGAAGAACTGCGGTGTTCCCGTGGTGCAATTCATTCACAATTTCCGGCCATTTTCAGTGAATGGCTACTGCTGGGGCGATGGCAAATTGCTGCCGCAAGGGCTGCGGAAGAACTTTTTCCCGGAAATCCTTGCTGGCGCGTGGCAGAATTCACGTTTCAGAACCGCATGGTATGGGCTGCTCCTATGGTCGCTTCATGGGATTGGCGTATACAGGCACATTGAAGGATGGATTGCGATTTCCGTGTTCATGAAGAACACGTTTGTCCAATGTGGAATTCAAGCGGACCGCATCAGGGTAATATCGCACAGTTGGCAGCTGCAATGCACCGAGGAGGATCTCGAGCTTATCGCGACGGAGGAGGAACCGATACTCCTGTTTCTGGGACGACTCACCGAGGAGAAGGGTTTGCGGGTCTTGCTCGCTGCCTGGGAACTTCTGGAGAAGTCATCACCAAGCGGGCGGCTGGTGATCGCGGGAGATGGCCCGCTGGCCGAGGAAGTCAGCCAACGATGCGCAGGAATGCGCCGCGCATCCTATATAGGATTTATATCTGGAGATGAAAAGAGGCTGGCGCTCAGGAAATGCAGGGGTCTCGTGGTACCTTCAGTCTGGTGGGAACCCTTGGGTTTGGTGATTTATGAGGCGTATGATTATGGCAAGCCTGTCCTTGCCGCACGTTCAGGCGGAATCGTCGACCATATGGAAGACGGGGTGACTGGCTGGCTGCACGCTCCTGGAGACCATCAGATGTTGGCCGCTCAAATGGGCGAAGCGCTGGCAGATGGCGAAATATGTCGCGTGAGAGGGGCGAATGGCAGAAGGTTGCTGCTTGAGCGAAGTACCAGCGTCTGGATTAATGAATTCAATGACTTTATCGGTCGGATTGTTACCGACGGGAAGGACAAGGAGCATGGAGCGGCGATTGTGGCAACAGCCTCCATCCAGAATCCATCTGCCCCCATCTATATCCAGGCGTATCTTGCCGACCAGAATCCGGGGTATGACCGGAGTTTCGGGATTTCGCGGATGTCCCATGTGGTGCTGGAAACTTTGCAGGCTGGTGGTCAGGTGAAAATAGAAGCGATCATCTCCAAGACATCGCAGCAAGCCCCGGCAGGTGTCGGTGCGGCGCAAACTCTGCCCTGGGGGACGCGCGGCAAATGGGTGCGGTTGTTGACTGATCACCTGCATCCCTTGTTTCGGCGGCATAGCGCTGCGATAGACCTGCACTACTTCCCAAAAGGTTACCTTCCTCTGCTAGATGGCTTTTGTAGTCCCTCGGTGGTGACCATTCATGATACGATCATTCAGTATGACGAAGACCATTACCCGCAGTGGAGGAAACGCTGGGAATACGCCTATTGGGCGATGGTGCTGAAACATACGCTCCGGAAAGCCAACCGGATTCTGACGGTTTCAGAGTTCTCAAAGCAACAGATCTATCAATTCATGGATCGCCATGGGATTCCTCGGAAAGAGATCACGGTGACTTACGAACCGTGTTTGTATGAAGCAATTCCACAACCGGACGCAGCGTTTAAGGGAAACTATGTGATCCACCTCGCATCCTGTGAACCGCACAAACGCACGACTTATCTGGTTCGCTGGTGGCACGAGGCAGAAACCCAAGGGCGGCATTTGCCAACCCTGCACTTGATCGGCACCGTCCCGCCAGAGGTGCTGCCCCTGCTGGCAAGTTCATGCAACATAGTGAAGCAGCCATTTCTGGAAGATGCCGCATTGCAGGCCGCCTACCTTGCCGCCCGCGCGCTCATCTTACCGTCCGAGATTGAGGGTTTTGGCCTGCCAGCCTTGGAAGCCTACTATCTCGGCACTCCGGTGTGTTTTGTGAAAGGCACCTCGGTGGAGGAAATCCTCAGTGTAGCCACTCACAAGGGCGGATTTGCCCTTGAAAGTATCGACTCATTTCTTGAAGCCCTAGACGAAGTGATGCAAATGAGTGCGCAGGAAGTCCGAGAATGCGGACTGAAGCTGCGCGAGACCTATGCCGCCGAAATGGTGGCGGAGAAGATGGTGGCGGAGTTCCGCCGCGTGGTGGCAGGATCAGGCACGTTGGTGACAACGCAGGGGGCTGAGGTGAATCGCACCAAGAGAACCACTGAAAAGAACTGATGGCCACTGAGGCCACTGATTAATTTTGGCTTTAGTATCCACATGGCTTAGGAGTTTCGGCTTTGACCCGAAGCGATGTTTGAAAGCACTGCGCGGCGTAGGCCGTTATTGGACGGGGCGTCGGAGGTTCAGGGCGGGGATGGGGGAGGGCTTTGCCTGGGGACCGGAGTTTGCCATCCTCGATGAATGGAATGAGACGTCTGGTGGTCTGGGGGCGTATTTCCTTCAAGACCAACGGGTGGCGCATTTGATTCATGAGGAGTGTCCGCGCCGACATGTGGATGTGGGATCAAGATTGGATGGGTTCATCGGGAATCTGGCAATCTTCCGGGAAGTGGATGTGATCGACATTCGTCCGCAACCAACGCCCGTAAGAAATGTGACATTCCATCAGTTGGACCTGATGGAGGAACTGCCTCAGGAGTGGGTCCGATGCACGGATTCACTTTCATGTTTGCATACCATCGAGCATTTTGGTCTCGGGCGTTATGGGGATCCGATCGATGCCACCGGACATCTCAAGGGGCTCGCCCAATTGAAGCAGATGGTGGCTCCCGGTGGCAGGCTGTATCTCTCAGCGCCGATTGGGACGCAGCGGGTCGAGTTCAATGCGCACCGGGTTTTTGCGGCGTCCACCCTAACCGGATGGTTCGCCGACGGGTGGGAGATCGAGCATTTCGATGTGATTGATGATGACAATCGGATCCATGAAGCGGTTGCATGGCGAGGTGCGGAAATTGAGAATCATTTCGGCTGTCGACTCGGGGTGGGAATCGTGGTGGCGAGGAAGAACCCATGATCCGCATTGTACTGCTAGGCCGGACCGGCAATCATCTATTTCAGTATGCGCTGGGGCGGGTGCTGGCGGAGAAGTATGGTGTGCCATTGGTGTTGGATGGGTCATGGTTTAACGCAGAGGGCTGGGCGGAGGTTTCTCATCTCCTCAGGCTGCCATTGAAGGCGAGGGTGGTGCGGCGTTGCTCGATCGGTGCCCGCGTCCTGCGCAAAGTCACCGGTAAACATTATTGGGAATACCGTGGGGTGCCGGTGTTGCGGGAAGAGTCGGGTGATCAGTCATTCGATCCCGCCTTTTTGGAAGCACCCGCCGACTGTATGTTGTTCGGGTACTTCCAGACACCTCGGTATTTTCAAAAAATAGCGGACTCGTTGCGAACCGAGCTAAACTCTCACATCAGTGGCACAGTGCAGGTTTCGGAAGACATCCGGATGAAGCTGTCCGCCCCCCAATCGGTTGCGGTACATGTGCGGAGAAAGGACTTCCTACATCAGCCAATTTTCCAAGTATGCGACACTGCGTATTACCGTGAAGCCATGCAACAAATGCGCGCGAACACACCGTCCGCGCGCTTTTTTGTTGTTTCGGATGATCCGGAATGGTGTCGGGCTGAGTTTTGTGAGGCGGATCAGGAGGTTGTTGATAGCGGTGTGGCGGCCACAAATCCGCTGCACGACCTGTACTTGATGAGCCTTGCCTCCCATCACATCATTGCCAACAGCAGCTATTCCTGGTGGGCGGCTTGGCTGGGTGAGAAGCCCGGCCAACGGGTATTGATGCCAGACCGCTGGTATGCCCACGGTATCAAGGCTCCGATTGAAGAGAAGCAGGGTCAGGGTTGGGAGATTGTCCGGTAGGGCGAGGCGGCCCGCCGCGCCGTGATTTTCCCTGAGCCTGCCTCGGTTTAGGTGCGGTTCATGTATTGAACATTCACGCCGCCCATACGGGCGGACAAGTGGGCGGCCCGGGGCCGAGCCGTCCTACCATTCTTATACAATGCCGATCTACCCTAACAACTGGGCGGTAGTCATCCCGCTGGCGAATGAAGAGGCGGAGTTGCCGGAATTCACGGCGCTATTGCGCTTGGTGATGGATGAGATGGGTGGTGGAACGGCCTATTTTGTGGTGGACCGGGTATCGAAGGACCGGACCCTTGAGTGTTGTGAGGAACTGGGACGCCTGGATCCGAGGTTGATCACCAAGTGGATTCCTGAAAACCGCAATGTGGTGGATGCCTACATCAACGGCTTCAGGGCTGCACTCAAGGATGGGCACGAGATCATTATCGAAATGGATGGTGGTTTGTCCCACGATCCGCGGGCGATCCCCGGATTCCTCAGGGCCCTCAATGAAGGCAATGATTGTGCCTTTGGCAGCCGCTATATGAATGGTGGGTCGATGGTGGATTCGCCGCTCAGACGTCGAATCCTGAGCAAGGGGGGGACAATCCTGGCGCGGTGGCTGTTAGGTTCGAGGTTGGCGGATATGACTTCGGGTTATCAGGCCTTCCGGCGTTCTGTCTTATTCAAAGTCGTGGACTACCCGCTGCGATCAAAAGCTCACTTCTACCAGACCGAGTTGCGGCATCTTCTACGGAATGCAAAGTTGATAGAAGTGCCGATCCACTATCGGGCACCGTCGCCGAGGGTCTCCCAAGGGGCAATTCGGAATGCTCTCTCGGTTTTATTCTATTATTTTCTCCGGCGCCTGCAGGGCCGATCACCGGCAATCTGATGGAAACGAGTGCTACCTCCACAGCCATTGTTGTCACGTCAATCAATGGTCCGAATGCCGCGCTGCGGGAGCTTGCGGCCGGCTGTCTGGCAAATGGATGGGATTTTGTGCTGGCGGGAGACATCAAGAGCCCGCCGGAATTTTCGCTGGAGGGCTGCCGGTTTTTATCGCTAAAGACGCAACGAGAAAGTGGATTTGCCCTGGGCCGGATTTGCCCGGAGCGGTCCTATACCCGGAAGAACATCGGTTATCTGGCAGCCATTCGAGCCGGGGCGGGTGTCATTGTGGAGACCGACGACGACAATCATCCGCGAAAGGAATTCTGGGTGCCCCGTGAGCCCAAGGTGCAATGCCGGCCGGTAGAGGTCGATGCCTGGGTGAATGCCTATCAGTATTTCAGCCGGGATTTCATCTATCCGCGCGGACTGCCCTTGAGTCATGCACGGGATTCTGGGCCTGAGCCGGGACGTTTTGAAACGATCGATTGTCCCATACAGCAAGGTCTCGCGGATGAGGACCCGGATGTGGATGCGGTATACCGCATGCTGTTCCCGTTGCCATTCCACTTTGGTGAAGGCGATGGACCGGTCTTGCTGAGGGGCGGGGCATGGTGTCCTTTCAACAGTCAGAATACGACATTCTTTGCAGGGGTGTTTCCTTTCTTGTATTTGCCGGCGTGGTGCAGCTTCAGGATGACGGACATCTGGCGCAGTTTTGTCGCACAACGGGTGTTGCAGGCAATAGGGCATGGGGTGTTGTTCCATGGTGCGACTGTATGGCAGGAGCGCAACGAGCATGACTTGCAACGGGATTTCATGGATGAGATACCCGGATACTCGAACAATGCACGGATTCGGGAGGAGCTTCTTGGAATTCGCCTTGGGGCTGAGGATTCGATTCGAGTGATGATGGAGCAGTGCTATGAGGTCCTCATCCGGCATGATTGGGTGGGACGCGATGAAGAGCGGTTGTTGCAGGCTTGGTTTGAGGACCTTGATGTACTTGGAATTCCTCGCATTGATGGTTCCCCAGGTTGCACTCCATGAGGTTAGACCAGAATATTGAACCACTGAAATCACTGAGTCACACTGAATGCACTGATGTATTTTAACTGAATCCATGGTAACCAGCAAAACAACAAGGTCTGGCTTCGATTTGATACTGCTGGCATTGCTGCTGGCGTTGCCATCGCTGGGGGTCATTCAAAAGTATACCGGGCTTGCAGGTGTGTCCGGCTATGTGGCATTCGTCGCGGGTACGCTGTTTCTAATTCGGAAGTTTGGAACTCGCCTTGCACCACTGCTGCGGCGCTACTTTGGTGTGCTGAGTGTGGCTGCCTTTGCCGGACTTGCGCTTTGCTTCGCCATCGTTTATCCGATTGAGAATAGCAGGGGATTGGGTAAGAGCAGTGATCGGGACGATGGCCTGAATCTGGCGGTAGCCCGCATGGCAGACGGGCAATCTCCGTACTATCCTTCTGACAAATTTGCCGGCCCGCTGTCCGTCTTGCCGGGTGGTATTGTGCTGGCGGCTCCCTTTGTCGCACTGGGGACAAGTGGTTATCAAAATCTCTTTTGGCTGGCGGTATTTCTCATGGCTGCGTGCTGGATGTTTCGGGATAGGGCAATGGCATTTGTGATGCTGACTGTGCCACTGGCATTGTCTCCGGCAGCCCTGTATGAGTATATATCCGGCGGGGATATGCTTACCAACGGGATTTATGTAGCGGTGGGTTTCCTGCTAGCCTTGAGCGTGTGCTCGAACCCGAAAGCGTCGGGAGGGCTGGGATGGATGTGCTGTGTGCTATTGGGAGTGTGTTTGGCGTCGCGCTGGAATTTCCTGCTGTTGCTGCCACTGTTTGGAGCAGTGCTATGGCGGACGGTGGGATGGAGCATGGCTTTAGTGGCGGTGGCGGTTGTCGGCCTGGTTGCGGTTGCCACCATAGTGCCATTTTATCTGCATGATCCCGCGGGATTTACGCCGCTGCTCAGTCGATACAAGCTGGCAATTGTCGATCATGCCATGCCTTGGGCAAGCAAGGCGATGTTTGGGGTGACTGCGTTGCTCGGAATGTTCGGGGCGTGGGCATTGCTGAGATCGTCAACAGTGGATTTGCACCGGTCATTCTTCCGCTGGTGCACGCTGGTTACTTTGTGTCCAATGGTATGTGCTGTGGTATTGTCCAGTTGGGTCCGCGGGCACCTTGATTTTGGTTTTATGAGTGAGCGCTGCGGACTGATGTTTGTGGCTTTTGCGTTGTTTGGGTGGGGCGGCCAGATTTGGAATGAGACAGAACTGACAACTCTATGAGACTGCAACTGGTTCATCCCGATTTAGTAGTGGATCCTCGAGCCGAGGCGATGTTGCCGGCGGTGGGTGGTTTTCCGCCGTCGGATCGTGCGCTCTTTCTAGCGGGATACGGCGAATTGTGCCGGATCGACCTGAATGGTAAGCGGGCGCTCGAGATATGTGGTGGGTTTGGCAAGTTGTCTGGGCTGCTGGCAGAGACGTTTCCCGGCGCTGAAGTCATTGGGCTGGATCTCTATGCGGCATCGGGTCCGGAGATTGACGAACGGCTGAGCAGACTGCCCGGTCTCTCCTACGTGGCGGGCGACGCGCTTGACTTGTCCGCCTATATGGATAAGTCGTTCGATCTGGTATGGGGCCAGGCCTCACTGCATCACTTGGCGCATGATCCAGACAAGTTGTGCCGGGAGGTATTGCGGGTGCTCAAGCCCGGCGGTCGCTTTGTGTTTATTTTCGAGCCGCTGGGTCACAATCTGCTGGTGGCGGCGATCCGGGCGGTGCGCATTGCACGTGAAGAATTGCCGGATGAGTGCAACGTGTATTTTTCGCAGTTTGAACGCATGCTGAGCACGGGATTCTCAAGATGTGAAGTGCAGGTCTTCAATATGCTCGGCTATCCGATGAAGGCGCTGTCAGACCGGTTTGGATTCATTTCACGGACGGCACAACGGTTGGATAGCGGGTTATTTCGGTGTTTTCCCAGACTCCTCCGTTACGGCGCGAACTGCAATGTGATCTTTACAAAATAGCGGCGGCTGCGCCGAAGTTAATGGTTAATAGTTATTGGTTATTTGTGAGCCTTGCGCTTGTCATTCTAGAATGAAGCAATCCACGCATGGCGCCACCAAGATCGAGAATCTTCACCAATGACATATAACTATTAACGTATAACCTATTTCATGCGCTGGTACACATGCACTCCTGTGGCGTTTGGCGGCGGCGCGGATTTTTTCGCGCGGGACAGCGGCTTGTTGTGCCGGGGGTTTCAGGCTTTGGGAGTGGAGAGTCGGGCCGTGATGCCGGGAGAACGGCAAGCGGAGGATGAAGCCGACTTGATCCGGACGGATTTTAAGAACCTGGAGTCGGCGGATTGGTGGAAGGCTCTCAACCTTGACGGGGTGGTGTTGTATGCCTGGGGGAGTCCGAAGTTTCGCAAGGTGGCCGCTGCCATTCACAAGGCTGGGATTTTTCTGGTCTTGAATCAGGATAATGGCGGCTTGGTGAGCCCTCTGTTGGGTCCGGTTGCCTGGGCGCAAGAGCAGCAGATCCTATCCGGGGCGGGTCGTGTTAGGGGGGGGGGGGTGCGCTGGGTGAAGCTGCTAGTTAAGGGATTTTCAAAAGGCTTGCTATGGGATGATCTATTCAGGATCAGGCATCTGCGCGAAGGGGATGTCATCACCTGTGTGACGCCAATTGCGGCAGGCCACTATCGGCGGTATTGCGGGATTTTTGGTGGAGAGGAATTTGCCGGACGCGTGCAGGTGTTGCCCCATCCGGTGCACCCGCAGTTTCGGATGCAAGGGACAAAGCGTCGGCAAGTGGTGGCAGTGGGCCGCTGGGATGACCGATGTCAGAAGCGTCCGGAGCGGTTGATGGAGGTGATTGGGGGTTTGGTGCAGCGTGACCCAGAGGTCGTGGTGGAAATCGTAGGTGGTGGGATCGAGCTTTTGCAGCGCTGGCATAGCGGTCTAACGGAAGGTCAGCGCGCCCGGGTGAGACTGAGGGGACGTATGCTACCTAAGGAGATGGTCGAGATTTATGCCGCTTCGCAGGTATCGTATTGTCCGTCGGCCTACGAATCATTCCACATTGCCAGCGGGGAGTCCTTGTGTTGCGGTTGTTCGGTAGTCGCCGCGCGCTCGGCGTCGCTAGCCGCATTTCAATGGTTCGCTGATGAGGGCGTGGCCACGTTGGCAGCGAAGGATGACTTAGACGGGCATTTACAAGCCTTGGAAAAGGAACTGGAGTGCTGGCAACGAGGACAACGGAATCCAGAGCAAATTTCCCGTGTCTGGTGTGAGCGCCTGCATGCGGATCGCGTGGCGGAACGGATTGCCGGCATGGCCGCATCACTGGATCTAAATGACAAGGACGTGAGATTTCGGAGTTCACCCACAGACTAACTGATATCCAGATGAATATGACAATAAGAACGCGAATGGATTTGGCGTTATGTACTATGTTGACAGTCTTGGCATGTTTGCTTTGGGTTAGTTCTGATAGTTTCTGGATTGACGAGGGGAACGCAGCCGCCAAGGCGGTACAAGACAGCATCCCTGCATGGTACGGTGCCTTGGTGAAGGGTGGCGGCTCGGATGCCCAGATGCCAGGCTTCATGCTATATGGCTGGTTCTGGGAAAAGGTGTTTGGGAGTGAAGAGTACGGACTGAGGGCGAGTAATTTGCTATGGTATTTTCTGGCGCTGTGGTACATGCGTTTTAGTCGCCTAGAGATGTTGGCGCTAGCGCTTTCTCCATTTGTTCTATACTATTTAGACGAATTCAGGCCCTATATGATGCAGATCGCTGGAGGTGCAATGGCAATATCCGGACTGCGCCTATTGACGCAGAATTTAGCCACCGCATGGCGGCGAGTATTAGGCGGTTGTCTTATTTTGTGCGCATCTAGCCTGATTGGGGTCCTCTGGGCAACAGGGGCACTGGTTTCGGCTGTCATTTTGCGTCCGGATATTCTAAGGGAGAAGAGTGTCTGGCGTGATAGTGCGGCAGTGTCAGTTGTATTTGCCGGCTTGGGATGGTACTATCTGAGGTCGCTGTTGATGGGGCAGGGGGCTGCGGCCATGAGCGGGGGCATATTGATGAGTCTAGGGGCTTGCGCCTACGAATTGATGGGCTTGACCGGTTTGGGGCCAAGTAGGGCTGAATTGCGAGTGAATCCCACGAGTATGAGAGCGTATGCAATTCCGCTGGTATCGGCAGCAGCGTTCGTTTCTGTTACCTGGATTATGGGATTGGTGGGGCTATGGAAAGCAACGCCCCTCAGAAATTGGCTGGCGTTACTGGTGGGGCTTGCCATTCCACTCGGTGCCTTGGTGGTTATGCTTTTCCTTAAGGATTTCAGGTTCCTTGCACGACATATCGCGCCAATGTCCGTACTTCTGGCCGTTCTTACCGGGCATGTATTGGGAGGATGTGGGTGGGAAGGCAATTGGAGGAGAATGGCTCAGGTGAGTGCGGCGGCATCGGTCGTGATAGGTGTTATGGGTGCACTTTCTACGAGATTCTGCGCTAGGCACCACAAGGACGACTATCGACAGGCGGCACAAATCGCTAGAACAGCCATAGGAAATGGCAATCCGGTTGTTTGGGCGGCGGATGCGGTAACTGGGAAATATTATGGTTTGCGGTCTGAACAAAGGTCGAATCAGATGACCTTTCGCGTATGGGATCCTAGCAAGCCGATACTAGTAGGAAATGAAATGGTAATCTTATCGAAACCTGACCTATACGACCCACGGGGTTCATTGAGATTCGAGCTCAAAAGTGGTGGCTTCGTGATTGTTGATGAAATTCAGGCGTTCACCGTTTGGCGTGCTCTGGGGAAGTGAACATTTCAGATGAAATTCTAGTTGTATGCGAAGCGGAAGACAGTGTCAGGTGTTTCGCAATGGTTGCGTTGAGTAAATCCTACTTGAAGTCTGCACTTTTCGCTTAATATTCAGACACGCACATATGCCCCTCTTTATCAATCACTGAAAGAATTTTGCTATGCAAAGACTCACTCTAATCATCCCCTGCTATAATGAAGAGGATGTGCTGCCCAAATTGTTTCAACGCGTCGACGCGGTTGCGGCGACGTGGGGAATGGATTATGAAATCATTTGTGTGGATGACGGCTCACGTGACTTGACTTGGGAAATGCTCAAGGCGCAGAATGCCAAGGATACCCGCTGGCGCTGTTTGAGTTTTGCACGCAACTTCGGCCATCAGACGGCAGTGAGTGCCGGATTGTATTTCGCGAGCGGCGACGCGGTTGTGATCATTGACGCAGATTTGCAAGACCCACCTGAGGAGATATCCCGCTTGCTAGCGAAGTGGCGCGATGGATTCGAAGTCGTCTTCGCCACGCGCAAGAAGCGGCAGGATCCACTGCTCAAGAGGATTCTCGCGTGGGGTTTTTACCGGTTACTACAAAGAATGACACCGCTGCCGATGACCCGTGACTCCGGAGACTTTTGCCTGCTTGACAAGAAGGTCGTTGTCGTGATGAACGCGCTGCCTGAACGCAGTCGGTACCTGCGCGGGTTGCGGACGTGGTGTGGGTTCCGGCAGGCATCGGTGGTATTTGATCGCGCTGAACGCGCTGCGGGTTTACCGCAATACACATTTACAAAATCCTTCAATCTGGCGATGGACGGACTTTTTTCATTTTCTGCCGCGCCATTGCGGATGGCTACATATCTCGGTTTGTGGGTGTCCGCCTTTGCATTCCTAGGCGTTGTGTTCACATTTGTCCAAAAGATCTTCGCCGAGCAGTTTGGCCGGATCGGTCTTGCGCCCGGAGCGGGCTTTCCCACCATCGTCATTTCCGTCCTATTCCTTGGTGGAGTGCAATTGATCTGCGTCGGTATCCTCGGCGAGTATATCGGTCGCATCTACGAGGAGGTCAAAGGTCGTCCACTCTGGATTATCCGCGACAGCGTGGGTGTTGTTCCGCCGGAGGGGAAATAGTTTGCATCATGAAGAAGCTTTTCTTCCAGAACAAGCAATTGCTTTATTACTGTATCATTGGGGGAAGTGGCGCTGCTCTGGACTTCTGTAGCTATTCGTTATTGATTAAAGCCGGCATTTTTGATTATCAGGCTGCGAATGTCGTCGGATACGCTAGCGGCACGTTGCTCTCTTTTATCTTTAACGCAAGATATAACTTTCGTGTTACAGACAAGATCGGCGTGCGGCTTTCCATATTTTTTGGCGTGGCGTTTCTTGGATGGGTTATTTCGGCCGGATTGATAGCCCAGCTCATCGCCTGTTATGGATTCGGCAAATACATTTCTAAATTGGTGACGCTTGTAGCCGTGGTGGTTCTGCAGTACAACCTCAACCGTCTGCTGACGTTCCGCTAAACCAACAAGAGTCCGCACAAAACATATGATTGAAACTAGCAATAGGCCCAAAGTGGCCATAATAGGAGGAGGCTTCACCGGATTGACGGCGGCACTTCGTCTCGCGGAGGCGGGATATGAGGTAACGGTGCTGGAGAGTGGTGCTGAGCTTGGCGGGTTGGCGGCGAGCTTCCAAATAGGTGGAGAACCCTTGGAGAAGGCCTATCATCACTTGTTTAGAACAGATGTCGACATCCTGCAACTTGCTGACGAACTTGGCATTTCAGATCGCTTGGAGTGGCTTGAAAGCTCTCTTGCGATTTATCGAGACGGCCGGACATGGTCTTTTGTAACGCCTCTTGATTTGATCCGATTCAGCCCCTGCTCGTTGGTTGGTAGAATTCGTCTGGGGATCATGGCGCTGAGGATCAAATACAAGACCGACTGGCATGATCTCGTCGAACTGGGCGCGCTGGATTGGATGAGAGCCCATAGCGGACAGTCCGCAACCCGTGCGGTGTGGGAACCGCTGCTGCGCGGCAAGTTCTCCACACAAGCCGAGGAAATTTCCATGGCTTGGTTATGGGCTCGCTTGCACATCCGGTCGAATTCGCGTGAAAGCGGAGGCGGCAAGGAAAAGCTGGGATACATCCGCGGAGGATTTGTCAGATTGGTGAACGCCTTGGAGGTCAAGCTCAGAGAAGCCGGGGTGGACATTCTGACATCATGCAGGGTGAATGAGATAGCCGGCGACGGGAAAAGGGTCCGCGTTAGCTACCAAGGGGATTCAGTCGTTTATGACGCGGCGATTTTTACCGGCTCAAACCGGGCATTAGCAGCACTGCTCAAGTGCGAGTCGCGCGAGGCCGAATTACTTCGTAAATCATTACAACGCGTTCATTATCTGGGAGCGATTTGTCTGGTTTTTCAGACGTCTCAGAAATTGGGGGACTTCTACTGGGTCAATGTGAGTGAGCCAGACGCGCCTTTTCTGGTGATGATTCGGCACACCAAGTTGGTGCCAGCGCAGCGGTATGGCGGCAAGGAGGTATATTATCTGGGAGCATACGTCTCACAGGACGGGAGGCGTTTTAATTCAAGCAATGAGGATCTGGAGAAGGAATGGTTTGACTATCTGCAGAAGATGCATCCTGAGTTTGATAGATCATGCGTGGAGTCGAAGCAGATGTTCCGCTTCTGTGACGCGCAGCACGTTGTTGACTGTGAATATTTCTCGAAGATATTGCCATTCGAGACGTCTTTGAATGGTCTGTTTCTGGCGAATTTCACCCAGGTTTTTCCCGAGGATCGCGGCACGAACTTTGCCGTGCGCGATGGCAATAAGGTGGCGTCCGTGGTTGGTGAGTGGTTGGCGAAAAGACAATGATGCGTCTTTTTTGCTAAAACGCTATCAAGTATGCCATGAAGAAGCTCCGATATGAGACATTGCTGCCATTTTATTATTGGCTGTGGAAGCGGTGGCGTGAGCGACGGTGGGAGCGGTTCATGGATTGTCTCAAACCCGCACTGGCGGACAAGGTGTTGGACGTCGGCGGGTGTGCGTTTGACTGGAAGGGGAGAGGGAATGTCATTGGGGCGGTGGATTTGCTCAATCTGATTCCGGCATCGGCACCCGAGATGTTGGATTCACCGAAGCTGCGGTGTTATCAAGGCGATGGCAGGGCGCTGGAATTCGGGGATCAGTATTATGATATTGTGTTTTCCAACTCGGTGATCGAGCACGTGGGAGGGTGGAAGGATCAGCAGGCGTTTGCGGCGGAGATGCGGCGGGTGGGACGACGCTTGTGGGTTCAAACCCCGGCGCTGGCCTGTCCGGTCGAGCCTCATTATCTGGGCTTGTTCATCCATTGGTTTCCCTCCGCGTGGCACGTGCCGCTGGCCCGTTGGACCAGTGTGGTCGGCTATACAGGGGCGGATCTTCTATCCATTGCGGATAATACCCGCTTGCTCACGAAAAAGGAGTTTCGGACCTTGTTTCCGGACTGCGAGATATGGACGGAACGGTTGCTGTGGGTCTTTCCCAAGTCCTACGTGGCGATTCGGAGGGGGTGAGCTATTATGGACTTCACCATCATTACACCGAATTTGAATTACGGGCGCTTTCTGGGGGAGTGTCTGCGAAGCGTGGCCGCGCAGGAGGGGGTGACGTTCGAGCATTTCGTGATGGATGGCGGCTCCACCGATGATAGCGCCACAGTCGCCTCATGGTTTCCATATGTGGTGTGGTCGCAAGAGCCTGACAAGGGGATGTCCGATGCGATCAACAAGGGGTTTGAGCGGGCCCGAGGTGACTGGGTGATGTGGTTGAATGCGGATGACCGGCTCAAACCAGGAGCGTTGGCAGAGATGTTAGAGTGCTTGCAAAGATCCACCGCCGATGTGGTATATGGGGATTGGGATTTTGTGAATGAGGCAGGTGAGCACCTGCGGCGGGTGAAGGTGCCCGGGTGGTCGGCATTCGTCAACGTGCATCATCATTGTTATGTGGGTTCGACGGCGGCGTTTTACCGCAGGTCGACGGTGATCGATCAAGGCTATCGCTTGCGGGAGGATTTCCGTTATGTGATGGACGGGGAGTTTTACGCGCGGCTGGCGGCGGCTGGCATATTTTTTGAGCATGTGCCGGTGGTGGTGGCGGATTTTCGCCTGCACGGGACGAATGCCTCGCAGCGGCATTTGGGAAGAACCCGTGAGATGGGAGCGATACTGGCCGCCGAGCGGCAGCATGTGGAGTCGCGTGCGATCCGGCGCGCTTATGGCATTACATTGTTTAGGGATCCCTATTTGAACGGTTTGATAGATGGGGTTTTATGGATTGTGGCGCGGGGGTGGAAGGGGGTGCTGCGCTTGTCGCTGCGCGGTCCGGTGCTTCGGTAGCCGCTGCGTGGCCCGGTAGGGCGTGGCGGCCCGCCGCGCCGTGAATTCCCCTTGAGGGGGCAGCGGTTCAGATGCGGTTTATTCCCCGCGTATTGACGCCGCCCATGCGGGCGGACAAGTGGGCGGCCCGAGGCCGAACCGCCCTACCGTCTTACCGAAACACAGATACACCGTTCCCCCATGACTAAAGACCTCCCCATAGCCGTCGTGTTTGCGACGATGAATCGTGCGGAGGTGGCGGTGAGGTGTGTGAGGGCCTTGGCGGCGCAGACGCGCGTGCCGGCGTGGGTGGTGGTGGCGGACAATGTTTCCAGCGACGATACGGTGGAGAGGTTGGATGCGTTGGCCGGCTTGCCGTTTGAGTTGTTAGTGCATCGGATGGGGAAAAATCGCGGCAATGCCGGAGGAGTGCAGGAGGCCATGGAGTTGGCCTTTGCGCGGGGTGCCGCCGCGGTCTGGATCCTGGACGATGATTCGTGGCCGCGTCCCGAGGCGCTGGCCGCCCTTCTAACAAATCCGTGGAATCCTCATGTTGTGAGGCATGCGTTGCAGATCGACCCGGAAACCCACCGGTTCACCTGGCCCTTGCAGGTGGCCGACGGGAAGGGGGGGTGGCGTTTGGTTGAGTCGTTGGAGGAGATGCCAGAGGGGGATTTTGTGCGGAGCCGGATCATATGGACCGGAGCCTTGGTGTCGCGAGAGGTGCGCGAGAAAGTCGGTCCGGTCAACGGCGAATTGTTCATTCGTGGCGAGGATGAGGAGTATCCCTGGCGCATTGAGCAGGCCGGATATCCACAGGAGGCCGTGAAGCACGCCGTGATGGATCATCCCGGGCCTGGGCACATCGTCCATTGGCGGTTTCTGGGGAAGAACTTTTTTTTCGAGCGCGGTCTGGCAGATTGGAAGCTCTACTACAAGGTTCGCAACATGGTATGGTTCAAACGTCAGCAGGGTGGAGGCCTGCGGGCTATGGCGATGGCATTTACTTACGCACTGGCCACGGCGTGGATCGATGGCAACCCCCGCGCATCGCTGATCTGGGGTGCTGCCCGCGATGGGTGGCGGGGCAGGCTCGGGAAATGGCAGGGGTAGGGTCGCGCCTTCACGCCGCCCATGCGGGCGGACAAGTGGGCGGACAAGTGGGCGGTCCGGGGCCGAACCGCCCTACCATTTTCGGCCCGGTAGGGCATGGCGCCCACTCCCCTGACATCCGTGCTGTCGGGGCCTGAACAAAACCGGACAGTGCCTGTTCAAAACCGGACACCGCCTGTTCAAAACCGGATTTGTTTGGGGAAATGTCTTAAATGACTGGCACCCAGGCGTAGGGGGGTGACGCTGCGGCGACGTTTGCAGGATACGGCTCTGCTGGAGAGCAACCGGAGCGGCAGACGTTGCCAAAGGGGCTTGCGCCTCCGGGCCGCGTGGAGGCGCAATGCCTTCGCGCGGCCCGCATCCGGCAGGCATCAAGCCCATTGGCCCCATGCGTGAAACTCCGGGGGTTTGGGGGCAGAGCCCCCAAGAGGACGGCGAAAAGAATCGCGGCCGGCAGTTTTGTTAGTGTATGGTCAGGGCTTGAAAAGAAACAACTCATCCATCGGCTGCCGCCCGAATTTGTCCGCCATGTTCTGAGCGACTTCAACTCAGGATCTCTCGATGCCACCACGGCCGCAACTCATCTCGGAGTATCCCGTTCAAGGCTTTACGAGTTGCGAACCGACTTCCTGCGTGACAGGAACAACTACGGACCCCAGGCCAGCGGTGGCTGTCATCGCACACTATGGCCGACCAAGGCCATCGCCTTCCTCGAAACCTTCCTGCCCTTGCAAAGCCCTCCCAACTATCAACTCGTGGCGGATGAACTCGACCGGCTTTGCGATTTCAAACGCGCGCGCTCCAACGTCGAGGCCTACGTCAAGGAACACCTCGCCCACCTGGTGCCCGCACGCCCCCGCAAGACCCGGCCCTACCGCCGCTTCCGCCGCGCCCACATCGGCGAGCTCTGGCAGCACGACAGCTCCATCCACCAATGGTGGGCGGCACCTACCAAGCAAACCCTGCTGCTCACCGTTGACGATCACTCAGGACTCAACCTGGCGGGCACCTTCGTTTCCTCCGACACCACTTGGAACCACTTCTGCCACTTCCGCTCCCTGTTTGAAACCCACGGCATTCCTGAAATCATCTACACCGACGGTCTGAGCCTCTTCGGTTCAAGTTCAAGCAGCGACCACAGCGACCCGAAAAGCGAGTTCCAGCGCGCCCTGCGCGGCCTTGGCGTAGCTCATCTGGTGGCCCCGACACCCCAGGCCAAAGGCAAGATCGAACGGCGTTTCGGCACCTTTCAACGACGCATGGTCACGCTTCTGGCCTACGCCAAAGCGGCAACTCCCGAACATGCAGACGAAATCCTGCAGATGGAAATCGGCCGCCAGAACCGCACCGTCAACCGCAGCACCTCACTCGTGCCGCTGGCGGCTTGGGATCGTGACTTGCTGGAAAACACCTCCCACATTCGCCCAACACCTGTTTCAAGCCTGCTTGATCTGCACTTCTCCTTGCGCGGCGCGCGCCGGGTCAACAACGATCAGACCATCGACTTTGAGGGCCAAAACTACGAGATCGCCACCACCCTTCGCAAGTCGGTCAGCATCATACACCACCCAAACCGTAAATTCTGGGTTGTGGAGCACCCCCCGAAAGCCGTTTGGCCCCCAATTCTAGGGACTTTCAGCCTCTAACAAACTGTCCGGTTTTGAACAGGCGAGAAATCCGGTTTTGAACAGTCGCCGACACCCCTGACATCCGTGCTTGCAGGATGCGGAATTATTGCGTTATGTCGCGGTCAGGAGGCTGGCGTTCCATTTTTCCGATTTTCTCATGATTCTTAGCCGCAAACAGACAATCACCATCCAGGCGTTCCAGCTCGTGGATGCGTTGCTGGTTTGGCTGGCGTTTTGGGTTGCGGGGGAATTGCGCTGGGTGGTGCGAGACATGCTTGGTAAGGGCAACGTTGCGACAGAGGTGATGACCTCGATGAACTGGTTTCTCTATGTGTGTGTGCCGTTCACGCCCCTGCTGCTGGAGCATTTCGGTTTTTACGGGCGCATGCGGCAAAAGACGACGAAGAGTGCCGTCGGACAGTTGTTACAGGCATTGATTGTGATTTTGTTATTGGTCGGGATCTATGCGGTGCTGGCCAAGTGGATGGCTGCGCGCCGTCTGATCCTTGGTATCGGGCTCTTTTTGGTATTCGTGTTGTTGTTGGTGCGGGATCGATTGACGACCTATTGGCTGAAGCGGCGCGGAGATGATGAAGCGACCAAGGAACGAGTGATGATTGCGGGGTCGGGCGGGGACATTGACGAGTGGCTGGCACAATTGGATGTGGAAATCACGGCGGATTGGAATATCGTGGAGCGCTTTGATCTCGCCAGCCGCGAGGTCGAGGAAATGTTTTCCCTGCTCAAGAGCGAAGGGGTGGGCAGGGTCATGTTTGTGGCGAAACACACGGAATTTGAGAAGGTGGCGCAGGCGGTGGAAGTTTGTGAGTTGCAAGGGGTGGAAGCTTGGATCTCCTCCTCGTTCATTCGGACGCGGATTGCGCGTCCGGTTTTTGATGTGGTAGGGACGAAGCCGATGCTGGTGTTGCGCTCGACACCGGAGTTGTCATGGGAGTTGATGGTCAAGTCGGTGATGGACCGGGTGGGCGCAGCGTTGCTGATTCTGGCATCGTCGCCGTTGTGGTTGATCGCCTACTTTGGGGTGCGGGTGGCCAGTCCGGGGGCGCCGGTGTTTTTCTCACAGATGCGGGCCGGGCGTTACGGCAAGCCGTTTCGGATGTGGAAATTCCGGACGATGGTGCCCAATGCCGAGGAATTGTTGCAAAAAATCAAGGCGGAGCACGGCAATGGGATGGATGGACCGGTCTTCAAGTTGGACCATGACCCGCGGGTGTTCTGGTTTGGTGTCTGGTTGCGCAGAGGCAGCATCGATGAACTGCCGCAGTTGCTCAATGTGGTGCTCGGCGACATGAGTTTGGTGGGTCCCCGACCGCTGCCGCTCTATGAGGTCGAGGCCTTTAGCGAGATGACTCACCGTCGGCGCTTGAGCGTCAAACCGGGGATCACCTGTGAGTGGCAGGTAGGCGGGCGCAACAAGATCACCTCTTTTGAGGATTGGGTTGAATTGGATCTGCACTACATAGATCATTGGTCATTGTGGCTGGATTTCAGCATCCTGCTGAAGACGATACCCGCCGTCCTGCTTGGCAGGGGGGCGAAGTGAGTGGACGCTGATCTAACAACATGGCTGTTGTCGCATCGTTTTTTCTGGTGGTGTCAATTTGGCTGGCGGTCCTGCTGGGTCCCAAATTGAGTTGTTGGACGTGGGGTCCCTCATTGGTGGCGCTGGGTGTGGCCGTGGTGGTGGCGGTGCCGGAGTATTGGCGGCAGCGGTCGCGTACTACGGATGGCGGTTTGCTCGTGTTGATGGGGTTGGGAGTCTTGGTGGTGGGATGGTTTGTGTGGCGGGCATGGGTATCGCCGGTGGCACAGCAGGGGATGACGGACATGTTGCTGTTGGCGGGTGTGGTGGGTGGCTTTGTGGTGATGCGCGCCATGCAAGAGCAGGTGCTAGCCGAGCGGGTGTTTTTGTGGGGGTTGGCGTTGCTGGTGTTGGCGAGCGTGGTGATGGTGACGCGGCAGGTGATGGAACCGGAGTTGGCGCCGGTGCTGGCCGCGCGCGTGGTGAAGTTTCCATCCGGATTTTTCGGGCATTACAACTATGGCGCGAATTTCCTGATCGGGACCTCGTGTCTGGTAGGGGGGGCGGCCGTGGGGAGTCGCCACCACAAGCTTGAGCGGTGGCTCTGGGGGTTGATTGCGGTGGCGGGGATGGTGGCGGTTTACTTCACCCGGTCGCGTGGGGGGATTTTCGGGGCGGCGGCCGGATTGGGTATGTTTGCAGTGATGGCATTGATCGTAGGCAAGCGCCAGGGATCCCGCTGGTTCGCGCCGGCGATTGTGGCGGTGCCTCTGATAGGATTTGGCGTGATAGGGTTTCTAATCAGGGGTTGGTCGGATGCCCAGGATGTGCGGCAGCAAGCGCCCGGGATCGATGTGTTGATGGACAACAGCGCCCGGCTCTATCTGACCGGAATCGCGGGGTCATGCATTGGACTCCATCCATGGGCAGGAGGTGGCAGCCGGAGTTTCAGTTGGGAATGTTATCGGTTTTGGGATATGGACATGTATGGTCCTGGGGCGGCCCGTCCGGAGCAGGTGCACAATGAAATCCTGCAAGCGGCGGCCGATTACGGGATTACGGGTGCGGGGTTGTTAGTCCTGTTCATCGGGATCCTTGGGGTGGCTGCCGTGGTCCGGGCATTGTTTGATGATTCTAAGAGCAAATTTTCCAATGCGGACGCGTGGCGGCTTGGCGGGTTGGCGGGACTTGTGGGGATTCTGGTGCAATCCAACTTCAGTTTTGTTTTTCACCAGATGCCCGGCGCTTTGCTGCTTGGGTTATGTCTGGGCAGAGTGGCACATGCCGGGGGTGGCGGGAATCCCACGAATGCCAAGTCACTGGTATCGTCCCTCGTGGCTTCCGTGGTGGCCTTGGCCTGTGCGGCATTGCTGTTGCCGATGGGTTGGACTGGCACGCGGGTGACTGCGGCGAGGTGGGCCGATGCGTATGGAAAGACTACGGAGATTTCCCCGGAGGCAAGGATAGCGGCCCTCACGGAGGCGATCCGACTCTGGCCATTGCAGGAATTTTTGTTGGAGCGGGCGAAACTGTATCATCGGCAATCGATGAAATCACCGCAGGGGCCCTGCGATGAAACCGCGGTGAATCTGGCATTGGAAGACTACCGCGAGGCGGCAGCGTTGAACCCATTTGATCCCGAACCGGTGGTGAACCGGGCCAACTTGTTAGGTTTGCAGGGCAAGGATGCCGCCGCCTTGGAGCAATTCGAACGGGCGATCCGCCTGCAAGGCGGGATGGAAGCCGGGTTCAAGGTCGGCTATTCAAAGGCCGCGTATTTACGCCTCAAGGGCGAGCGGTTGTTAGCCGGACAGAAAAATGGCGAGTCTTTGGCAGTGTTGCTGGCTGCGCGTGACACCTTGGTGAAAGCGTGTAAATTTCCATCCGGGGACCCAGTGGGGCAAGAGGCGAGGGAGTTGCGACTTGGGATTGCGCAACGGCTGGGGGTGTTGCTGAGCCTGGCAGGCAGGGACCGGGAGGCAGAGGATGAATTTGAGAGTGCGGCCACGGTGTGGGGTGGCAACGGCATCAACTACCTGTATGCATGGCATTTGCGCATGAAAGCGGAACGGATTTGGAACGATCGCCGGCCGGCTGAGGCCCTTGGTTTGTTTTTGAAAGCCCGCGGGCTGTTGGACCGCACCGCGGGACTGCTGCCCGCAGGGGTCACGGCTGACGATTATTCCAAACTCCGCCAGGACTTGGACAAGGTCATCCAATTTCTCAAGGGTGCGAAAATCGAACCCAGCAAATGAGCCGTTCAGTTGGTGATTTGCTGCCAGTTGATTTGCTTTTCCGCGAAGTCGGCCAGCAAGCGCTGGAGTTTTTCATCCGCTTCTTGTTCGGTGACAGGAGTTTCGATCCAGGGCATCTTGCCAAACCACATGGAGATGGAGACATAGGCCCAGCGCTGGTCGATGCCGCGCACGAGTCGGTCACTGATGTCCGATAGTGTCCGCTGCAAGTGGTCGTGTTCGAGTCGCGCGTGACCGACGAAGAAATAGTAACTGATGGAATCGAATTGGCGGTCTTGCTTGCGGTCGCTGGGATTGGTTAGGGTTTGGATGGAGCGGAGGCGGCGCACCGTGAGGGTTTTGCCATTGGTGAGCCTGAGGGTGACGTTTTTGGAGGCGAGGATGTTGTGCCCTTGGGCGGGCATGCAACGTTCCGGGCGATGGATAGAATTGTTCAGGTCATAGCCGGAAAAGACGACCGACAAATCGGCCCGGTCAGGGATGGCTTTGCCATCCAGCGCATACTCGCCGGGGCGGGGGCAATAGCAGATCGCCTTGGCAAAGCGGGTGTCCTTGTCGAGGGTGCTGATTTCCTTTTCCGTGGGCGGGATGCTTTGAAGGTGCCAAGAGCCAACGTTGGCAGGCAGGGTCATGTTGATGGCGGATTGGGCGACCTCACCCGCGCGCGGCAGGAAATAAATCGCACTGAGGGATGCGGCCAGAATCAGCGGTAAAATGAAGGGTTGAAGCTTCATGCTGCAGGAGGCGGGGGGGATGTCACTTGGGTGATGGTGATGCGTCTGAGTTGCTTGCGCCGGGGGTGTTTCCACGGCAATCCTCCCTCGAGGAGCGCGTGGAGGCACAGTAGCAACGTCAGTGAGACCGGATAGAACAGCAGCAGGCCGGACCAGTCGTGCCAGGTTTCGCGGGCCCACTTTGCGTTGCCATATTCCGCAATGACAAAGATCGAGGTGACACGCAGGGCATTGCCGAAAATCGCCAGCGGCACGGCGGAAACAAACAGAAGTGCCTTTTTCCAAAGTGCGATATTGGCAATATACGCCCACGCGGCCGAGATCATCAGCAGGGCCATGAGCGAACGAATGCCGCTGCACCCGCCGGCGATGCTCAGGGGGGGCCAGTTGCCAGTGACCGGCAGGATGTCCGTCCCTTGCGTATAGGTATGCACGCCGCACCAACCGGCGCCGAGATGGGCCAACGAGGTGGCCAGCAATTGCAGATGGGTGGTGGCTTGTTGGAAGCTCGGCAACGGGATGGCCAGCCAGAAGAAAAACAACGGGAAGGCCAGCAACCTGGCCACCTGCCAGCCCCACAGATACCAAACCGAGCCCCAGATCAGGAACGGCAGTCCACCCACGGCGATGCGGGGTTGGAGGGTTCGATAGGCTGCCACATAGCACAGGGCTCCCACGCCCACCGCCACCAACCCCCAACCGCTGCCATTGCCCACCGCAGCGCGCAGTTCCTTGAAGCGGTAAATGATCAAGCCCACGATCAACAACGGAAACAGCAGCCCGTGCTCGTAATCGTTCTCGCCATTCCAAGCACTGTGAATCCAGCCCAAGGCGGAAAAGCCGCGGCCGGGGCCGAAGCGTGGCACCCAGGCGAAAAACCACAGCAGGATCAGCGCTGAGAGCGCGACCCCAACCCAAGCCGCCGGTCGCATGCCGGATTGCCCGAGGGAAGGGGCGGCTTCATCGGCAGGTGCGGGTGGATTCATGGGGTCTGGCGGCAATCGGACTTTCTTGCGGGGGATTTGCGAGCAAAGTATTGCCGAGTGCCACTTGAATGTCAACACTCGCGCCGCCCCGCCATTTTAGCCTATGAAACTTATCAGTGGAACCGCTCACCGCGTGCTTGCCGAACGCATCGCCGAAACCCTTGGACAACCCCTGGCCGATGTTCACGTCACAGCCTTTCCGGACGGCGAGACGTTCGTCAAAATCAATGAAAACATCCGCGGTGCGGATGTTTTCATCATTCAGCCTTCCTGCCCGCCGACCAATCACAACATCATGGAGTTGCTGATTATGGTGGACGCCGCCCGCCGTGCCAGTGCCGGACGCATCACTGCGGTGATGCCCTTTTACGGGTATGCCCGGCAGGACCGCAAGGACCAGCCGCGGGTACCCATCACCGCCAAACTGGTGGCCAACCTGCTGACTTCCGCCGGGGTCGGCCGGGTTCTGACCATGGACCTCCATGCCCCGCAGATTCAGGGTTTTTTCGATATTCCGGTGGACCATCTCTACGCCAAGTCCGTGCTCATCAATCATCTCCGCGAGCAACATCCAGACACCACCAACCTTACCGTTGTCTCGCCGGACGTCGGTGGGGTGAAAATGGCCCGTGCCTATGCCGATGCCCTCGGCGCGGAATTGGCCATTGTCGCCAAGCATCGCGTGAGTGCCACCCGGGTGGAGGCCATGAACGTGATCGGGGAGGTGGAGGACCGGGATGTGTTGCTCGTGGACGACATGACCGAAACCGCCGGCACCCTCAAGGCCGCGGCCGAAATTCTGCGCAAACATGGGGCGCGGCGGATTTTTGCGGGCGTTTCACACGCGATCCTGGGTGAGCTCGGCCACCAACGGTTGCGTGATTCCGAGATTGAGGAAGTCATCACCACCGACTCCGTGCCGCAGGCTGCCGGGGAAAAGGTCCGGGTGGTGAGTGTGGCACCGTTGCTTGGAGAGGCGATTCGCCGTATCAGCGACGGGCAGTCGGTCACCTCGTTGTTTGAGGTTTGAGCGCCAGTTTCATCTTTTGCGAACAATTTTTTGACAAGCGGGCCGCGGGCCGGTATAGAGTCCCCCCCCGAGCCCGAAGGCACAATCCCCCGGATCTCCCCACAACACCCCCAACGCCCTCTCCGATATGGCCAACAAGCAATCCCTCAAAGCCGCCGTGCGCGCCCGCACCGGCTCCGGCAGACTCAATCAAATGCGCCGCGAAGGCTGGCTGCCGTCCGTCATTTACGGTCGCGGCACCGACAATCAAAACCTCAAGGTGCATGCCAAAACCTTTGCCGAAATGCTCGCCAAGAGCAGTTCGGAAAATATCCTGGTCAATCTCGATATCGAAGGTGCCGGCACCCGTCTCGCCTTCCTCCAAGCCGTTCATCACGACGCGCTGTCCGGTCATGCCTTGCATGCGGACTTTTTGGCGATTGACGAGAACACGCCCATCACGGCGCACATTCCGGCGCATCTCACGGGTGAAGCCATCGGCGTCAAGGCCGGCGGACTTCTCGAACAATACATCCACGCCATTGAAATCACCTGTCTGCCCAACGATCTGCCCGAGGTTCTCGAGTTTGACGTCACGCATCTTGGTGAGGGCGACTCCCTGCATATCGCCGATGTGACGTTCCCGCAAGGCGTGCGTGCCACCCATGCGGCGGATGTGGTCATTGCCCACGTCGGCAAACAAGGGTCTGGTGCCGATGAACTGGAAGCCACAGCAGGGGCTGCCGCCACTCCCGCCGCACCAGCCAAAGCCTGATTTTCGTTAGAAAAATCAACCGATCTTCAACGCCCGGCCAGCGCCTGCTGACCGGGCGTTTTGTTTGCCTGGATTTTCCGATTCCCCTGCGCGGCGGGATGGGGCAAGCTCTGGCATGCGCATTGACATAGTCACGTTGTTTCCGGAGGTGGCGCTGGCGCCTTTGAGCGATTCGATCATCCAGCGGGCACGGGCGGCGGGCGTGGTTGAGGTGCGGGCACATCAATTGCGGGACTGGTCCACGGACAAGCATCGGCGGGTCGATGATGCGCCTTGTGGGGGCGGGCCGGGGATGGTGTTGCAGCCGGAGCCGTTGTTTGCCGCGGTGGCGGCCTTGCGCGGGCCGGCCACGCGGGTGCTGTTGATGACACCGCAGGGCAGGCCGTTCAAGCAAGCGCAGGCGCGGGAGCTCGCCATGGAATCCCATCTGCTTATTCTTTGCGGCCACTATGAGGGAGTGGACCAGCGGGTGATCGAGGCGTTGGTGGATCTGGAGCTTTCGTTAGGCGATTATGTTCTAACCAATGGAGCGTTGGCGGCGGCGGTCGTGTGTGATGCCATCATCCGCCTGTTGCCCGGCGCGCTCGGCGACGACCGTTCATCCGAGGAGGAATCGTTTTCCGATCCGCAATTGTTGGAGGCGCCTGCCTACACGCGTCCGATCGAGTTCCAAGGGATGGCCGTGCCGGAAGTGCTGCTATCCGGCCATCATGGGAAAATCGCCGAGTGGAAACACCAGCAGGCGCTGGCCCGCACCCGCGCCAACCGACCGGACTTGCAGCCCGGGGATTGACGGCGGCGGAAAATGCCGGCACAGTCGCTGCGCATGTCCCGCCCCGGCCTCATCCTCAAACTCAGATGCCACGATCAACCCGGCATCGTCGCCAAGATTGCCAACTACGTCGCCGGCCATCGCGGCAATCTGGTGGAGTTCAACCAGTTTTCCGATCCGCTTGGGGGCAAATTCTTCGCCCGTTTGGAAATTGAAACGCACGATCTCGACGTTGACGTTCAGGATTTTATCGATGGCTTTGGCACGCTGGGTCGTTCGTTGCACGCGGACTGGCATTTCCGGCGCTTGCCTTACCGGATGCGCACGGCGGTGTTGGTGACCAAGACCGACCACTGTTTGAACGAAATTCTCTGGCGCACGGAACTCGGTGAGCTCCCCATCGAAATCACCTCCATCATCGGCAACCGTGACAACTGTCGTCCCATCGCGGAGCATTCCAACATTCCGTTCCATCAAATCGACATGGACGGCGGGCAGCGCGGGCCGGGTTTTGTGGAAATCCGCCGTCTCATCGAAAGCCAGAACGTCGAACTCATCGTGCTGGCACGCTTCATGCAGATATTGCCGGACGATTTCTGTCGGGACTTTGGCGGCCGGATCATCAACATCCACCATAGTTTCCTGCCCGCCTTCATCGGAGCCAACCCCTATCAACAAGCCTACGAACGTGGCGTCAAACTCATCGGCGCCACCTGTCACTATGTCACCGCCGATTTGGATGCCGGGCCGATCATCGAGCAGGATGTCGAGCGGGTGCAGCATTTCCACGCGCCGACGGATCTGGTCCGCCTCGGTCGCAACTGCGAGCGCATTGCCATCGCCAAGGGGATCCGTTACCATGTCCACGACCGCACGATCATCGACGGTCACCGCGCGATCGTGTTTCCGGATTGACCTGTCCGGCTATTTCTTGAGCATGTGCTCGGCGATGGCCTTGAGGTCTTCCACCGGGATGGCGTAGCTTTCGGCGCGATCGGCGCGGGCAATGTTCATGCCGATGCAGCGACCGTCCAGATCCAGCAACGGGCCGCCAACGATGGATTTGGCCCCCAGGATGTCATGTTGGAGGATGCGCGGGAAGCCGCTGCGGCGCTCGGAATACTCGCCGCTCATGGCGTCGTTGCGGTTCATGTCATCGGTCATTTCATTGCGGGCGATGAGGCGCACCTCGACGGTGGTTTCCTCATTTTTGCGGCGGTAGGTGAGCTTGGCGGTACTGCCCGCCTTGCGGTCTTTGAGGATGGCGGCCAGCTCTTCGAGCTTGGCAACTTTCTTGCCGTCGAGGGCGAGAATCACGTCGCCCTTTTGGAGGCCCGCCTCCTTGGCTCCGCTCTTGTCCTGAACCTCGGCGATTTCCAACTCCTTGGCATTCGGCTTGAGTATCACGCCGAGGGCGCCGCCACCGGCGGTGGAAATTTCGCGGATTTTCGCGCTGATGATGCCGGCGAGCACGCGGCGTTGGGTGCGGGTGCTCGCGCCGTTGGCCACCACCCACGTCCCTTGCGGCACGGCGCTGGTGGGTGCGTAGGTCACCGGGGTGAGTCCGCTGGCATCAATCTTCAAATGCGCCACATCCCAGCGCGGATCGGTGCCTAGCAGCGTGACCTCCGGGTATTTTTTATCGTCCACCGCCACGCTGAGTTTCTTGATATCCTGCAGCTCGCTGGCTTTTGTTAGAATATCTCCATCCGGGGAAATCACCACGCCATAGATGGCCTCGCTGCGGCCATCGTAAATGACGGCGCTGGATTTCTGGATGACCTGGCGTTGGGGTTCAAAGGCGGCCAACACGGTGGCGCCGGTGCTGCGATAGGCGGTTTCCAGGTTTTGATCGCCGAAGGAGCGGGCGGTCAGCGCGAGGACGAGGGCGGGGAGCAGGAGTTTAGCGTGCACCGAGTTTGAGGGTGAGGGTGAGGGGTTTGTCCGCGCGGAGGGCTTCGATTTCGAGCGCATCGCCCTCCGCCATTTCCTTGAGCAGACCTTGGAATTGTTCGCGGGTTTTCAGCTCGGTGCCATTGAGCTTGAGCAGCACATCGCCCTCCTTGATGTCGGCTTTTTCAGCCGGGGTGTCCTTGCCGACTTTGGTCACCGTCAGGCCGCCTTCCTTGCGGGCTTCGGTGGCCAGCCCGAGGAAGCCCTTGCCCTTTTCCGGCTTTTTGACAAACGGCCCTTCGCCGATGAATTCGGCTTTCAGCAAGCCGTCCCAATGCTTGAGAAAGACCTGGATGGGGACGTGCATGTTCATGGGCAGGTTCGTGCCCACCCGTGAGTGGATCCCGATCAATTGCCCTTGCAGGTTGAACAAGGGCCCGCCGGAGTCGCCACCGATGAGCGTGCAGTCGGATTGATAGGTGCTGTCCGTCATGCGCACCAAGCGTCCCAAGCGCACCACCGAGCCGCGCTCCTTGTCGAAACCGCCGGAATGCCCGAGTGAAAACACCCAGTCGCCCAGGCGGGTTGAATCATTGCGGTCGATCTCGGCAAAGGGAAATTTTTCCTTGTCCGTGATTTTGACCATGGCGGCATCGGTGTCGGCGACGACGCCGAGGGACAGCGCCTTGAACTTGCGTCCATCCTCGAGCACGACCGTGAGATCCTTGTTGACGCCGCCGGAAACATGCGAGGCGGTGAGGACCAAGCCGTCTTCGGAGACCAGCACGCCGCTGCCGCTGCCTTGGGCCAATTCGATGCAAACCGTGGCATTGCGGGCCTTGCCCAGCGCGCTGGTTAGAGCGTTCTGAATGGTTTCCAGGTCTTTGCGGTTTTCGGGGGCTTTCTTGTCATTGACATAGGGCCGGGCCGCTTCGGCGGGGGCACTCCATGGCGACATGGCTGTTAACAAACAGGCGAGCAGGTGTTTCATCACGTGGGAAGAGCGACACCCTAGACCGATCCTGTCTTGTCTGCAACCCCGGACGTTTGGCCATGCAGGCCGTCCGCACTCAATTGCGCCGCCAGGTCTCCGTAATTTGGGCACGCTGAGCCGGTGGCGGCAGGTCGGCCCGCGAAAAGCCAATCACCGCGCCCACGCCCGCCGCATGGTCGCCGTCAAGACGCGGTTCCACCACCAACTCAGGAAAGCGATAGGTGGCGCGCCAGCGCAGCCATGCGCCGATGCCCAGTGCCAGGGCGAGCGTGCCTGCCAGCAGCAGGCAAGGGAGGGCGAGAGGTTCCGCGACGGGGCGCAGCTCGGTCCATTTGTCGGCCAGAGACACGGGCTTTTTGACTGGTTTGGATGGTCGCATCTGGCCCGTTGCCAGGGCTTCATCCGCGGTGCCGCCTCCGATCAGGCGTTCCATCCAGTAGCTGCGGATCGCCAGCTGGACACTGAAGGCTTCCAATTGGTCCTGTGGGTTGGACTTTTCCATCGCTTGCATGACGGCACTTTGGAGTGTCTGGCGTTGCAGCGCCGCCGGCACCCGTTCTGTTAGCGTCGGGCTCAGGTGCAGCATGGCCTGTTGGGGTGCGCCCAGATAGTAATAAACCACCATGGCCGGTCGGCCTTGCGTGAAGAAGCGCTCGACCAATTCCTCCTCGCGCACTTCCCCTGGAATTTCCTGATCCTTGTTGAAAATATAGATGTAGAGATCGATCGCGGAATCGCTCGCGTGACCCTGCAAAAACTTGAGCCGCTCGCGCGTGCTCCGTTGGTCTAACAACTTTTGCGGGTCGATCAGATAATTCTCCGGACGGGCACCAAAGTAGGCCGCTAGAAATTTTTCAGGAATGGCCACCGCAGGGGCCGGGTTTTCGGTCAGTTCGCCTGCGGCGGGCTTGATCTCCTCGAGCGGGGTGGGGATGTCCGCCTGCTGCGGGTCGGTCTCCGCGTCGTCGGTTAGAATCCGCGCCCCGGGCAGCCAGCCGTTTTTTTCCTGGGTTTTGCGGGCGGATTCCTCCCATGCCGGCAGTGGCGCCTCAGTGCGTGCCGACGCGATCGAGCCAAAGATCCATACCGCGAGGCCGATGCCTGTCAGACATTTCATGGGGGAGGTTCGGCGGAGGGTGGGGGGCAGGCGACGGGATGCATGCCGCCATCCGGTGGATGGGGCGTACGGCCGCCGTGGGTGGGTGGCTGCAACTTGCGTTGAAAGCTGGCAGGACGGCGTCTGGCCTGGCGGCTGCGCTTGCGCAACACGCAGGCGAATTGCTCGAGGGCCTTGATCATGCCATCCGCATAGCGGCCTTCCAGCCAGTGGGAATGGGCCCGCCAGAGGCAATCGAAGGTATCCGTCTCGGTCAGATAGGGATCGAGCAAGTAGCCGTAAGTCACGCCCGCCATCTTGGTGGCGGGGTCAAGGGTGATGAGAATGCCTGCCGCGTTGGATTGTTCGGGTGGCAGTTCTGCGAAGGTCGCCCGGTTCAACAGCCAAAAGCCAAACTGCCGCAATTCCGCCGCCCCATCGAAGGCGCCGGTATAGATCGCGACAAACAATTGCGGAAAGCGCCGGCTGAGGCGTTCCATCGCCGCTTCCACCCGCTCGCGCTCCCCGCGCCGCAGCAAGCCCGCCGCGTCCGCCAGACAGCGCAGGTTGAGCTCCACTCCGCCAAAGTGTGCCTCCGCGTCCGCCAGCGTGAACCCACAATGCGGGCACGCGTCCGCCGCACGGTGGATCTTTTGCACGCAACGAGGACATTTCATTTCCATTTGGGGCAGCACCACCCTGCGGCTCTGGCCGTAGTTCGTCAAAGCGAAAATTCAGGATGGGTGAATTGCTTTGCCGCTGCGGGCGGATCCGATGCTGCCACCGGCGACGAATTCCGGCGGGTAGTTGAGCGTGCGGCGGTCGGCCCGACCGAGTTTCACGGCGGCGACCCAGCGCACGACGCGGCGGATGATGGGCAAGCTATCCCAACGGATGTGAGCGACCGTGGGCTGGCTCCACAAAAACGAGGCATCGTAATCGCTGGATACCAGTGACACCTGCTCCGGCACGAGAATGTGGCGGCGGGCCAGAAAGCCCATGGCGGCAATGACCCGCGGGGTTTCGTCGATGATGAGCGCGGTGGGCGGCGTGTGGCTGAAGAGCGACTCTAACAAGGATGCGTAGCCATCCGGCGTTTCCTCCCAATCCGGTAGATGATAGTCACCGGTTTTGATGCCGTGGGCGCTGAGCTCATCCAGAAAGGCCTGCTCGACGTTGCCGGGGCTCGGCTTGCGCCGCGCGCGGCGGACAATGAGCACAATCCGCCGATGCCCCAATTCCAGCAAACGGCGCGTGGCGACGCGAAAAGCCGGTGCCATGTCCGGTCCGGTGCGGGCCAGTTGCAATCCCTCCGTGCGACCAAACAAGGCCATGCACGGCACGGCTTGTGCGGCAAACCATTCCAGCAGGTCGCGCGAACCCGAGACCACAATCCAGGCATCGGCCGGGTTGTCACCGATATGGCGCGTGATACGCCCGATATCAAAGTCCATCTGCCCCTGCGTTTGCTTGGCAAAGAACACTTGGTGGCCCGCCGCCTCAAGGTCGTGCTCGATCTGATACAACACCTGCGAGGTTTTAGGTTGCTCATCCAGCGGCGCATCAAACAACAGGATGCCCACCCGCAGCGCCCCCCGCGCCGCGCCCTGCGGCTGGATCGTGCGGCTGCAACCGCGCCCACGCGACTCTAACAATCCCTCCGCTTCCAGCTGCCGCAGCGCCACCTGCAACGTCGCCGGCGAAACATCCAACTCCGCCGCCAAGCGCGCCACTCCGGGCAGCACCCCGCTCCAGCGCCCCGCCAGCAAGCCCGCCCGCAGGTGTGCGGCAACCTGTTCGGCAACGGAAAGACGACGCAACGGATGCATGGCAAGACCATGCCACCTTTTGACATGGTTGCCAGAAAAAATTCGGGATTTTGTCCTCGCTACCCTCCGCGAATTTGCGACTTTGCCGGTCTCTTCGTCCGCCCGGGCGGATGCCTTTCTAACAAAAAAAGGCCGAATCCGCCGCCGCTGTTCCAACCTAACAGCCGTTCCAGACCTGCCGATCCAACCCATCCAATCCAAATGCATAAATCCATCCAAACCCTCGCCGAGTCCCTCGGCTCGCGCCTCCACCACGCCTCCCGCGCCATCCAGCCCGTTGCCTGCGCCTTGACCTTGGGCGCGGCGTTGCTGGTTGGATCCGCTCATGCGGGAACCACCACAAGGGATATCAATTTTAGCAATTTGGATCTCAGTTGGTATACAAAAAGTATTCAGATAGGCAAGGGTGTTCTGCCTGCTGGATCCATTCTCAAGTCGGTCTCCATAAACGCCAATTTGGTCAGCGGAGATGCTTACACTGACGAAATATGCCTTTGGATATCCAAAAGCAGCTCCGACAAAGGCATTTTACGAATTGTAGATGCCTGGGACGGCTATGCTCCCGATGCTGACACATCGTTGAATTGGCCTGGTGCAGGAATTGGCAATCCGATAATTTCAACCCAATCGGCCATACCGGCGGGTATCGACCTCCACGACTATGCAGTATTTCTCGCCGATGCTTATCCGGGCATCTGGTCAGGAACGATCACGCTTGAGTATGACGTTGCCGGCGGCCCTCCCCCCCCGACCATCACCGGTGCGGCTACGGCGGCACCCTTCACGGCGGTTTACGGAAGCGCTTCGGCGGCCCAGACCTTTGGCATTTCAGGAGCCAACCTGACGGCCAACATCACCGCCACGGCTCCGCTTGGCTTTGAAGTATCCGCCAATGGTTCAAGCTATGCTTCCACCGCCACCTTCACCCCGAGTGGCGGCAGCGCGAGCGGCACGTTGCATATTCGCCTCGCCGCCACGGCCGCAGTCGGCTCCTACAATTCGCAAAATATCGTGTTGTCCAGTTCGGGCACCACAGATGTCAACATCACCACCTCTGCGAGCGGGAATATAGTCAGCAAAGTGACGACCACCATTAATACGCCACCCACCGCCAGTGCCATCACCGTCGGCGATACGCTGGTCAGTTCCATCTTGAGCGGCGGATCGGCGACTCCGTCGGGAGGTAGTTTCGCTTGGACCACACCGGCCACAGCACCTCCTGCCGGCACGACCAGTTATGAGGTGACCTACACGCCAACCGACACGGACCATTACACCACCGCCGCCACCACCGTGAGTGTGAAGGTTGGCAAGGTGAACACCACCGCGCTGGTCTCCTCGGCCAACCCGGCTGACTCTGGCAGCAGCGTGGTCTTTACCGCAACGGTTCAAACCACTGCGCCGGCGGCTCCTTCGAGCGTGACGCTCTACACAAATAATTTCGATAATTACACCACAACCGGTGTAAACAATGGCTATCCTTCAGGCGATCTTAGAGGCGTGGCGGCTGGGTGGTCCACCACCCCGCTTTATCCAGGATACGAGAATATTTGCTTTCAAGTTCTGAACCTTGGCACTGCTCCTGTCAACGGAACCAAAGTGGTGTATTTTACGGGGAGCTACGGCGAGAATTGGAATCTCGATAGCCTGATATTGAGCTTGACCGACAACTCACTCGGCACGCCGGGCGGAGGAACATTCGTGAGCGGCGCCTACACAGTGACTGTGGACAATGTTAATATGGGGGGGCACGATAGCCCTTGGTGGGCATCTCCAATCAAAGTTAGCCTGGTGGATTTAACTGATGGAACAATGATTGCTCCAGACGGGGCAAGCCTCGCCAACACGGGATATGTATCCCCAACTGGCAGTCAAATTGGCGCTCACAACACTTTGACTTTCAGTTTCACGGAAACCGGGCCGCATGTGGGGCACGGAATTGGCGTCCGATTCGACTCGCAAGACTGGTCGGCATTTGACAATCTGGTGGTGACGGGCCCTGGCACAGGATCCGGCTCTGGCGGCCCGATCACCGCTACCGACGCGGGCGGCAACTGCGCCTTCTCGGTGGATGGCACGGTGGTGGCCATCAACGCCGTCACCAACGGCGTGGCCACCTTCACCAGCAGTACTCTCGCGGCAGGTGACCACACTATTCTGGCCTCCTATCTCGGTGATGCCACTTATGCTGCCAGCTCGGCCAACCTCACCCAGGCCATCAACGGGATCAGCACAGTCACCACCACCTCCCTGGCCACCTCCGGCTCTCCATCGACCTACGGCGGTTCCGTGACTCTAACGGCAACAGTGACACCAACGCCCACGGGAGGTACGGTGCAATTCTATGATAATGGCAATCCGCTGGGCAGTCCGGTGGTCGTGAGCGACGGTAAGGCTCCTTATGTATCCAGCTCACTAACGGTTGGCAGCCACCCGATCACCGCCACCTACAGCGGCACCACCGGATACGCCGGCAGCACGGCCAGTTCCATGAGCCAGAGCGTCAGCAAGGCGGATCAGACGATCACTTTCGGCGCGCTAACAGCCAAGACATACGGCGCAGCAGCATTTTCTCTAACAGCATCGGCCAGTTCGCCTTTGGCTGTCAGTTATGCCAGTTCGGACACCTCGGTGGCTACGGTGTCGGGCAGCACCGTGACCATCAAGAAGGCGGGCATCACCACCATCACCGCCAGCCAGTCGGGCGACGATAACTACAACATGGCCACCCCGGTGGAGCAGGTGCTAACGGTGGCCAAGGCGACACCGAAGTATAAGGCAGCGGTTGGGGCAGGGGAGATGGTTACGGTGAATTTCACCGGTGGCGGTGCGATTCCCGCATCGCCAATGAGCGGCCCCGGCGGGTCCAGCGCTGTCTGGAATGACGACAATACAACGGGTGACTGGAACGCTCCTTCCAAATCCGAATTAGTGAACACCGCTGGAGTCACCAGGAATGTTGGCTACAGCTTTAGACTTCAGGGGGGGGATCACTGGGGAGCTGGCCTTCCGATGCTTGATGGTGCCGTCCGGACGGGAGGTGAGTCGGACTGGAGTGACTGCGAAATCACCGGCCTCACCCCCGGCAAAACGTACGACCTTTACCTTGCCAGCTATTACCACAATGAGAATGGCGGCAATACTACATTCACAATGACCAATACGGCGAGTAACGGGCAGAGCAAGAATGTGATTAACGGCGGGTATAACACAAATTCTTCAGCATGGACAGAGGGGCAGAACTATGCCGTCTTCAAAGACATCTCCCCCGACGCAAACTCAAAAATCCTATTTCAAGTCACCACCTCCAATGGCAAGGGAATGTTGTGCGGCTTCCAGTTGGTATCCGCGGGCGTTGCCACGCCATCGGCCACGGACATCACCTACGGTCAAACGCTTGGTGACTCGGTCTTGAGCGGCACGTTCGTCGACCAAACAACAGGTGCGACGGTGAGCGGCGGCATGGCCTTCAGAAGTCCCTCCACCGTGCCGCCTGCCGGGATAGCACCCTACAGTGTGACCTTCACGCCATCAGGCGCGGATGCCGACAACTACACCAATGGCGCCACCGATGTGAGCGTGACAGTGAATAAGCGTGCGGTAGCCTTGACGGGCACGCGGAATTACGACGGCACGGCGAGTGCGGCGGCCGCGGTCCTCACG
>CAIKDP010000147.1 GCA_903826205.1 Akkermansiaceae bacterium
CCGTCGCGACAATCCGATGGTCCGATCGGACCACCGGATTGTCGCGACGGGGGAGGGTGGAATATCGGGGTGGCCTTCCAGCCAAGCCTTGTGGGAGGCCCCGGGTGGCGGTGACATTTGTGCTTTCCCATGCGCGGGAGTTTGTGTTAGCCTGACAGGCATTATGAGTGATCGCATTCAGGACATGCCGTTTGAAGAGCGGCCGCGGGAAAAGCTGGCGCTGCTGGGGCCGGCGGCCCTCAACAATGCCGAATTGATGGCGTTGTTCATCGCCACGGGCATCAAGAACCACAGTGCGATCGACATCGGCCGCGACCTGATTGCCAAGTACGGGTCGATGGGTGCGCTGGGCAGCCTGCCGGTGGCCGAACTGGCCAAGGAAAAAGGGCTGGGGCTGGCCAAGGCGTCCAAACTCGCCGCGGCGTTTGAGTTGGGTGCCCGCGTCGCCCGCGAACAAATCCACAGCACGCCCTTGGACACGCCGGAACGCATTCTCGAGGTTTTCGGTCCGCAATTGGCGCACCTGCCGCAGGAGCAGGTGGTGGTCGTCACGGTGGACACCCGGCTGCGGCACCAAGGCACGACGGTGGTTTCCGTAGGCACGGTCAATGAATCCAACGCGCACCCGCGGGAAATTCTGCGCCCGGTGATCACCCGCGATGCGTATGGCTTCATTCTCATCCACAATCATCCGTCAGGTGATCCGAGCCCGAGCCGGTCCGATGAATCCACCACCCGGCGCTTGGTCGAGGCCGCCAACCTGATGCAGGTGCGCTTCATTGACCACCTCATCATCGGCAAGCCCTCGCCCGGACGCAGCGCGTATTATTCGTTCCGCGAGGCCGGGCTCATTCCCTGAAACGCCCTGGGGACGCACGACATAACAACAAGGGGGGATTTGCCTGCGACCATCTCCGCTTCGCTCCGGTTCCGAATCGCCCTCGACCATGGGGGAACAATGGGACGCGGCGTTCCTCTTCTCATTGGCCAACATGGGCAACGGCGATTCGGAGATCGCCGCTCCTTGATGCAAGCCGCGGATTGCATTTCCGCGGCCACCCGCTAGGTTGGGGGGCCAGCCATTCATTCGATGACCCGCCTGCGCCTCTTCCGCAACCTCCGCACCGCCGCCTATCTGCTGGTGTTGGGCATGGTGCTGGCAGTGCTCGGCGTGCTGTGGTGGGCCAATCACACCGGATTGCCGGCGACCTGGCGCGGTGCCATTGAGCGGGAATTTTCCAAACAAGGCATCCACGTCACCCTTGGCGGCCTGAGTTACATCCCGCTCAAGGGCATTGTTGCCAGCAACGTGCGCGTGTTTTCGGACGAGGCGCACACGGTCGTCCTCTCCCAACTCGAGCGCATCCTGATTGATGTGGACAAATCCAAGATTGCCCGTGGCGAGGTGCGTCTGACAAAAATCCAGATCAGCGACACCAGCCTGCGCCTGCCGATCCAACCCGGCGACCCGGCGACGGAAACGCTGGAAATCACCGGCCTAACCGGCACCCTGCTGATGCCCGGCGGAAGGTTGTTAGAGCTACGCGACGCGCACGGCACGGTGGCCGGCATCGAGGTGACCATCGGCGCGCGGATGCTCAAATTCCGCGACACGGGAGCGCCCGCGCAAGCGGATCCCAACAAGGAGTCACGACTCCAACTCATCTCCCACATCCTCAAGGAACTCAGGAACTGGCACTTTGACCAAACCCATCCGCCGGCGCTGCGTGTCTTCGTCGAGGGGGATCTGTCAGATGGCGCCTCCATCGTGGCGCGTCTGGCGCTGCAAGCCAGGGCGGTCGGAAAAAACGGCCATATCATTGACGAAGTGTCCGCCACCGGCAACCTGAGAGGCAGCCTGTACACCCTCAACTCGGTGCGCGCCAGCGATGCCCACGGCACCTTCGAGGGCCGCGTCGACTATGATGTGGAGAGTCGCGAAGGGCGCTTTGATGGCACCTCGTCGCTGAATGTGCCGGAGTTGCTCAAGTCCTGGCTCGGTCTGCCGGCGCTGCAACAGGTGACCTTTGGCGGGGGCCAGTCGCTTGAGGCGGAGGGCGAATTCAAGTTGGATGAAAAAGGGGTGCCGCAGGTGCGCATGAGCGGGCATGCCCGCTGTCAAGCCGTGGTGTTGCAGGGCGTGCCCTTCGATACGATCGAAGGCTCGTTTGCCTGGCGGACGATCGAAGGCTCGCTTGCCTGGCTGGATGGTGAGGCCTATCTGCGAGACATACGGATTGTGCGGCCTGACGGGGAAGCCAGCGGCAAGGTCCTGATCCAGGGACCGTTGGTTAGAATGGCCCTCAAAACCACCCTGCCGATTGCGGTATACCGACCGTTTTTTGTCAACCAGCCACTGGAACAAGTGCTCCTCGACTTTGGCGCGCGGGCCAACGCCGCGGTCAATGTGTCACTTGAAGGCGGCTTTGATGCCAACGACAAGGAATCGTGGGCGTTCACCGGCAACGGGCAGGTCAAAAACGTGAGCTACCGCGGGGTGCCCGTGGACTTCGCCCAGTGCCAGATGTCCCTGAACCACCGCGAACTGGATTTCACCCAGGGCAACGTGGTCTTCAACTATCAAGACTATCCGCTGCGCAAAGCCTTTGCCGGCCCCTCCACCGGCACCGTCCATGCCGGTCGCGTCCGCTATGACAGCCTGCTCAAGGCGGTCATGGTGGAGGATGTGGCGGGCAGCATCTGGGCCGCGCCCGTGGTGCGGTTGTTCGCCCCGGACGTGGCGGATTCGTTAGAGGGGTATCGTTTCCACCGTCCGCCGCGACTGACGGCCTCGGGGATGATCGACGTGACGGCGCGGGGGCGCACGGCGCTCAATATTGGGTTTCGCACCACCGACCCTGCGGATTACGTGTTTCTGGGAAAAAACCTCACGCTGGAACAAGCGTCGGGCAAGGTGGGGATTCGCGGCAGTTGCGTCACGATCGAGGACTTGGAGACGGCCACCTTTGACGGCCCGGTGGCGGTGCGCATGCGCATTGACCCTCCAAAAAAAATCACCGGCGAGTTCAGTTGGACCAACCTTTCCCTCGCCGCCCTCAACGCCACCTATGGCATCAATATGAAGGGTGGAGGCCTGTTTACCGGACGCATTGAGTTTGCCATCGCCCAGGACAAGCTGGAATCCATGAGCGGCTCCGGGCTCATCTCGATAGAGAGATCCGAATTGTTTTCCGCTCCCATAGCAGGCCCCCTCTCGCCCTTGATTGCCACCGTTCTCGGCGACCGTCGCGTCGGCTTTGAGCGGGCGAAAAACGCCTTCTGCACCTTCACCATCAAGGACGGCGTTCTGCAAACCAAGGACTTGCATACCGCCACCACCTCACTGGCGTTTGCCGGGGATGGTTCGGTGGATTTGAAAAAGCGCACCTTGGACATGACCGTGCGCGTGGATGCCCGCGGTCTGCTCGGGATAGTCACCCTCCCGTTGCGGCCATTCTACGGCTTGTTCCAATTCCGTGGCACCGGCCCGCTGGACAAGCCGGAGTGGAGCAATGCTGCGTTCACCCAGCCGCCGCCCGAGCAAAACCAAATTCTATCAATTCCGCCCAGGGCCCGCGTGGTGGAAGGAAATTGATTTAGCGGATTCAAAAGTCCATTCTTGCGTCCGGGCGGACCCTGTGCCACCTTCCCGCTGCGCGCTTCTCCACGCGGGAGCAGTCGCCAAATTCCAACCTATTGAGAGCCATGACTGATCCATTTGCCAACGCCGCCAGCCTCGACCCGGAGGTCGGGTTCACCTCCCGTCCCTCAGTCGCCCAAGCGGCCAACGACCTGCGAGCTGCCGCCGGTGAAAAGGCACGGGAAATCGCCCAGAACGTGAGCACCCAAGCCACCACCCTCAAGGAGCGTGCGATTGAGTCTGCCCAACATTTCCGCGAAGTGGCCGCCGAAAAGGCGAGCCAACTGAAAGCCACGGCCGCCGAAAAGGCCGATGAACTCAAGCACACCGCCACGGAACGCGCCCATCGCTTGCAGGAATCCGCGGCCGAACAATGGCGCGACACCCGTGACAAGACCAAGGAACTCCATGTCACTGCCGAAGATTACATCCGTCAGAACCCAACCAAATGTGTCCTCGGCGCCCTTGGCCTTGGCCTGCTCATCGGTTTGATCGTGCGCCGCTAAGCCGCGTTGCCACTTTCGCACCACGCCTCGTTCCCCCGTTGCTCCGGTGGGGACGCCTGAATGCCGCCCCATGAACGATTCATTCCGCATGGATTCATCGCCAAGGCCAAGTACCGCCGCCGGGCAGGGCTCGCCCGGGTCGGTGCCGGAGACTTGGAGTGAGGCTCTCGGCAGCCTGATCCACGCGCGCATCGCCTTGCTGCAACTTGAGTTGCGCGGAGCGGCACGACAGGTGGGCAAGTGCGGGTTGCTGCTTGCCACCGCCGCCCTGGCCATGCTCTTTGCTTGGGCGCTGGCACTTGCCGGAGGCATCACCGCGCTGGCCGTCGCCACCACCTGGCCGTGGCACTGGATTGCCCTGGCCGCGGCAGGCCTGCATGTGCTGGTTGCCGCACTTTGTCTGCAGGTTGCCAAGACCACGCCCCCCCCCGCTCTGCCCGTGACTCGTGCCGAATTCCAAAAAGACTGCGAATGGCTCAATACCCTCAAAACTCCCCGGAAATCCAACGATTGATTCGTCTCAGCGAGGTGTCGCGCGCCCGGTTGAGTCATCAGACCGCCGTCCTGCGCCAACGCCTTGATGTGCCCGCCCGCCTCAGTCACTCCATCCGCAGTCACCCGGCCAAATGGCTGGGCAGTGCCCTTGGCGCGGGACTCGCCGCCACCCTGTTTTTCCGCCGCAAGCCCGCCGCCCGCCCCCAACAACGGCGCGGTTGGCGCGGGGCTTTGTTCTCGCTGGCCCTCACCGCCGGCCGCCCCCTTTTCAAGGCTTGGCTCACCGGGCAGCTCAAACAATTCCTCGTCTCACAAACGCGCCCGAATTCCCTGTGGCGCGCCCTCGCCAGCCATCCGGGCCCGGCCAAGCTGCCCTAGCCCTCTCTAACAAAAATCATCATGTCCGGACATCAGGTTCTTGATCACGTTGACCAGTATCTCAAGCTCGGGCGGGAATACGAATGCTCGGACATTCATCTTCCCACCGCCTTTCCACCGGCCTGGCGGCGATTGGGCCAGCTCACCCCGATCTGGGACGACCACCCGCCGCTGACCGCACAGGACACGGAACGGCTTGCCCGGTCTTTCCTCGGTGCCGGCGAGTGGGAGCGGCTGCAGGAGAAAGGCGACGTGGACTTTGCCTATGCCAATGACCATGGGCGCTACCGTGCCTCGGTGGTCAAACAACGCCTTGGTCTCGACATGGTGTTCCGCGTCATCAACACCAAGATCCGCACGATGGCGGAAATCGGCCTGCCACTCGAACACATCATTCCCCTCACACGCTATCAAAACGGACTCATCCTCGTCACCGGTTCGGTCGGATCGGGCAAGTCCACCACCCTGGCGTCCCTCATCGATTTCATCAACACCGACCGCGAAGACCACATCCTCACCCTCGAAGACCCTATCGAATACGTCTTCGAATCCAAAGGTTGCCACGTCAACCAGCGCGAAGTCCACACCCACACCGAGTCCTTCGGCAAAGCCCTGCGCGGCGCGCTGCGCGAAGACCCGGACGTCATCATGGTCGGTGAAATGCGCAACCTCGAAACCATCCAACTCGCGCTCACCGCGGCGGAAACCGGCCACTTGGTCTTGTGCACGCTCCACACCGGCAACGCACCACGCACCCTCGACCGGGTGTTAGACGTCTTCCCCACCGACCAGCGCGAACAGATCCGGGTGATGGTCTCGGAATCGTTGCGCGGCATCCTCTCCCAACAACTCGTTCCCCGTCTCGATGGGGGCGGGCGCTGTCTGGCCCTCGAGCTCCTGGTCAACACCCCCGCCGTGGCCAACTGCATCCGGGAAGGCAAAACCTTCATGTTGCCGGGCGTCATGCAGACCGGCAAAAACGTCGGCATGATCACCATGGACGAGTCGTTGCGCATACTTTACATCAAAGGCCTCATCTCCCGCGACGAAGCGTTCTACCGCTCTGAGGACAAGCACCAAATGCGTGAGTTCTTCGACTCCTGACCCGTGCCGCAACTCCCCCGCAACGACCCCTCCGCCACCTAACTCCTTTCCACGCCCCCCCACATGGCTCGCATCGACGCCTACTTCCGCTACCTGATCGACAGCAAAGGCTCGGACCTCCACCTCGCCGAAGGCCAGCCGCCGAAAATCCGCGTCCACGGCTCGGTGCTCCCCATCCCGGAACAGGGGCCGCTCGAGGGCGAGGACTTCCGTGCGTTGCTAGATGAAATTTGCGAGCCCGCCGCCTTCAGCCGCTACCTTGAAATCGGCGACCTCGACTTTGCCTACGAAATGGACGAGGACTCGCGTTTCCGTTGCAACTATTTCCAACAACTCAACGGCCTGGGAGCGGTGTTCCGGCTCATTCCCACCGAGATTGCCTCCATGGAGGCCCTTGGCGTGCCCGCCGTGGTCAAGGAGTTCGGCCGCATGCGCTCGGGCCTGGTCCTGGTCACCGGCCCGACCGGTTCGGGCAAGTCCACCACCCTGGCCTCGTTGTTGGATTACATCAACATCAACTTCAAGCGCCACATCATCACCGTTGAGGAACCCATCGAATTCATCCACAAGAACAAACAATCCATCATCACCCAGCGCGAAGTGCCCCTCCAGACCCCGTCGTTCGCCGACGGGTTGCGCGCCTCGCTGCGCGAGGACTCGGACATCGTGTTAGTCGGTGAAATGCGCGATCTGGACACCATCTCGCTGGCTCTAACGGCGGCGGAGACCGGCCTGCTGGTGTTTGGCACGCTGCACACCAACAATGCCCGCAAGACGGTGGACCGCATCATCGACGTGTTCCCATCTGACCAACAATCCCAGGTACGCACCATGCTGGCGGCGTCGTTGCGCGGGGTGGTGGCGCAGCTCCTGTGCAAGCGGGTGGACCGACCCGGGCGCACCGCCGTGCATGAAATCATGTTTGCCACGCCCGCGGTGGCCGCCATCATCCGCGAGGGGGCCACCCAAAAGCTCTATGACGTAATCACCAGCGGCAAATCCGAAGGCATGCAGTTCATGGATGAATCCATCTGGAGCAAACTGCGCGAGGGCATGATCTCGCCGGAAGAAGCGTACATGAAGGCCATCGACAAGACCCGCTTCAAGAAATTCCTGCCAGCCAATCAATACCGTCTTGGCGATGCCTCAGGTGAAAGCCCGCTCGATCACTGAGGTGGCACTGCCTCGAACGTCCTGACCTCTGCCGGAAAAGCGGTTGTGTCCAAGAAACCTGAACAGCCCGGAGCCCGTGACACGGGAATTCTGCCCGCCCCCAAGCTGTAGGTGAAAACCCTCGCCCGTAGTGCGGAATGTGACAATATTTTCACAATAATGGCACTCCTTATGCTGAAGGTCTTGACACAGCATGCCGTCCGTCTCTAATTTCCCGACGATCTTTAACTTTCGACGACCTTCAACTGGTTTCAACGGACCACCATCCGGCAAATGCATAGTCTCCCCAATCAAGAAACAGTGACCCGCTTCCGCTGTGTGGCGTTTTTGCTGCTATTAAACCGCTTGCTCATTCCCGCGGCTATAGGTCTGCTGCTGTACTCGCTCATCAACAACACGCGTGATCTGATGCACCTCGCCCTTGCACTGCTGAGCTCCAGCGTGCTCATCACTCTCATCCAGATGATCGGCGCGAGCCGCGCCAGGTGCCCGCTCTGCATCGGCCTGCCGCTCAGGCACAGTGCCTGCGTCAAGCATCGCAGCGCGCGCCACGTGTTGGGCAGCTATCGTCTGAGCGTCGCGCTGGCGGTGATTTTCAGAGGTGATTTCCGCTGCCCGTACTGCGGCGAAGTCACCTCTATCAGGGTCCGCCGACGCCATCGCGGACAGCCCCGAGGCCATTATCAGCCATGATAGGTTTTCCGGCCCGACGCCGCCCACAACCCCCGCAGCTTGGCATGGCAGACGGAGAAATTCCAATCGGCCGCCGGCTTGGGATTGACAGACCGTGGGCCACCAGACACGTTGCGGCCATGCAAATCACCCCGTCATGCCTGCGTGCCATCGTCCCACATGCGGTCGGCTTGGCCCTTGCCCTCACCCTCACCCTCCAAGCCGAACCCACCATGCCCACCACCCCCACCGACGTAGCCGCCCCACCCGCCGATGCCATCAAAACCGCCTCCGGACTCGCCTCAAAAATCCTCGCCAAAGGCACCGGCACTCACAAGCCTGCCGCCGCGGACACCGTCACCGTCCACTACTCGGGTTGGACCACCGATGGCAAACTCTTTGACAGCTCGGTCAAGCGGGGGCAACCCGCCAGTTTTCCGCTCAACGGCGTGATCAAAGGCTGGACGGAAGGCCTCCAACTCATGGTGGAAGGCGAACAACGCCGCTTCTGGATCCCCGCCAACCTTGCCTACGGCGAAAACCCCGGCGGCGGTCGCCCCGGAGGTCTCCTCGTCTTCGACGTGGAGCTCCTCAGTATCAAGACCGCGCCCAAACCCCCGCCCGTCCCCGCCGATGTCGCCGCCGCCCCCAAAGATGCGGAAAAAACCGCCTCCGGTCTCGCCTCGAAAGTCCTTGTCAAGGGGACAGGGGCCACCCATCCCAAAGCGACTGACCAAGTCAAAGTCCACTATTCGGGTTGGACCACGGATGGCCGGCTCTTCGACAGTTCGGTCCTGCGCGGGCAACCCGCCAGTTTCCCGCTCAACGGGGTGATTCCTGGCTGGACCGAAGGCGTGCAACTCATGGTGGAGGGCGAACAACGCCGCTTCTGGATTCCTGCCAACCTTGCCTACGGCGAAAACCCCGGCGGCGGTCGCCCCGGAGGCCTGCTGGTCTTCGACGTGGAACTCATCCAAATTCTCAAGTGATGTTAGGTTCGATCCGGCGGGTGGTGGCAGCCATGGCTTGCGTGGCCATGGCGTGTTGCGGACCCGTGGCTCCAAAGCCAGGCCCCATGGCCACCCCGACGCCCACCGCGCCGCCCCGGCACGGGCTGTCCACGCCCCCGGCGCGCACTCCCCAACCCGGCAAAATCACCCACCTGCCATTGGATGCCTTCTTCCCGCTGCAACAAACCAACTCCGCCCTCATCTACGACGTGCGTCCGGCCTTCTTCTTCAGCCTCGGCCACATCCCGGGGGCAGTCAACTGGTCTATCAACTCATTCGCCAGCCAGCTCGCCACCCGTGAAGAGGAAATCCGGCGTGCCACGCATGACAAGCGCCCCGTCATTCTCTACTGCGCCGACCTTGCCTGCCCCTATTCTAACAATGTAGCCTGCCGCCTCTCCGCCCTCGGGCATCCCGTGGCCATCCTCGATGGCGGCTACGCCGCTTGGAAAGCCGCCGATCTGCCAACCGAATGACCCCGCATCACCTGCAACCCCACCCTCATGACCCGCTTCCCTAACGTCACCGTCGATGCCAAAGCCAACATTTATTTTGATGGCCGAGTCGTCTCCCACACCGTGCATTTCCCCGATGGCAGCAAAAAAACCCTGGGCCTCATCTACCCCGGCACTTACCATTTTGGCACCGCCGCCGCCGAGCGCATGGAAATCATCGCCGGCAGTTGCACCATCGTCCTCGATGGCACCACGGAATCAAGAGGCATTGCCGCCAACCAGGCCTTTGAGGTGCCCGCCCACAGCGGGTTTTCCATCACCGTGGACGCGGGCATTTGCGAATATATTTGCTCGTTCCTGGGCGAATGAGGCGTGCCGCATGGCGAAAGTCACAAGTTGTGAGTCGCGCGTCATGACCCGCCGCTTATCTACCAGTCACGCCGGACTCGCCACGCTCATGGCGGTGCTTACATGCGCTTGCATCCGCATTCCGCCGCCACCGGCCGCCACCACCCACCAAGTGCCAGTGGCCCATGTGGCAGGGGTTCCCCATCGCGTCATCGCGGCCGGAATTCCGGCACGTGACCCGGATGTGATGGTATGGATGATAGCCGACCGTTACCACACCGCGATGGTCTTTCCCTACGACTGGCTGCTGGAATCCGGTTTTGTTCCGCCCGCGGGATTGGGCAGGCCTGCCTATGTCACCCTCAGTTGGGGCGAGCGCACCGCCTACGTGCAGAAAGCCTGGCTCAATCCGTGGCAGGTATGCCGCGCCTTTTTCACACCGTCGCCGTCGGTTATGGAAATCATTCCCTTCAACGGGTATGTCGTCGAGGTTTGCCAACAACAGCGGGTGTGGCGCAAACTCGTCCCGCGTGGGCGCGGCCCGCAGCTTGCCGCCTTCCTCAACCATATGAGCCGCACCGACCCCGCTGGCCGACCGCTGGTCATTGGCCCGTCGAGTTGGGGTGGGGGCTGCCTGTTGGAATCCAAGTTCAGTTATCATCTCCCGCGGATTTGCAATGTTTGGACCGCCCAGACCATCGAGGCCTGCGGCGGCGACATCTATCCCTGGTTCGCCCTAACCGCCGATGGCCTCATCCGCCAGGCGGAGCGCCCGCGCAATGGGTTTGAAAACGTCTGGCTCGGCTATCGCAAGAAGGAGTAGTCCTGACATTTTCTCTCAATCCGCTTGATGCGCGGCAAACGATGGCGGATGCTCGCGGTCATGGAGCGCAAGGTGGATTACCTAACATTTCCAGCATGGCTGCTGCGGATCGGGCTCGGTCTGTGGTTTGTGTGGAGCGGTGGCCAGAAGGTCTTCATGAGTGGCCTGGACCGTTTCACGCAGGATGTGGGCAATTACCAAATGACGAGGGCGCCGTGGGACGCGCTGATCGCCTATTCATTGCCGTGGGTGGAGGTGGTGGCGGGACTTTGCCTGTTGCTGGGCCTGTTGCGGCGCGGGACGCTGCTGGCGTTGTGCGCGTTGGTGACGATGTTTGCCGTGGCTATCGGCTGGGCCTGGGCGCATGGCCTCAACATCGCCTGCGGTTGCCATGGCGGCAACGAACCCATCCGGTATGGGGGTAAACTGCTGGAGTTCGCCGCTTACTATGCGGCGTTCGGCTTCCTGTGGTGGATGGAAACGCGCGCGGCTGGAAAAAGAGAGGATCGCAGACCGTAGTTGCGGCTTCCAGCCGCAAGCTGGGGCTCACTCGCCGTTTTTTCCGCCACGTAGGCGCGCTCGTGAGAGCGCGGGGGGCTACGGGCGGCGGCTCACGGGCGGGCCGCTGGCCAAGACCTCATTCTAACGAATTCGCCTACGGGCTCACGCGCCTTTTCTCTCCCACGCCCCTCCTCACATCCGCGCCAGAATCGCCTCGCCCATGGCAGCGGTGCCGACGCGGATCTCGCCGTCGCGGCCGGTGGCAATATCACCGGTGCGGAAGCCATCGGCGATGGCTTGGGAGACCGCCTTTTCGATGGCTTCGGCGGCGGCGATTTCGCCTAACGAAAAGCGCAGCAACATGGCGAGCGAAAGGATTTGGGCGATCGGGTTGGCAATGCCTTGGCCGGCGATGTCAGGAGCGGAGCCGCCGGATGGCTCATACATGCCGAAATACAGCCCGTTGGCGTTGCAAGCCCCGAGCGATGCGGACGGGAGCATGCCGAGCGAGCCGGAAATCATCGCCATTTCATCAGAGAGGATGTCACCAAACAGGTTTTCCGTGACTAACACATCGAACGAGCCCGGGCGGCGGATCAGCTGCATGGCGGCGTTATCGACATACATGTGGGAGAGTTCGACCTCGGGGAATTCCCTGGCGATTTCGATGAGCGTCTCGCGCCACAGCACCGAGGAGGCGAGCACGTTGGCCTTGTCCACTGACAACAGGCGTTTGTTGCGCCCCATGGCGGCGGTGAAGGCGACGCGGGCAATGCGTTGGATCTCGCTCTTGTGATAGATCATGGTATCCAGCGCCACGGGTTCGCCATTTTCCTCGTGGCGGCCTTTGGGTTTGCCAAAATACACGCCACCGGTGAGTTCACGCACGCAGAGGACATCGAAGCCACCGGCGATGAGTTCTTGTTTGACCGGCGAGGCATGGGTGAGCGCCGGCAGGCAAACGCCCGGGCGCAGATTGGCAAATAACCCGAAGTGCTTGCGCAACGGCAGCAAGGCCCCGCGCTCCGGTTGGATGTCGGGCGGCAACGATTCCCATCGGGGCCCTCCCACCGAACCAAACAAAATCGCGTCAGCCGCTTCACAGGCACTCACGGTGGCCGGCGGCAGCGGGTGGCCGGTGGCGTCGATGGCGGCGCCACCAACCAGATGTTCACTGCGGGCGACGGTGAAGCCGAAGCGGACTTCGGCGGCGGCGAGAATGCGAAGCGCTTCGACCATGACTTCCGGGCCGATGCCGTCGCCGGCGAGAAGGGTGATGCGGTGTGTGCGTGACATGCGCGGAGCATGGGGTGAAGGTCGCGTAAAAGTAAAGAGGTAAGGCCGCAAAATGGGGCCTATTCCATTCCGCAAAATCCCTGTCATCCGTGGTTCATCTAACTGATATCTCCAATCAAGCCCCGGGGTTCGGGTTCCGCCCCCTCCGGGGTGGCACCGCAGGGCCTCGGAAAACCAAGCTTGATCTTGCACTTTGGACCATGCCAGTGCATGCTGCCGGCGGCATGAAGACCGTCACCGACAAATTGAGGAACTTTCTCCAGTATGTGGCCGTCAAGTTGATTGACGACCCGAGTCAGGCGCAGTTGAAGGTGGCCGAGGTGGGGCCCAAGCGCTTGCGCTTCAAGCTGGTGTTGGCGCAGGCGGATGTGGCCATGTTGATCGGGCGCAACGGTTTCACCGCTTCCGCCATCCGCAGCGTGCTCAAGGCCGCTGCCGAGCGTGAGGGGGTGCATGTGTCCCTGCATATCCATTCGCATGAGGAGGAGGCGGAGATGATGTCCAGAGAAGGCGGCGGCATCAAGAAAGCGCAAGAGCCGACGGAAATCTGAAGCTAGGAGACTCCGGCTACAGGCGGCCAGCCACTCTCGCCACGCCGACAGACCTCACTAAACGACCTCGAATTTGACGAAGGGCTGAGCAAGTTCATCTCCTCCAAATTCGCGGGTTTGTGAGTGTGTTGGATTAATTGATGTCCCGGGCGATCGTTTGCGCACAAGCTGATTTATTTTTTAATGACGGCCATTATGTTGTTGACAACTGCGAGAAGATGGGTTTCTTTGCATGCATGAAAAAGCGACGTGGAGGAGGTGGTGGATTGGATGCTGCAACTCATAGCGCGGCTGGGGATGGATATGGAGGGGCAGGGCTGGGGGGGGGAGCGGGGGGTGATCCAGTAGCGGAGGCGGTCAATCCGGCAGCGGAGAAAGCGGCAGATTCGATGGGGCAACCGAAGCGGCTCTCGCCGCTGGAACGGATAGAATTACCGACGGGGGCGTGCCTTGGCCGGGTGTTTGCACGGGGTTGGAAAGGGACGCGCCAACGGATTGTGGTGGGTCCGGCGGAGGGGGCGA
>CAIKDP010000148.1 GCA_903826205.1 Akkermansiaceae bacterium
CCGCAAGGGCATCGCCGAGCTCATCACCCTGCAAAAGCAAGCCATCCTCGCCGCCGCCCGCGCCGCCCCGGCGGACCTCGCTGCGCTCGCCGCCGCCTTCGGGCAGAAGTAGCCCGCACAGCCCCCTGTGCGGGATCTTTGAGTCATAGAAGCGCTCAATCAAAGCTACGATAGACCGCCTGAGTCGATGCTAGGGTTATAGGTGTCGGGGTTATAATAGAGTATAGTGTGACAGAGGATCTATAAGTTTTTCCTTGCCATGGACGGCAGCGTGGGGTAATTTTCCCGTATGAGACGCGCGCGCTGGCTGGCACCGTGGAAGGATTCGGCAGAGAAGCCTGTGATTTACCACTGCGTGACGCGGGTGGTGGACCGGCGCTTTGCATTTGAGAAAGAGGACAAGGAAAAATTCCGCGCGTTGATGCGGATGCAGGAGGATTTCACGGGTTGCCGGGTGCTGGCGTATTGCCTGATGAGCAATCATATAAAGGCGGCTGCCTGAAATGATTGCAATCTATTGGAATGCAATGCATTGCGTGTATTGCTTGATGTTAGGATTTTGAATTTGTGCCCAGTGTGTGCCCGGTTCTGCGGAGAAACCCGGAAAACCTTGCAGTTGGGGCATTCGGACGGCCCCGGGCAGCCGCATGGACGATTTATGCACCGCAGTTAAGTGGGGCTCGATTGCTGGGACTGGCGTCTAAATAGCTGATCTAAGATGGCGATGTCCTCCGCAGTGAGTGGCTCACTTTTCTTAGTCGTCGGACGCCATGCCTCAGCCTTCTCCTTGGTCGAGAACGTGTTGCGTCTGGGGTGGCCATGGTACATACGGCAGGCACGCCAGTAGGTATACGGCTTGCCACAGCGCACGGTGTCCACCCGCGTCACGCCCTCAACCACTGCCTTCCCGGCAAACTGCTTACGCACACCCTTGATCTCGTTCACGTAGGCCACGGCATCCTGTAGTTGGTTGAAGTCCCGTATGTGGTAACGGCCGGCCTTCTTGACCTTGGCCCTGAACATGCCGTTGATGATCGAGACATTGCGGTAGCCGGTGGCGGACCGGGCAGACCGGGAGGAAGCCACGGCATCAGGCACGCACTCAAGGTTGGCCAGCCGGTGGTTCCAGATATCACCATCGATCTGGCGCACGGTGTGGCCCTCCGGCGGCAGGCCGTTGGCAAAAGCCCACGCCAGCACGTGCGCAGGATACCAGTCGAGATGGTGGTTCACCCACACAGCTCCGCCGGACTCCCAGCTGGTGAGGGGAGTGCCGGTGTCGTGAGCCAGCATGCCGACGCCAGGGTCGTAGGTGATGCCTTGCTCCATGCAGAAGTCGATGGTCGCTTGTTGGACTGGTCGTTTCACCATGGAGGATTGTTAGGCGGAAGGTGGCCGATGTCAATTCCCCAGTATCAATTATTTTCCGAAAGTGGGTGTGGAGGATGGACATCCAGCCCACACGCTGGCCAATCGGGCGCGATCTGGCCAAAACATCTGAGCGGTGGGCTGCACGACCGCCCACTGCCCACGGTCTGCGGCAAGCTTACGTCGGCCGCTACCCATGAAGCTCAGGCAAGCCGGGTATTTTGATCAGGCGACATTGTCTGTGCGGCGTCCTGTCATGGTTGGTCCTCGTCAGAACTTTCTAAGAGTCCTTGCCACCTTCACAACTTGACCAAAAGATCATCCAGCAACTTGTTGTCGTAGGCATAACGGAACAACAAATGAGGATTGATTCTTCCCAGACTGGATGGCGGTTTCAGCCCCTGGATGACGCGCCCGCCGAAGCTAACCCTCTCCTGAGTGGCGGCTTTATCCGGATCCGCCAATACGGTGCCCATCTCGGAGATCCGGGTTTTTTCCGCGCGGATGGCATCTTTGATCTCCTGAGAATAGTCCTCGGATATGTTAAGGCGCCGTGCCAGTTCGCTCACTTCCCGAAGTCCGAGCAAGAGCGAGTCCAATTCTCTCGCATAGGGCCGCAGGGCAGGAGTGAGGATACCGCTCCCGTGAAATTGCAGTGTCGTTAGAGATAATGGCATTTCCCCCTGGAGAAAACTTACCACACACCCGACCACCCGTGCTGGATCATCATAAAAAGATTCGCCAATTTCCGCCTTCTTGCCGGATTCCAACTCGTTCCATGCACGCACGATCTCTTGCAGGCGTTGCGTTGCCGGTTCTGCGGTGCACTTCTTGGAAAACTCCATCAGCATGAGCCGCGCCCAGATACCACCATAGCGCTGGACACCCCGTTCAAACTTTTCCAGCAACCCATCCCGCTCCTCGGCACTCTTCGCTAACTCGGTGATACATTCCGCGAAGGGGTTGGAAAACCGGCGCTCACCGGGACAGAGGTACTCCGGCCAGCGATCAAGCATGGACAACGTGTTCAGGGAACCATCGATATCCCCGCTCTTGGCAAGTTGTTTTCGGAAGGTGCCGTCCAGCCACAAGATCACAGACAGCAACCCGTCAGTTCCAAGGCCGTCGGGTGGTCTGCGTGCCGCAGCGTATTGCTCGTAACTGGAGTCCACACAAATATCCGAGAAAAGAGAGGGAGATACCGATGGGATTTTCACGAGGTCCCTCTTCAGTTGTTGGTCCGTCTTCAGCCAAATGTCGACAATATCGTGCCAGATCCGCCCAACGGCGTCATCCAGTTGCAGGCCGAATGCCGTGTCCATCCCCAAATCCCGGAGCAGATTTTTGATCACAACGCCTGCTACACGCGCTTCATCACCCGGGTCGACGCGTCTCTCTCTCTGTCGTAACGCAGTGGCCAGAAGAGATCGTCTGACCTGAATGTTCCGATACATGGAATCTAGCAACTGTCCAACATACTTCAAGACTGTGCCTCTTGAGGTCAATACAGCCCACTTGTGATCCTCGAAAATCTTGGCTATTTCCGCCATGTTCATCTCTGCGTTCCGGGGAAAGAACTCGTAGGCATTCTTTACCGCCGGTTTTGACGCCTCCTCCATAAGTCTGGAAGCCAATTGCACCGCCGCCGTCACGTCACTGGCATCGGGTGTCCCCGTAGGAAGAAGATGTACTGCCAGCGCGGCTATAACCTGTGCCTCATCAGCAGACCTAGCGTTCATTCGGTGCCCCCTCCAAGTCATTGCCGCCCGGCACGCCGGGTTTATCAGACGAACCGACCCCACCGCTTTCATTGTTCCCGATGTTGTTGCGCTTGCTCATTCATCTGGGGGGGATGCGAAGTTCATGGGTGCTGGACTGCCCGAGATTACAGAACTGCTAGCCGGGCACAACCCGGAAATCAACGGTTTGTCATCCCTCGTGCGGAATTATCCGCAGTTTTCAACCGTTTTGGCACGCGTGGTCGAAAAAAAGATCTGTTCAGCGAATTCCAAGAAATCCTTCAAAGTGCGTTCAAAATAAGTTCACGGATTCCTCAATTCTTAAATAGATGCGTTCAAATAAAGTTCTAAGTCGCACAGTATGAGCTACTTACGAAGTTTTTTCATTCGACATCGTGAGGGTCAAAGTCCAACCTTCGGCGTGCCCAGCCCGCGCCATGATCGCCGCCTCCAGTCCCCGCAGTCCATCTGCGCGGAGCTGGACGTCTGCGTGCTTCCGGTGCTGGCGACAGCGGCTCAAATTGCAAAACCCCTTGGCCTTACAAGTCGGACCATCACCGCATGGGCCTCATCTAACAAATTACCGGTGGCGTTGAGGTGCGGAAAAGTCCTGAGGTTTTATCCCCCCGCCGTGGCCGCCGCCTTGGGTCTAACTATGTCCGAGTTAGGCATGGTCCCACAAGCGCTTCCATCCACCTCAAACGTCGTTCCCGAAGTTCCATGAAATCTCCTATCCCAACCTCCCCTAACTAAAACCGGGCCGCCCATTTCTGGAACGACCCGGCGGTTTGAGAACCTGCCAGTGTTATATCCCAGAATGAGGCGGCCAGCAAGCACAATTTTGCTGAATGCCATGATCCAAATCTATCCCAATGAAATTTCCGCCGGCGACCGCCGTGACATGGCGACGCTCCCACAATATATTAGGGACCTTGTCGCCTGCCCACCCAAGGCCGGTGATGGTGTCCACGCGTGGCTCTTCCGGTTGGCGCGGCATCTGCACGCACACCGCACACCTGAGGAAATCACGGACCTCCTCCGCGCTGCTGTTGACGATTGTGGGCGAGAGGTGACCGACCGCGAAATCCTCGATGCAGTCAACAACTCGAGTGCCTGCGCCTCGCAACCGGTCCAGTCGCGAGTCCGGAGCAATGGCGCCTCCAAGACCGTCAGCAAGTGGCCTGCGGTGAACGCTAAGGCGCGCGCTGCGGCCGTAGCAAACTCCAGCATAACCTGCGTGGCGGATCTGTGGGAATCCTCCCCCTGGCGCTGCGATGATGGCATGGACGCCGAGATGTACCTCGACATCCTCTTCCACGGAAATCCCCTGCTCTGTCTGGGTCACTCGAAATCGCGTTTTTCGACGGCGCCACGTGAGGACTTTCGAGGTAGGGCCGCGCAACATTCTTTGATCGTGCCATCGCCTATGACCTCAATTTGGGGGCTCACGCAGGACGGCAAGCGTTCGATGCACACCCTCGCCAGTACTGGCCCGCGCCGTTACCTCGTCCTCGAGTTTGACAATGCCAGCTTTGATGAACAGGTGGCCATTATTGATCATCTGAGCGCGTTCGCACCGCTGGCAATGGTCTTGTCATCGGGCGGTAAATCGCTGCACTCCTGGTGGCCCTGTGTTGGCAGAGCAGAAGACCAGTGCCGGAGATTCTTTCGCTATGCGGTCAGCTTGGGCGCAGATCCAGCCACATGGACGAGATCCCAGTTCGTGCGGCTTCCACAGGGATGGAGGGCTGACAAGGGAGTGCGGCAAAATGTCTATTATTTCAACCCCGGCGTGCTGCCGGTAGAGGGAGTAGAGCAGTGAGCGACACTTGGAAGGAACCGCCGCCCTGCGAGGATGCCCCGCAAGATCCGCCATCAGGGGGGGCCGGGTGCACCTCCGAGCAGGCTCAGGATGGCCTGCGTGCTAAACTCGTGGAACGGGCTTTCAACGTCAACGTAAAGCCAGCGAAGCCTCTGCCGGTGTTGGAGTTCCTCGGCCACCCCATCGCCACACCCGGCAACCTGACCGTTATCCAAGCCGCTCCAAAGGCGGGCAAGAGTGGGGTGATCGGGGCGATAATCGCTGCATTGGCCAACGGAAAGCTTCAGTCTGGAGCCGACACTCTCGGTTTCCTCGCTGACAACCCAGACAACAAGGCTGTGCTGCACGTTGACACGGAGCAATCACGGTACGATCACGACCGTCTGGTTCGAATAGGCCTGTCGCGATGCAAGGTCGAAGCGCCCCCACTGTGGTTTTACTCTTGGTCACTCGCTGACCTCACCACCGCCGAGCGACGGGCGGCATTTGAACTTGCTATGGAAGACGCGAGTGCTTTGCACGGCGGCATCCTCTGTGTGTTGATCGACGGTATCGCGGACCTGATGTACGAGCCGAACGATTCCAAAGAGTCCAACGAGATCGTTGACTTGCTCCGGTCTCTAACCATCGCCCACGATTGCTGCATCATCTTGGTGCTCCATGAAAACCCGGGCTCTGACGTCGGAAAGACACGGGGGCACCTTGGGAGCCAGCTTGCCAGGAAAGCTGAGACATCGCTGCGCTTGGCCAAGGATGCTGCAGGTGTCACGACCATGTGGGTACCGCAAGCACGGCACGGTGACATCCCGCAGGCCAAGGGTCTCTGCTTCGCCTGGTCTGTGAGCGCCGGCATGCACGTCACCCTTGGGAAAGCAGGGGAGCTGCGTGGTGCCGCAGAGCGTGACAATCATGCCGCCGATGCGGAGCGTGTGTATCAGGACGCCCGCACCCTCTCATACGCGGATCTGGTGAGCCGCATCTGCGAGGTTTGTGCCATCAAGGAACGTGCGGCCAAGAGTCGCGTGGCCAAATGGGCCGCGCTGGGTGTTGTGCGGAAGGAACCCTCCGGCAGTTACCGGGTAACCCCATATTCACCAAAATGAGTGCAGCAGTGCAGATATGGTGCATTTGCGGTGCAGCGTGCACCTCTGGCGCATGGAGGTGCAGCGGTGCATGTGACCCCTCTTACAGAGGGGCACCTGCACCTGCACCATGCACCGCACCGCCAGATATCGCAGGGGACGAAACAGGCGCGTCCGAAAGCAACTCCCTCACACCGCACATCATTTCAAACCCTAAGTTCTCCGCCCTCCAACAGGGCAACCAGCGGGCACCGTCTGCTTCACATACGGCGGAATCCGAACGGCGCACATCTGGCTACCGCTCCATCCCACCCCCCGGTGTCCCACTTCGATAACAATCTCCAATCAGCCTTCCCATGAAGAAACCACCAAGCAATAAAACAGGCGGCTTAAAGGCCGTTAACCCCGCGTTATCAAACCCCAACAACATGGCCCATGACCGGATGCTCACAACGCCGGAACAGGTCGACAGCAACACCTCGGTGCCAGCAAATAGTACGACTTTGCCCACACCCGAATTGGGCGACCAGCAGAACGGCATCCCCGGATTACCGCACCATGATTTCACCTGGTTCGATGATTGCCACGACCAGGAAAGCATTCCTGAATGGATGATGAAAATGCCGGACAAGGGCACTTGTCGCCAAGACGAGACGCATGGTTTCTGGTATGAGACGGAGGAGGATCATGAAAATGGTCTCTCGCAAGCCTGTCATCCTGGCTGGGAACAGCATCCCTCCCGAACATACCGTTTCGGAGGGCTGGGCTGTTTGGGCGTAACGCTCATGGATGGCAAGGCCTGGTGCTCGCTCGATGATGCGGGTCGCCTGACTGGCCTTTCAACTCACGAAATCACGGGCTGGCTTCCTGAAGATGAGATTCATGTCAGGGGACTTCCCGGACACCTTGACCCCGATGGCTATCGCATAATTTACCAAAAACCGATAATGGGTTATGCTATCCGACTCGAAGCTCTGTTGCCGGTAGTTGTGAATGTCCGTGGAGGACGCCAACTCAAGGAGTGGCTTCTCCAGACGGTGTTGCCCGACATCTACTCCGACAGCGGACCGTCAGAGGCCGAGCTTGAGCCTGTAGACGGGCACAGCACCATGGAAGAGGAAGATGTCCCCGCCCCACCCGGCATGATCCGGCAATACGTATACTACCGCCTCTACTGGGGCGAGCTCCGGGCAATTCGCCTGGGCCTCCATGTCTGGTTAGCGGTCGACGATGTAAGCGGATACATCTCTTTAGACCAGAAGGTCATTGTCAAGCTCGCGGGGGAGAGACGCGTGACCAAGGTTTCCAACACATGCATCTTGGATAACGTCGAAAGGGAAGGCACAACGACCTACATCCGCCAGGATGCGGTTCAACGTCTGGCCGACGGCAAGGAATGGGACCACCGTGTAAGCTATGCTTGGTCGGTAGTCTACTCGAAGGGTCTTGGGGGAAAGGCAATTTTATCGGAACCCAGAGAATTCGTCCATGCAACCACCTTGTGTCGCGCACTGGACAGAAACCTTGATCTCAAGGGATTGCTCGCTCTGTGTGAATCCGCAAATCCCGGCATCCGAAAGGAATTCGATTCCACCGGTGATTTTCGAATTTCTATTGCCGCGGCCCGTAACATCGCGATGCGCGTAAATGATTTCGCCGGGTTGGTGACCGCCCACCTGCTTAATGACGGGGGATTTCTTCATGGAGGTCCAATCGACGAACCTGCGGACAGCACGTTGGAGCGCTTCCGCGGACTCCTCCCCGATTGCGGTGGCCGGGTGGAAGTCCGCAAAATTTGGGAGTTCCTGAACGTCTCGGAATCGTTCGACAATTGGTTCCGCCGGCACGACGAAATGGGTTTTTCCTACCAACCTGTCTGCGAAGGTTTGGTCAACATCCGTGATTGCTGGTGCCATTGCATCTGGGGTTATGCCGCCACATGGTCGGAACGCAAGTCGTCGTCTGCCGTGTAGCGCGTTGGCGACTCTGGGCAGTCTAACATCGAGGGAGGTGGAGTTCCACCTCCCTTTTTTTGCGCGGTTTCAGGGTTTGGTATCGGCCGTGGCCTTGAGTGAACGCAGAGGCGACCTGCACGCCGAAGGCGGGCAGGTAGGCGGCGAAGCCTCCTATCCCGGCGACAAGATCGCAATGTTTTGGGATCACTTGTTAGGGCGAAGCCATCCCTGTGCTCAAGATCCGATCCTAACCGGAAAACATCACCGGGCCACCACCGCATGGCGCGCCGCGGAAAGATTACCAATTGCTTGCAATGACATGGTCAGTCAGATGTCCGACCAAAGATCATTTTACGGATTTGCTCGATCTTGGCCGCGCTGATTTTACTCTGTTCGACATAACGCGCATGGAGTTTTGCGGCACGGGCTTCGGGCACACCAACAGCTCTGAGTTGGGCAAGGAAGCCTCTGGAAGCCGCTGCTTCGCAGGCCGCCGTCAGCCGGCCACCTTTTTCACAAAGCAGGCTTTCAGGCCGATGGCCATGCCGTCCATCTTGCAGGATATCTCGTGATCGCCGTCCACCAAGCGGATGGGTTTTGACTTGGTGCCCACTTTGAGAACTTCGGATGACCCTTTGAGTTTAAGATCTTTGATCATGGCCACGATGTCGCCGTTAATCAACACATTGCCGTAAGCGTCTTTGACGATCCGCTCCGCAACAGCCTCCTCTGCCTGAGTTGCTGGCTTCCACTCATGGCCGCAGGTGAGGCATTCAAGATGGTCCGGGAGTTCCAGTACTTCGGTCATATCGCAAATCGGGCAGGCAGGTTGGCTCATAGGGCGGTCAAGAAACGCCATGCCCCACCGAAACTCAAGCACGGACTCGGCCAACTCGGATGCCGCCCCATCGCGGCACGATCAATTGACCCCACCAAGCCCCGCCTCCATCGACCGGCCCAGCACCTCGCCCATGCTGCCATCCGCATTGCCACCATCCGCCACCCACCGGGTCCGGGTGGCATTGACGAGTTCCATGGTAGCCTTGATGGCCGGATGCATTTTCTTGCCATTGAGCAAACCCGCGCCGACCAAGCCGCACCCGGTTGACAGGATGGCCTGTTCCAGAGCAGCGGCCGCCTCTGTGGCGGTCATGTCGGCTGTTGGATTATCTTTCAGGCCCGCCGCATACAACACCGCCTGAAGGCCACTATTGTATCCGATGCGGAGCAGCAGTATATCTAACGGCGTTTCCTCCAGGTAATTCTCGCATAACTCCACCAGGCGGTGTTTTGGGTAGACGATGTTGCACAGGTACATGCCGTCCTCCCGGCGATCAACCACATTGAAGAACAGCGACTCATAGGCCTCAACGGTTTTTTCTGGCAGTCCCAGCGCGGCCGCCACCGTCTCGATGGTCGCATCCTTGGCAATCAGCGCCGCATTGAGGACAGCCCGGGTCGCGAGGTTTGATCCGTCGGCATGAAGGCTGTGGGCGTGGATCACTGGAGCGATTGACGGATGATCACCATAGAGATCCGGCCACATCTTCCAGAGACGTGCCTGAAAAAGCCGATTGATTTTTCCCTCCGGAAAGATAGGGAATGCCATATTGGCCGCGCACAGCCGCTCCACCACAAACCATCCGCAATCGGGCCGCATGTAGGTTCTGATCCTAAACGACGTATCGTCGAACGCATTGTCGCCAGCAGGCCCTGATGTCGCCGGGCGCAACATCTGATTACGGCTCAGCACTTCAACGAGTTTCCTGAACGGTTCGTAAATCATGGCAGTGTTGGGTAAGTGCTCGACCAGTGAGAAGTTAGGGCTCCGGCCGTTGAAACTCTCTCATGTCGGCCAACCAAATACAAGACATATCTAGGGCAATCCGAACATAATCATAGATGCGTATTACCGACCCGCGACCAGATCTTCGCGATGGTGAAATGAACCGCCATGTCGCGTTATATGGAATTGAAAGCAGCAGCATTTACTGCCCATCAATCAAACCATCAACACCATGTCAAAAACATTGTATTCCCCGCGTCTGTCCGACGATGTGGTCCGCGCCCTTTACTGGGAGGGACAACGCCGCCGGATGCCCATGACCCGTCTGGTCGACGACCTGCTCCGGCAATCCATCGGATCATTCACGGAAGCGGCTTCCCCGCTACATATATGTGAGGAAGAGTCCAAGGTGATTCCAATCCGCGAAACCGATGCCGCCTGAGCGGTCACATCCAACAAACATCCAACCAACAACCAGAGCACGAAGGCCCGGTCATCGCAAGATGCCGGGCCTTTTGCGCAACCAACAACAACCCCCAACCCATATCAACATTATGGCCATCAAAATGATTTCAAATTATAGCAAGAAGCTCGGTCTTCCGGGTTTCTCATCCCACCAGTTCAGCGTCTCCGTCGAGACCGAGTTGGTGACCACCGCCGACATTCCTGCGGAAACCGAGCGTCTCTATCAATTGCTCCAAGCTAACGTGGACAAGCTGATTGAAACGGTGGGATTTGTCCCGCCTTATGACTACGGCATGGAGCCAGCCGCGGAAGCCGGTGCCGCCAACCCGGCACCCAATGGATCCGCCAACGCATCGGCCAGTGCCTCTGCCCTTGCAGCAGTTATCGCGGCCGCCATCGCGTCTGCCAACAACCAAGCCAACGCCAACCCAGCCCCCAACAGCAATGATGCCAACGGCGGCAACAACGGCAACGGTGCCAGTTGGCAGCGCGGCCCCGCATGGAAATGCTCTGACAAGCAGCGGGATCTGATCCTCAAGCTGGTCGAGGAACACCAACTCGATAAGGCCGGTGTGGAAGCCCTCGCCATCGAGCGCTTCGGCAAGGGGGTGCGGTTGCTCAACAAGATCGAAGCCTCCGGGCTCATCGACGAACTGTTGGACACCCATCTCAATGGCAGCGCCGAACACCTGATCGCCACTATCGAGCAGTCGTTCCCGCCAGTAGGTGAAATTCCCAAGCGCTTCGCCTTCGAGACGCGTCTGTTCCAGATCGCCGCCCCCGACAGCATCCGGCTGGAGGTGGTTGAGGGCATGGCGGAAATCGAAGTGGCGGACGACCGCCGCCGTATTGCCGAAGATGCCTCCAGACGCCTTCAAAATGACCTCGACGGATTCATCCGCGAGAGTGTGGCGGCCATGCGTGAGGAAACCGCCAAGCTCGCCAGCGAGGTGCTGGCCACCATCGACGGATCTGAGAATGGTGTCCACCAGCGGACGCTGAACCGGCTCGCCGCGTTCATCGACAGTTTCCGCACCCTCAACTTCGCCGGTGACCAACAGTTGGAGGCGACATTGGAAAAATTCCGCCGTGACCTGCTCACCCGCAGTGCCGAGGACTACCGCAACGACAAAGGTGCCATGACCAGCCTCACCGAGGGGCTGACGCGCCTGCGTGAAAATGCCGTGCAACTTGCCCGCAGTGATGCGCGTGAGGTGCTGGCCCGCTTTGGCCAGATGGGCACGCGCAAGCTGGCGGCCGTTGGCTGACCTGAAAATGAATCCCGCTTCCGGGTGTCCACGCTGGATACCCGGGAGCAGGGTTTTCGAGGCTTTCTCCTTGCAGCAGTCTGTCAGATGAGTTAGGAATTCCACGGTGTAGACCGCCTGCGGTATA
>CAIKDP010000149.1 GCA_903826205.1 Akkermansiaceae bacterium
GGCGCGTTGGTGTGCATGCTCAGCGGCACGGTGTTCAGCGCGCTGGGCGGGGTGGTGTTGGTGCAGCAACTGCGCCGCACATACACGGATCTGCAGGAGCGACTGCGGGTTGCAGCAGGAAAGGAGATGCGGGCCTGAACCGGGCGTTTCACTGAGCCAAGGGCGTGGCGGGAGGCTCGCACCTCGCATCCGCCACGCTTGAGGAGCGACGACATTCGTGTCGTCGTGCACATGGACTGCCCATGAGCAGAGCCCCCGGCACGCATTCATGGATCACGCTTCCACAACCACCACAAGAATGTGGTGGCTCCTTATCCACAACCACCACAGCAATGGGGTGGCTCCTTATGCGTGGCGCCTTCGGAGCGATGGCATCACTTGGCGGCCGGCTTGGACTCATCGAGCAGGGCGCTGGCAGTTAGATCGACGAACGATCCGGGCTGGCCGGCGTAGTGGATTTTGCGTTTGCCATCCAACACATAGACCAGCGGCCATGAGCCGACCCGGTAATCCTGGGCCAGGCGGTTGAGCGGATCGGAAAAATTCGGGAAGGTCACGAGGTCGGCTTGTTTCTGCATTTCCCGCAGGTTTTCGGTTGGGTCATTATTGACGCCGAGGATGGCAAACGGCTTGCCGGCGAATTTTTTCTCCAGAGCGGTGGCCATTTCAAGCATGCGTCCGGCCTCAGGCACGCCGCTGTTCCAGAACAACAGGACGACGACCTTGTCCTTGTAATCGGAGAGTTTCAGCGGGCGGTTGCCGGAATCCATGCCGATGAGGTCCGGAGCCGTCCGATCTTTCGTTAGATAACGGATGATGTAGAGTTCGTCTTCGGCGAGCTTGGCCACTGACACGCCATTGATTTCCACCTGGGCACTGTCAATGATCGCCTTGCGCAAGAGCATCAGGCGCTTGGTCATCAGGCCGGGATCGGCACCCAGGGCCTTGAGGCGCATGGCGATGGCCAGCGCCGCCACACCCTGCACCGCCTTGTCGGCGTGACCGGTCTGGATCTTCTCGAGCAAGGCCAGCGCGTGCGGGTCGTCACTGGGCACCAAGGCAAGGCAGACTGGCGGCAGCTTGGCGCTTTTCATGTGATAGGTCTCAATGGCCGCATGGATCGCCTTGGTTTCCTCCGCAAATGCCGGGCTGTTGCTGCCATCGGGCCGGGTGAGGCGCTGGCCGCAAGTGAGGTTGAGGAACCATGCGGCGGGCTGGAGGGACCATTCCTCGCGCAGTGCCGGGCTGATATGGGTCCACATTTCCTTGGCGAAGGCGGCGGGATCCGGGCGGGTACTCCACGCCTTGGCGCGGGCTTCAGGTGTGCCGGCAGCGCGCACCTCCAGGGACCACTTCTCCATCGCACGTTGATAGGATTGTTCCACGCGTGCGGCATCGGCGGGCGCGGCGGCGGAGCGGGCGCTTAGCAACAGCAACAACACAGCGGCAAGATGGAACGAACGATTCATGGTGGGGAGCATATCAGGAGTGGCTGCGGAAGGAAATTGAAAATCGGACCCGCCTCTCAGGCAGGGTTTTGACAATAAATGTTAGCCGCTTCCCGCGCCCAGTGATCCGCGGCAATCACGCCGGCAAGGGTGGCTGACGGCTGCACTTGATGGGCATCCATCACGGCGGCCACACATTCCCAAATGCCGGGCAACGGCAGTCGGCCACTGCGAAAGGCCGCCACCGCCACTTCATTGGCCGCATTGAACACCGCCGGCAACGTGCCGCCACTCAGGCCGGCACGCCGCGCCAGACCCAGCGCCGGAAACACCGCATCCCGCGGTGCCTCAAACTCCAGTTTTCCCAAGGCGGAAAAATCCGGCGCCTGCAGACCGCCGGCGACCCGCTCCGGCCAGGTCAGCGCGTACTGGATGGGGAAGCACATGTCGGGTTTGCTGAGTTGGGCGAGCACCGAGCCATCGCGAAACTCCACCATCGAGTGAACGATGCTTTGCGGGTGGACCAGCACGTCGATGCGATCCATGCCAATGCCAAACAGCCAGCGTGCCTCGATCATTTCCAGACCTTTGTTGAAGAGGGTGGCGGAATCAATCGTGATCTTCGGTCCCATGTCCCACGTCGGATGCCGCAGCGCCTGTGCCGGAGTCACCCGTGCCAATTCCTCCGCGGCCAAGGTCCGGAACGGCCCGCCAGATGCTGTTAGAATCAGACGCGACACTTCCTCATCCCCGCCGCGATGGCCTTCCAAGCATTGGAAAATCGCGTTGTGCTCGCTGTCCACCGGCAACAGTTTCACGCCGTGGCGCGCGGCCGCCGTGGTGATGACTTCACCCGCCATGACCAGGATTTCCTTGGACGCGATGGCCAAATCCTTGCCCGCCTCGATTGCCGCCAGCGCCGGTTGCAGACCGGCCGTGCCCACAATGGCCACCAAAACAATATCCGCCGCGGCCAGCGTGGCCAGGGATGCGAGCCCCTCGGGCCCCACATGGACCTGCACGCCGGGTGGCAGCAAAGCCCGCAACGCGGCTTCCTTGGTCCCATCGAAAAGCGCCACGTGCCGCACCCCGGTGGCGCGCGCCTGTTGGGCGAGTCGTTCAATGCTGCCAGCCGCGGCGAGACCGACGATCTCTATCCGGTCGGGCAGTTGGCTGGCCACCTTGAGCGTGGAGCAGCCAATGGAACCTGTGGAACCGAGCAACACGACACGACGTTTGCGGGGAGTGGTCATGAGGCGGGAAGCAACACCCATAGCAGATAGAAATAGAGTGCCGGCGCGGTGAAGCACAGGCTGTCGATCAGATCCAACGCGCCGCCGATACCGGGCAGCATGCGCCCCGAATCCTTGGCATTGAGCGAGCGCTTGACCACACTCTCCGCCAAATCCCCGAGCACCGCCAGCACCGCGAGCAGCAACCCGAGGAAAACCACATGCCCCCAGCCACCTAACACCGCAAGCTGCCGCGGCAACAGCGCATACAGGCCGCAACCCGCCACTTGCGCGGAGACCAACGCGCCGCCAAAACCTTCCCAGGTTTTTCCCGGGCTCACATGCGGGATCATCTTGTGACGGCCAATGAGCGAACCGACGATGTAGGCGCCCATGTCCGTGAACTTCGTCACGGCTAACAACCATAGCAACAACACCGCCGCCGGTACCGCCACCTGCCCCGAAACCACCTGCCACCCGGGAACCACAAACAAGAGCTTCGCCGCAAAGTTGAACAGAAAGGCGACATAGACAAACCCGCAGAGGCTTGCGCTCACCGCCACCAAGGTCTCCAACCCGCGGATCGGCTCCCGCAGTTGCATGATGAAAGCCCCACCCAGCGCCACCGCCAGCGCGCACAGCTCCCACCCGGCTAACATGCCGCCTGGTTGACTCAATAGCCCCGCGTGCAGCACCCCGCAATACCCGACCGCCATGACCATCCCGAAACGCGGAAAGCTGCGCACCCCGGCCGCCCGCAGCATCTGATAGTATTCGCGGGTGGCCACCACCGCCAGCAGCGCGATCAAACCCAGATAGGCCCAAGCCCGCAGGCTCCCGCCCGCCGCCGCCACCACGCCCCAGAGCACCAGGGTGCTGCCTGTGCGACGGGCAAAGACGAGGGCTTTCGACGGGGTGGGAGGAGTGGATGGATCGGCCATGGCACGGCGCCATCCAAGACGTTAAGCCTCCTTCTGGCAACCTATTCCGGAATTTCCCGCGCAACCTTTTTTGTGACAAGCGGTTTCATGTGCCGCAGAGACCACCCTCCGGTCCCCCGCAACCCCCAACCCCAAACCACACCCATCCATGAAAGCAACCACCCCTTCACAAAATAGTGGACGGATATAAGCGGGTACGAAACCCGGAAATTCAAAGGCATCACTTACGCCGTGATTAAA
>CAIKDP010000150.1 GCA_903826205.1 Akkermansiaceae bacterium
CTTTCGTGGAATACTAGCTATAATGGGTATGCGACTTTGCCCAGCACCACGGCGCTCTCGATTGCCGCCGGCTCTACTCTGGACCTCAGCGGCACCGCGCAAACCATTGCATCCCTGAACGTTGCAGGCACAGGCGTTGGCACCCTGGGCGCGGTGATCAACAGCGCGTCCACGCCGGCAACGCTTACTCTTACGTCCGGCATCACCCTGAGCGCCAACAGCTCGATGGTCGGCACCGGCAGCAACCTCACCATTGCCCTGGGCTCGGGACAACCGATCAGCCTTACCTACGATGGTTTGACTCCGGCGCTCTCTATTTCCCAAGGCACGTTGTCCTTGAATAACAATCCTTTCACGATCAATGGATCGGTGTTAGTTAACGGTGAGTACTATATCGTCACCGCCACAGCCATCACCGGCACACCCAATCCGACTCCCACCGGAACCGCCCTCACCGGCAAGACCGCCTACATCACGGTTAGCAGTACAAAAGTGGTTCTCCATGTATCAGGCGGCGACGTCACCCCGCCGGTCTGGATTGCCACCTGGCCGCAAGTGAACACCGTGACAACCGCTTCGTTCACGGTCCGCGCCAAGACCGATGAAAACGGCATTGCCTATTACGTGGTGCTCGCCGGGGGAGCCGCCGCGCCGTCCGCCGCCCAAGTCAAGGCCGGGAATAACAGCATCAGTCTGACCGCCAACACCGAGAACTCCGCTGCGGTCACCGGGCTGAGCCCCGGCACTGCCTATGACGTCTGGTTCGTCGCCCAGGATGCCGTGCCCAACTTGCAGGCGTCTCCCACCAAGGTCAGCGTGACCACCGTCAGCGTTTACAACGCCTGGCGCGCGACCAACGGCAACGCCACCGCAAGCGATGCCAATTTCCTGGCCTTTGCCTTCGGAGCCTCCGCGCCGGTTGGTGCCAGCGGGTCGGCGGGTTATGTTACAGGCCCGCCCGCCGTGGTCACGCCAGGCCAACCGACCACCACGTTGACGACCGGTAATCCGGTGGACTTCCGCGCGGTGTTCAGCCGCCGCAGCGACTATGTCACCGCCGGACTCAGTTACACCCTGCAGTTCAGCACGGATTTGAACTTTGGCGATGGCTTCCGTCAGGACGTTCCCGTCACCACTGCCAATGGCGACACCATCAAATTGCTGGGCACGGGCACCGTCAACGGCGTGTCGGTCGAGGTGATGAGCGTGAGCTATCCCTTGCTGATCCCGGTTGGCGCCGAGTCCAAGAAACCGACGTTCTACCGGGTGAAGGTCAACGCGACGAATTCCTCGGGCCAAACCCCTCCGTAAACAGCGTTCAAGCCCACACCTTGCATACCATGAAAAATCTGATCCTGAGCGCGACGGGCCTCATGACTTTGTCTTCGAGTGGCAGTTATGTTCCAACACCGCAGACGGTCGCGGGACGAGCTTCGACGGCGTTGACATCGCATTCAGCCAATTGGACGCCGGGCATGCCACCACCAACAAGAATCTAACAATCCATGTTAGTGGATCGTATGACACGCTTCACTCAACAAAGGAATCACAAGAAACGAATCACAACAAAACGAATCATCCACAGCTACCACTATATGAAGACTCCAAAAATGAATTACGCATGGGTTGGAATAGGGATCACGCTTCTCGCAGCGAGTGTCCAGGCGGCACCGCCAACCCAAGAGCGACGCCTGTCCGTGAGCGAGTACCGCGACAAAATGAAGGCGGGCTGGATCGGCCAGATTGCCGGGGTCTCGTGGGGCGCGACCACCGAGTTCAAATGGCGCAGCAAGATCATTCCCGACAACATGATGCCGAAGTGGCAACCCCGCATGATCAACGACGCCTTCGGTCAGGACGACCTCTATGTTGAGATGACCTTCCTGCGCACCATGGAACAATACGGCCTCGACTGCTCGATCCGCCAGGCCGGCATCGACTTCGCCAACAGCGGCTACGCACTCTGGTGCGCCAATGCCGCCGGACGCAATAATCTGCGCAAGGGCATCGCTCCCCCGGACTCCAGCCACCCGAAGTTCAATAAGTGCCCTAACGACATCGATTACCAAATCGAGGCCGATTACTCCGGCCTCATCGCTCCGGGCATGCCCAATGTCCCCATCGCCCTGGGCGAAAAATTCGGCCGCCTCATGAACTACGGCGATGGCATGTATGCCGGCCAACTCATGGGCGCGATGTATACCGAGGCCTTCTTCGAGAAGGATATCGTCAAGGTCATTGAAGCCGGCCTCCTGGCCATCCCCGCCGAAAGCCAGCACGCCGAAATGGTGCGCGACCTGCTGCAATGGTCGAAGGAATGCCCGACCTGGGAGGAATGCTGGCAGCGCTGCCAGAAGAAATACCGGGAAGATCCCCAATACCAGAAAGCTTCCAACGGCGATATCGACTGCAAAATCAACGGTGCCTACGTCCTCCTGGGCCTCCTCTACGGAAAAGGTGACCTCGACCAGACGATCCTGATCTCCTGCCGCGCCGGCCAGGACTCCGACTGCAATCCATCGAGCTCTGCTGGCGTCCTCTTCACCACCCTCGGCTTCTCCAAACTCCCCGCACGCTTCACCAAGGAACTCAATGAAAAAACCATCTTCAGCCACACCGCCTACAATGTCCCAGGGTTGTTAGACGTCTGCGAGAAGCTGGCCCGCCAGGCGATCGTCAAAGAGGGCGGCAAGATCGAGAAAAACGCCGAGGGCGAGGAGTTCTTTGTCATCCCGGTCAAGCCGGCCAAACCCAGCAAGCTCGAGTTGAGCTGGGCCCCGGAGCCCATCGCCGGGAGCCTTTTCACTGAGGAGGAGAGGGCCAAGATCACCGTCTCGGAGTCGCTTGTCCTGAAAAAGGCCGTCGATAAGTTCGCTCCTGGTTGGACCATCACCCAATGCGGTACCAAGTCGGACCCCGGCCTGCGTGCGGACGAGCGCGGACATAAAAACGTGCTGGTCACCCACCCGCTCGACAAGGACACCCCTTGCGTCCTCAGCCGAAAAATTAACATCCCGGCCGGAAAAAAGACGGCCATCCAATTGACCGTCGGCCGTCACCCGGAGGGCGACTGGGATCTGGTCGTCAGGGTCGATATGCGCGAAATCCTCCGCAAGCCGGTTGACAAAACCACCGCGCCCAATGGCTGGCTCGATGTGTCCGTGGACCTCTCCGAATACCAGGGCAAGACCATCTTTCTCGAACTTTACAACCAAGCCACCGGCTGGAACCATGAGGCGGGATACTGGGAAAAGATCGTTATTGATACCAAGTGACTGCATATTACAACAACTGCTATTCGCTTGTGTCTGACAAATAACAAACAACCAATGAAAGGAATAAATTATGCTTATCGTTGAATCTTATCCGGTCGCGATGCTGATGTGCATCATTACGATGTTGTGTTGGGGATCGTGGGCTAACACGCAAAAACTGGCGAGCAAGGAATGGCGGTTCCAACTCTTCTACTGGGACTATGCCATCGGCGTGTTACTGTTGTCGCTGTTGCTGGCCTTCACCATGGGCAGCACCGGCAGCGGCGGACGCGGGTTCCTCGCCGACCTCCAGCAGGCCGAGAGTAAATGGCTCATTTCGGCATTCACCGGGGGCGTGATCTTCAACCTGTCCAACATCCTGCTCGTCGCCGCGATTGACATCGCCGGCATGGCGGTCGCGTTCCCCGTGGGCGTCGGGCTGGCGCTTTGTCTGGGAGTCATCACCACTTACCTGTCTAACAAGGTCGGCAACGCGCCGATGCTCGGGGCGGGCGTGGCGGCAATCATGGTCGCCATCATCCTTGACGCGCTCGCCTACAAACGCTTGTCCAGCGGCGGCACGAAGACGCCGGTGAAAGGCATCGTGATCTCCGTTGCAGCGGGTCTTTTGATGGGGTTTTTCTATAAATATGTGGCGCAAGCCATGGGACAGATCGATCCCGTCACGAAAGTCCTCGAAGCCGGCAAACTCAGTCCGTATACGGCCGTGGTGCTGTTCAGCACGGGCTTGCTGCTGTCGAATTTTCTCTGGAACAGCATCATGATGGTCAAACCGCTCACCGGTGACCCAGTGCCGTTTGGCGACTACTTCACCAAGGGCAACGCCCGCCTGCATCTCGTCGGCATTCTCGGCGGCATGATCTGGAACGTCGGCATGAGCTTCAGCATCATCGCCAGCACCAAGGCCGGGGCGGCGTTGTCGTATGGTCTCGGCCAGGGTGCCACGATGATTGGCGCATTGTGGGGCGTGTTTATCTGGAAGGAGTTCAAAGGCGCGCCGCGCGGCACTAACAACCTGCTCGCGGCGATGTTTGTGTTCTATCTGATTGGTCTGGCCATCCTCATCGCATCAAAAGCATGAAAACTTCCCCCATCCTCGTCGTCGGCAGTTCCAACACCGACATGATCATCAAGCTCGCCCGCATCCCGCGGCCCGGCGAAACCATTCTCGGCGGCGCCTTCGTCACCGCCGCCGGTGGCAAAGGCGCCAATCAAGCCGTCGGCGCCGCGCGTGCCGGTGGCCAGGTTACCTTCATTGCGCGGGTGGGTCAGGACATGTTCGGCGACCAAGCCGTGGCCGGCTTTGTCAAGGACGGCATCAACGTGGACCATGTGACGCGTGACAAGACCAACCCGTCCGGGGTGGCGCTCATCTTCGTTGCCAAGGATGGTGAGAACAGCATTGCCGTGGCCGGTGGCGCGAACGCCAAGCTGTCACCTGCCGATGTCAAGAAAGCCAAAGCCGCATTCAGTGGGGCCAGCGTGCTGGTGATCCAACTCGAAACTCCGTTAGAGACCGTGCAAGCTGCCGCCGATCTCGCGGCCAAGGCCGGCGTGCGCGTTATCCTCAACCCAGCTCCCGCGCAGCCGTTGCCCGATAAGTTATTGCAACAGGTTTCGGTCCTCACCCCTAACGAGACAGAAGCGGAGTTGTTGACCGGCATCGCCGTCAATGATGACGCATCCGCCGCCGCAGCTGCCGCGAAACTCCGCGCCCGCGGTGTGCAGACTGTCATCATCACGCTCGGTGCCCGCGGCGCTTTCGTGGCCACGGAAAGGGGTGACCAACTCGTGCCCGGCTTCAAGGTCAAAGCCATGGACACCACCGCAGCCGGCGACGTTTTCAACGGCGCGCTCGCCGTCGCGCTGGCGGAAGGCACGCCGTTGGATCTGGCGGTTCGGTTCGCGAATGCTGCCGCAGCGATCTCTGTCACGCAACTTGGTGCGCAACCCTCAGCCCCGACACGACCGGAGATTGAGAAATTCTTGAAGAAAAGTAACAAAGGATAACAAGATGAAACAATGTGTTTTGGCAATCATGGTCACGACAGGGCTGATGCTCAGCTCGCAGGCGGATTCTATGAAGCCGCTGCCGTTCAAGGTGCCCGCGAAGCTGCCGGATGCCGCCGAAATGCAGTCGCCCTCGGCAGTCCGTATCGAAGGCTGGCTTGGCGCGCGCGTTGCCGCCAACGCAGCGAATCGTCTGCTCGTCGTGGACACTGAGCCATTGATTGCAGGCTACCGCAAGAAGCCCGGCACCCATCCGTGGCTGGGCGAGCACATTGGCAAATGGATGCACGCCGCCACGCTCGCGTGGGCCAACACCGGCGACGTCGCGCTGCGGGAGAAACTCGACCGCGTCGCCGCCGAACTGATCGCGACGCAGGAACCGGACGGTTATCTCGGCACCTACGTGCCAGAGCAGCGATTCGGTTTGTTCAAGGGCGCCGACTGGGATGTGTGGTCGCACAAATACAACCTCATCGGCCTGCTCACCTACTATCAATACACCGGCAACGAAGCCGCGCTCAACGCCTGCCGCAAGATGGGCGACCTGCTCATCGCAACATTCCCGGCCAAGAAAAGTATTCTCGCCGCCGGCACGCACGTCGGCATGGCCGCCACCAGCGTGCTGGAGCCGATCGTGTTGCTCTACCGTCTGACGGGCGAGGTGCGTTACCTCGACTTCGCGAGCTACATCGTGAAGTCGTGGGACGAACCAAACGGACCGGCGATTCTCAAGACGCTGCTCACCGAGAAGCAGGTCAACAAGGTCGCCAACGGCAAAGCCTACGAAATGCTTTCCAACCTCGTTGGCCTGTGCGAACTGGCGCGCGTCACCGGCGATCGCGAAATGTTGCAGGCCGTGCTCAACGCGTGGCAGGACATCGTGGACAAGCGCCTCTATATCACCGGCAGCGCCAGCGCGGGGGAGCTCTTCCAAGCCGACCACGCCTTGCCTAACGACGCGCTCTCTCACATCTGCGAGACGTGCGTGACGACGACATGGATCCAGTTCAACCTGCAACTGCTGCGGCTCACCGGCGAGGCGAAGTTCGGTAACGAACTGGAACGCACGTTCTACAACAATCTCGCCGCCGCGCAGCATCCGCAGGGTCACGATTGGTGCTATTACACCTCGTTAGAGGGCCGCAAGCCCTACGACAAAGGCATCACCTGTTGCCACTCCAGCGGCCCCCGCGGGATGGCGCTTGTGCCGCAGTCGGCGTATCTCGCCAGCCACGACGCCTTGCTCGTGAGCACGTTCGAAACGTCGTCTACCACCCTGGAACTCGGCGGCCAGCGAGTGACTGTCGCGCAACAGAGCCAATTTCCACGCCGCGGTGAGTCGGTGCTGACGTTGCGTCTCGCGAAGCCGGCGACTTTTGCCATCAAAATCCGTGTCCCGGCATGGGCCGCGCCCGTGATCGCGGAATCGGCCGTCGTCCAATCCGGCTGGGCCGTGCTGCCGGCACGCGCGTGGCAGGATGGTGATCGCATATCTATCAAGTTTAACCTCGTCGCGCACCTCGTCGCCGGCGACTATGGCAACGCTGGTCGCGCCGCGCTCACTTGGGGTCCGTTCGTGCTCGCATACGACCAAAAGCTCAATGCCGATCTTCCCGCGCCCAGCACGCTGGGTTTGATCGAGTCGCAGCCACCCTTCACGTTGCAGCCTGGCACCGCGCTGGCATTCGACACGCAAATGGTCGGGGGAACCGGGAGCATGCCAAAGCCGGCGACGCTCGTGACCTTCGCCGATGCCGGTGCCGATGGTGGCGTCTATCGTGTCTGGCTGCGCGCGCCGGGAGTGGCGGCGACGGCAAATGGCTCCCTGCTTCCCGGTGGCACCGAAAGCCGGTCGCGCCAAGGCAATCAACATGGCTCCATCAACGATGACGACTTCGGCAGTATCGCCGTGACCTTCGACGGCCAAAGGCAAGAAGAAGACTGGTTTGCCGTCACGCTCGCCGCGCCAGTTAGCGTGCGGCGCGTCGTTTTCGCGCACGGAACAAACTTCTCCGACGGCGGCTGGTTCGACGCCAGCGCCGGCAAGCCGCGCGTGCAAGTCCAGCGCAGCAAGGGCGGCGCGTGGGAAACGCTCGGCGAGTTGAACGACTATCCCGCCACGACCGCGACCGACAACAAGAGTTTGAGGCCGGGCCAAACGTTCACCCTCCGCCTGTCGAACCCGGAAAAAGTTTTGGCCGTGCGGGTCATCGGCGTGCCGGCGTGTGGTAAGAACCCGAAACAATCATTCTCATCGTGCGCCGAGTTACAGGCGTTTGGCGAGTGAAAGGAGACCAGGTGAAGACAAGCTGAATCAGTGTAATCAGTGTAATCAGTGTAATCAGTTCTTATCAGTGGTTTTCTTGGTCCGCTTCACCCCGTCCCCCCGCGTTCTCACGAACGCGCCTACGAAGAAAATCCTAAATCCTAAATTCCAAATTCCAAATCAATCAGTGCAATCCGTGTAATCAGTTCTTATCAGTGGTTTTCTTGGTCCGCTTCACCCCGTCCCCCCCGCGTTCTCACGAACGCGCCTACTAAGAAAATCCTCAGAATCACCCGTTTTCCGATAATTTTCGCGTTAGGTTGAGGCCAATCGGCGTGTGCCCACTCAGCGCGCCACCGCCTCTGCGGCGAGGGCCAGGGTCAGCCACGCGGCGTGGGGAATCCATTGTTCTTTCCAACGCCAACTCCACCCTCCGCGCTGACCGTACGGCGGCGGCAGAAATGAGATGTCCTGCTCGTCCTGCATGCCTGAGGTGATGCCGTTGCAAATGCCACCCTGAGGATTGGGCCCACCCCCCTCGAAATCGCCCGGGTTGTTGCGGCCTTTACCCTGCATCATGCACATGTCATACGGGTTGAGGCCGAGGATCCAGTTGACTTGGTTGGCGGCGTAGGCCCGGAGTTCCGCGGCCGTTTCCGGCGCGGCAAGCGGGCTGCCTAACAAGGCTGCCGCGGCCAATGACGCCAACCGCGCGTTTTCGCCCAACCACCAATAGCCGGTCTCATTGCGGTGGGGCATGAAGAACGCGCCGCGTTTGCCATCAACGTCCTTGATGTATTGCCGGGCATAGCCATAAGGATTGACCACCTCCTTGGTGATCGCCAACTCGAATTGGAGGGATGCCACCACCGCCTTCTCAACGGCGGCTTTGCGCCCGGCATCGCTTTCAAGCTGCAGGTAGCGCAGCAGCGCCACCACCGGCAAGCCGGCATCCACCGGATGAAAAAACGGCCAGGTGCCGTCATCGTCAGCCCGCCACCATCCGCTGTAGCGATCATCCTTGGCCAGGCGCTTGATTAACGACTCGGCGCGGCCACGTGCGGCATCCTGATAGATCGGCTGCTTGGTGGCGTTGAAAAGTTCGGTGGCGGCCAGCAGCGCGCAATAATCGTCCAAAATGGTTTCCTTGTGATTGGGCAGGTATTCGAGGTTGTGGGCTTGGAGGTGCTGGAAGCCCAACTCGGCCGCTGCAAGGTAGCGCTCAGGAGTATAGTCACCGCCTTGCTGGAGGGTGCTGATGCGGGCCAGCGCCGCTATGGCCATGCCGCCGCCTTCGCGATAGCCGGCCTGGATCTCGTTGTTTTTCGCGTGCCTCAGGCCCTTGAATGAGCAGATTTCGCGCTGGCCGGGATCTTTGGTGCAACCGTCAAACACCGAGGTGTAAAAATAGCCGCTAGGGTCTTGCATCCGGACGATGAAGTCCGCGCCATACAATGCCTCTTCGGTGAGCATGGGGATGAGCAGCCGCAATGACCCGCCTTTCTGTTTGCGCAGCAATTCCGCACTTTGCAAAAAACACCACACCGCCATCGGCGACTCCTGCGTGCTGATGAAATTGCCTTCGTTGAGAGCACCGATGTATTTCGACACATCCCCCGAGGCATCATACCACCCGCCATGCACGTCCACCCGCGGCCGCTTGGCGTCCCCGAAGAACGCAACATTGCGATCCGCCTTGTCGTAGATGCCGGAACACCGCTGAATACGGAAATAATACAGCATGTCGGATAGACAGGCCTCGGGCACCAAGCGCTCACCCAACGCGAACCATTCCGAACGCACGTCCTTGACCGCAATCCGATACTTGCCCGGTTTGACCAACCCCGAAAAATCCCCCTGCTGATAGAGCCGGCCTTGCCACCCCGGGACCTGGCCGACCTTTTGCAGCGGCCCCTCGAACGCGACGCGGCCCTCGCCATCCAACACCTGAAACTGCCCGAGCTCCATCTCCGCGGCACTCTGCACCACGACGTTCTTGCTGCCCCGCGAGTCGTAGCCCAGATGATTGATGAGAATGTCAAAGGTTGCGGCGCTCAGGGATTGGCACAAGGCGCAGGCCAGCGCCAATATCTTCGTTAGAGTCGTGAATCGGTTGGTTTGCATGGCGGGTGTGAGACGCGGAGCGCTCACGCACAGCCTATGGAATGGAACATGGATGACAAGCGCTAAGGAGCAACGACCATAAACAAGGTGTTTGGGTGACATTGTCATTCGTTGTCCTTCACGTTTAGTTGGCTCCAACATTTGTATGGCTCGTTTTCACAGAATTTCTCAAATTGGAGCGGCAAGGGTGAACTCAGGACGAACAGCACCTGATAGACCGCTAGATAACGATTGTCGACAAAGCCCATGTATTTCATCGGGCATCAGGATGAACAGCGGATGCCGAAGACGATCTTGAGATACGGACTCGCCGCTATTTCCATGAACTCGGGGCGGACGCCTACGCGACTTTCAACATCAGACCGTCGTCCGCGATGAACTCGAAATTCGCCCATGCACGGTAGTTGTCCTGGCCTGGAAACCGCTCATGAATGAAATCCAAGGCCTCCTGTTCCCAGGAAAATTGGGAACGGGCCATCGTTTTCCATTGTTTTTCGGAGGATGCCATGGGATCGGGAACTGGAATCTGGTCTGCCGATGCACCAAAATGCAGCAAGGCAATGACCTCATAACAACCGAGCCATTCACGCCATGCCCATAATCTGTCCCGCCGCCCCGAAATCTGTCCCCTTCCGCCAGTTTCCGCCAACCGTGGAGCGAATCCATGCGTCACTATGCGTCACGCGAAAAAAAGAGCTTGCAATCTCCCGCGATTTCATGCAGATTGCAGTCGTAACATGCACATTATCAACCACTTATAACCGCCTGTAAATCTGCTGGCTAACGCCTACGCTGGTTCGAATCCAGCTCTGCCCACCATCGTCTTCGATTGACTCTGTAAGTCACTCAGTATCAACGAATACGGACGATACATCAGGAGCC
>CAIKDP010000151.1 GCA_903826205.1 Akkermansiaceae bacterium
ATCGCCGAGGCGGCAGCATCCCACCTCTGCGCCATGAGAATGCCATGCTGGTCTGGCCATGTGCCGGTCATCGCAGATACGAGCATGGCCACCCGGGCATCTGAAAGCGGGAATGCGAGGTCAGTCAGTTGAGCTCCCGCTGCGAGGGCAGCCCAGCGAGGCAAGCGCCCCATGGTCCGGCCTTCCGCCAGAGAGGCAGCGGAAAATCCCTCCAAGGCGATGAATAGGCAGCTCATGGGTTGCTCGACGTGCGTTCGGGCACCCTCAATTGGTCCGGTGTCCAGCCTGCGGAAGCATCGCGGTTGAGCGGGTAACCGAGCGCCTTCATCATTTGTCCGGCGATGCGTTGGGCGGTGTGAACCTGGCGATCATTGAGGTGCTCGAGCCAACCGCCCCAGCCACCGCGAAAGACATGGTGCGGCTGACGTTTTTTCATCTCGCCCAGGGCGTGTTCCGCGGCCACCCGGCGCAGGGCATCCTCCCCGACCTCCAAGCCGAGATAGCGGGCAATGCGGCCCAATTCGCGCGGCGTGTTGTCCACCAGCTGCTCGTAAAAAATCACATGCAGTGAAAGGTCCGCGCCGCTATTCACCAGCCAGCTTTTTTGGTGTATGTCCCACTCCGTCACGCGGAGCGGCAAATCCTCTGCCAGCAAGGCATCGGGGGTGGCGTGGACGGTGGGCCGGTGTTGCAAGTTAAACGGCGTGAAAATCCAGCGCGACCACGAAACCGCCACATCTCGCGGATCCCGCACGATGACCACATGATGGCTGAATGCGCGAATCAGATGATCCGTCTCAGGCTGCCACGGGCAATGCGAATGGGCCATGCTGGTGGCCGCCGCGTAGGCATGAATGTCCGGGATGGCCCAACTGAACACCGCCGGTATGTCCTGATAGGCACGCAGCGGGGAAAACCGCACCTGATCCTGTCGCGCCTGATCCTTGATTCCCAAATCCATCGCCTCCAACACCGGAGCCATGGGATGATCCGCCATAAGCTGCCGGAAATCCACTCCGCCGGCCTTGAGCAAACTCGCCAACAGCCCGCGCAGCCACACGTTGCCACACTTCGGATAGCCTAAGGCGAGAAGCCGAGGATCATGCGACATGACGACACTGTTTTCGCTGAGGGTCGCGCAGGGGAACCCTGCGCGACCTCAGCATCGATTCAAGCGGCGGTGGCTTTCCGGCGCTTGCGGATCAGGGCGGCCGAGCTTAGCAGGGCGGCAAGCGACACCACATTCCCCGGTTCCGGCACCGCAGTGATTCCGGTGTCACCGGCGTTGATGGGTTTGTTAATTTCGGACTCGAAAGCAATTCCGTTCAGGGTTGCGGAAAGGCCATCGGCGGACGTCGTGATACTGGCCCAGCCGTAGTTGTATCTACTGTTATTCGTGTCACCCTCCCATAGCCGCATCCCAACGTAAAAATCGGTCAGGCCGGATCCGAGGGGGTGCTCGGACGCACGGGTGGTGTATTCGATAGTTCCATCTCCACCAATGGCTGTTCCTGCAAGAATCGGTCCACCTGACAGTAGGGAAGTCGCTACCGCACAAACCGGATCGTTGAAAGGGCTCGAGCCCATGGGAAGGAATTCCAAATAGCTTCCCGCATTAAGACGGTAGCGCGCAATCAGACCCGCTCCGCGATCTTGGCCCTTTCCGAAAGATCCGCCCAGAGCAAGCACTTGACTTAACGAATCGTAGTTAAAGTTTATTCTATCAGAATCATCGACAAGGGGCCTGGTGACAGTCAGGCTCATACCCGAGGTGTCCTTATACACAAGGGTCGCGTGGAGATTGGCCGCACCGATGGCAGCCGCTCCTACAACCAATGATGTTTTCATGCCGCTTTGCTTGGCTAATGGGGTTTTCATGCTTTTTTGTTTGTTGTTTGGAATGACGGTACCGGCGAAATGTGGGTAGGTGCAACTCTGTCCGGCAAGAGGCGATCCTGTGCTACCCGGGCAAAACCGTCTATAGGCAGGATTGCCTATTTTTGAGCTCTCAAGCCAGTTTTTCAGGCTCAATAGAGCGCGGCGGCGCTGCGGGTGTCCACTTCCAGCTTGCGCAGCACCCTCGCCACATGATGGTGGATCGTGCGCCGGCGAATCCCCAGGAGGATGGCGATTTCCAAATCCCGCTTGCCCTGCCTCAACCACCGGTGAACTTCCCGCTCGCGTAGCGTGAGCGCGGCGAGCCTCACCATGGGATTGATGGCACTGGGTGCCGCCGAGGACTCGTAGCCCGAGTTTCTTATGG
>CAIKDP010000152.1 GCA_903826205.1 Akkermansiaceae bacterium
CCTAACCGAGGTGGCGCGGGCGGCCTTTTTCCGTCAGAGCCCCGCAGGCCGGGCAGGCGACGATGCGGGCAGGCGACGAATCCTCAAACGCGTGCAGGCAGAGCCGGCAGATGACCCGCCGGGCGAGGGCGCGCCGCTCGGTGCGGGCGTGAAAATACCGGGACAGCAGCGCGCTGAGCAACACCAGCCCGAACGAGCCAAACAGCAGCACGAACACAAAATCAGCGAGGCTCAGTTCCATGCGCAGGTTGGTTGTTGAAGCGCAGCCCCACCGCAATCCACCCGCCGTCCGCCGCCAGCTTCGGATCAAAGGTGACGCCACGCAGCCAGTTTTCTAACAAAGAGGCCGCGGCGCCCGTGGTTTTTGTCAACGCCACACATTCCGCCACGCCGCCCGCGGGATGCAAGCGCAGCAAAAAGCGCCAGTCAGCCGCGGCCATGGCCGCATCGATCTCGGCGTGCCACGGCGGCAAGTCGCGGGGCAGGCCGGCCGCGCCCACGGCCGAGAGCGGATAGAGCACCGGGGAGCGCTGCCACCCAGAGCCCTCCTTGCGGTCGGCAAAGGCGGCCACGCGGCGCGGCAACACCCATTCCCCCTTGGCCGCCAGCCGCAGCGGATCCAACGCCCCCTCCGGCGGCAAGGAGCGCAACTTCGGAACATACTCACGCGCCGGAATCCGCGTCGCTTGTATCACCTCGTCGGCCAAACCTGCATACGCCTGCCACTCGGCGGGTTGATAACTGGCGAGCGAAGGGCCGCCCTCCTTGGCGCGCATCGCCCACAAGGCGCCCTCGCCGGTGGCAGGCAACAGCAGGCATGAGGCTTTGCGGGTCATTTCAAATTGGGGGGGGGCGACTTTGATTTGGACAAAGGCAAACAGGAAGGCGAAGGCGAGCGCGGCCAGAATGACGGGGATGACCTTGGGGATGCGCGCGCTGGGCAAACCGCGCCACGGGAAAAGCAGCAAGCTTTCCAACTCGGCGCGGATTGGCTTGGTGGCACGGGCTGACATCATGGGTCGGCTTGGCTGGCATCCGGGTTGGCGGATGGCGGCGGGTGAAGCGGCGGTTGGCCGACCATGGCCAAGCGGAAGCCCTTGCCGAGGATCATCTCCGCCACCTCACGTTCCACGCCCACGGGCGTGCCGACATCGGCTTGCAGCAGAATGATGGATTTGGCTGCAGTGCCATCCGCACGCAAGGCATCCAGCCGGGTCGCCAGTTCCGGCAAGGTCAGTTGGTGGCGTCCGAAGTGGACGCGCGGTGCGGATTGGCCGGGGCCGAGGGTGACGACCAAGGCATTGCGGAAACGCTCCATTTGGAACTTGGAGGGCGGCAATTCAATCCGCACCCCGGACTGCAGCCGCAACGCGGGCCCTAACATCAAAAACAACAACAATAACAAAAACAGGTTGAACACCGGCAGCACATGCAGGAACCCGGGACGTTCTGGCAAGGTCATCTCCAGCTTCATGGAGCAACCGGGCGTTGGGGTTGGGGACTGGCTTTGCCCGCGCTCACCTCACCCCGGAACGGCGCGAATTCCGCTTCCTCCCGGGTGTCCGAGATCAGGTGGATCATCTCAATGCCCGCGCGTTCGATGCGATGCATCAAGCGCTTGGCCCGCCCAAGGAAATACAGATAAAACAAATACATCGGCACCGCCACACCGAGGCCCGCCACCGAGGTGATCAAGGCCGTGAAGACTCCGGAAATTTCGTTAGGGCCGGAGAATCCGCCTTGCTCGCTGACGCGTTGGAAGGTTTCCACCATGCCGACCATGGTGCCGAGCATGCCCACCAAGGGTGCCAACAGCGCGATGCCGAGGATGGCGCGGATGTTGTTTTCGATGCGTGGCACCTCCAACTGTCCGGCTTCCTGCACCACATCGCGCAGGTCCTGGCGCGGCAGATAATACCGCAACAAGGCCGCATGCGCCACGCGGGCCACCGGCCCCGGCGCACGGGCCGCCTCATGCAATGCCTCGGCAAAGGCCCGCCGGCGGATGTGATGGGCCAACCCCACCAGCAAATCCCCGACGTTGATGCGCGCCCGGTGAAAGTAGAACAAGCGCTCGATCACGCACACCGTGCCGATAAATGCCAGCCCGAGCAGCACCCAGACCAAAGGTCCGCCCTGCTCGATCAAGCCCGAAGGTTCCATCAATCCTAAAATCATCTCGGCACAGACTACGCGGGGCCGCCACCGATGACCAGCACCAAAAGCTTGCCAGCGGCAGCGGCCCCACGCCAGCATGGCGCGGATGAACTCTCCGGGCCTCACTTCAACCCCACGGACGGGCCGCCCGCCCCCCCCTTTCAAGAGCACCCGCGCATGAATTATCTGGTCCTCACTGGCGGCAACGGCGGATTGGGCCGCGCCCTGGTCTCCGCGTTTCAGGGCCCGCTCTGGCAGATCGCGGCACCCGACCACCACGCGCTCGATGTGACCGACACCGCCGCAGTCCGTGCCTATTTTCTCGGCAGGGAAGTGGATTTGCTCATTTGCGCGGCGGGCGTCACGCGCGACGCCCCGCTGGTTAGGCTGGAGGTCTGCGCCTGGGAGGAAGTCATCGCCGTCAATCTGGGCGGTGCCGCGGCGTGTGCCGCGGCGGCATTGCCGGGCATGCAGGAGCGCGGCCGCGGCCACCTGATGTTCCTTTCCAGCTTTTCCGCGTTGCATCCGCCGCCGGGTCAAGTCGCCTACGCCACGGCGAAGGCCGCCCTGCTGGGCCTGACCCAGGAACTGGCGCAACGCCACGGCCGCCACGGCATCCGCGTCAATGCGATCCTGCCCGGCTTTCTCGACACCCCGATGACCCGCAACGTCACCGCCAAACGTCGCGCGCAAATCCTAGCCGAACACAAGTTGGGGGCCTTCAACACGCCTGCTGCCGCCGCCGGCTTCATGTATCATCTGCACCACCACCTGCCACACACTTCGGGTCAGGTGTTCCAGTTGGACAGCCGGCTTGGAACTTGAGGCCGGGGTTTTTTATAAAAAAAGTTGCTCCCACCGAAAAACTACCCTTGAATGCGGCTTCCAACCTTTCGGAGACC
>CAIKDP010000153.1 GCA_903826205.1 Akkermansiaceae bacterium
CCCAAGCTGCCGCCGTTGAGCCGCAGCGCGCCGGCATTGATGAGCGTCGCGCCGGTGTAGGTGCTAGATCCGGCAAGGGCCAGCGTGTTGGCCCCTGTTTTGGTTAGACCGCGCCCCGCCTGCACCTCGCTGATGCCGTTGTTGATGACGAGGTTGCCGGCCGCGGCGTTGAAGGTGCGGGTGCCACCGTCAAGAACAATATTGTTAGATAACGTCTGGGCATTGGCGCTGTTGTTGACGACGTCGCCGGTGAGGTTGAGCGTGTTGCCGCCAAGGGTGAAGGCGCCGCTGCCCGCGGCAAAGGTGATGCCGGCAAACTTCGTATTGCTAGAAAAGTCGTTGGAATTGGTGGTCAAGCCGGTGCTGGTGGCAAACGCGAGCACCTTGTCTGCGGCCATGGTGGAACCGCCCCAGTTGGCGGCATGGGTCCAGAGCAACTGGCCGCTGCCATTGGGCGTGCCGCCGCCGGTCCAGAGCGGGGCGGGCAGCATTGCCGGGTGGGTGCCATTTTTGATCAGGGAGACATCCTCGACGCTGTTGAAGATGACCACATCATCGAGGCTGCCTCCGAAGGAACTGTTGTAAGCAAGCCACCCCCCAAGGTAGAGTGTGCCGAACGCAGGGAATGACGCACTGCCACCGATCGCTTGTGTATTTTTCAACGTCGCGTCCAAATACGACCGCATGTTTGAGCCGTCGTAGGTGATTGCGACGTGGTGCCATGTGCCATCCGGAATTTGCCATCCCAATCCTTTTTGCCAATTGCCATTGGTGGTGGACCAGACATAGGCCGAGTCACCTCCGTTATCGGTCTGCAGCAGCCAGTTGCGATTTGAGAAATCCGTCGTGGTAACAAAGATGTGTCCGTAATTTGTGGCGGATGATTCAAACACCCACGCGGCGATGGTGAAGTTGGTGGTGACAGTCGCCAAACTCGCGGACGACAACACCGAGACATAACTGGTGCCACCGGTAATCTGGACGGCTTTGTCTCCGGTGACCCCGGTGTGACCGGTAACCCAGGTCGGACTGCCAGAGCTACCACCAAGCGTGCCGTTGTTGTGGTTGGCGGTGGAGTCACTGGCGGTGCTGCCACTGCCTTCGTTGAAATTCCAGTAGGCAACCATGCCGGCCGGTGCGGGCGAAGCGCAGAGAAGCAGGGCACCCAGGGCGGATAACAAGCGGGCGCCGGAACGCTGGCGCGTGGTATGGGAAACGAGGAAAGGACTGGAAAACTTGGACATGGGGGGATAAAGAGGTGATTCAGGATTGAGCTCGAAGCCGATTTTTTATCAACGGGGGAAGACAAGCACAGATTTCATGGATTTCACGGATTCTTTGGGCATGGAATTTTTCATCAATCCGTGGTGGATCTAACTATGGAGACCAACTCCGGGATTCAGGTCGGGTGTTCGAACATTTGAAAGCCGGCTGAGGCGCGACGGAAACTGGCAGGATCGCCGGCCCCTGTCTTGTCATAAAAATCATGACGAGGGATAATGATGGAAGAGAGGGACCGCGGGTGAAGCGAAACACAGAGTCCGCGGAGACTGACGCCGAGGCGCAGATGGCATGCGGACCGTGGCGGCGGTTTTCAACCGCCATGCCGATCCCCCATAGGACCCACCACAGCCCCCCAACGCGCTGTCACCAGCGCGCCTACGAAGAGAGCCGCCGCACTCCGGGCCCGCTCTTCTCTTCCCTTGAGCCTTGGACATTGGGCGTTGGATATTGGAAATCCTGGCCGGGTTGAATGTCCAACAACCAATGTCCAATTTCCAATAGCCAAGGTGAAGAGAAGACCCACCGCATGGAGCAAGCTCCATCCTCCCCAGGGCGGCGGCAAGCCGCCGCACTCCATGGCGAACAAGTCGGCGGACCGGGCCGGTCCGCCCTACCTTCAAACCAAGCGGGGCCGCCGATGAGACACCGGCGGCCCCGCGAGGGGTGGGATTGTGGATGAACCGGGGCCCGGCGAGTGCAGGACCGCAGGGTGAGAGCGGGTTATGGCAGGACCACCGGCACCTGCGTCACCTTGAGGTGGGCGAAGAGCTTGCCAGCAACGGAGTTGGAGTCCGGAATGTTGACCTTCACCTTGCCAGCGGTGAGGTAATCCACATCCACGGTCACCCCATAGACATCGGCTGATGAATCAACACCCAAGACCGCAACATTGTGAGTGAAGGGCGTGCTGAGGGCCGTGCCCCATTCCACCAGCAAGGCAGTCTCTGGCACCGAGGCGCTGCTGCGGCCAAACACGAGCGAGAGGCCGGCAGCCTTGCTGCCGGTGACGACAGGCAGGATGGAGGGAGTGTCGATCGATTTGGGATTGCCACCCAAGACCCATTCCAGACCGTTCTTGATACCGTCCTTGTCGGGGTCGGCGTCGAAGCCGCGGTCGGCACCGAGGAGACCCTTGGTGGTGGCCCATTGTTCGTAAGCGGTGGTGCCGCTACCGCTCAGGTTGATGGTGAACGAGCCCTCGTCAGCATCGTTGTTGGCGATGGTGATGACAGCATTGCGTGTGCCGGTGGCTCTCGGCGCGAACTGCACCGTGAAGGTGGTCGTGCCGGTCGGGCCGGTCACCGGCGTCGAGGGCTGCGCCGTGACCGTGAAGTCCGCAGCATTGGCTCCGCTCACCGCCACCTTGGGCGACCCGGTTAGGTTCAGGTCGGCATTGCCGGTGTTGGCGATGGTGAAGGTGAGGCTGGCGTTGGCGCCCACGACGACTTCGCCCGGGAAGGCCTTGGAGCCGCCGGTATTGATGTTGCCGGCGGCATCGATCGCGATCTCAGGAGCGCCGCCGCCACCCGCAGCGCTGGTGATGTTGACATAGTGACCCGCCTCGGTGCCGGCGACGTTGACGCCTTTGGCAATCGCATTGTAGTCGATGGTCCAAACCTTGCCCAGGAACGAGAAGGTCGAGTCATCGGCCAGAACGGTGGAGTCATAGGTGAACAATCCGCTCCATGCGCCGCTGTAGTTGAACATCGAGAGCGTGGTGTTACCGGCAAACGTGCCCGATCCCAGATCGGTCAAGTTCAGGGTGACCGGGCTGCCCAGGGTCAAATCGCCACTGACGATCTGGAGGTCGGCACCCACGGTGGTGGAGTTGACTTGATAGGCGTAGGTCGATCCGCTGGCCAGAGTCAGGGCGCCGGAGGTCAGTGTGCCGATGGAAGCGCCGGGGGCAAGAACGCCGCTGACGTTGACCGTGCCGCCAATGATGCCGGTGCCGCCGAGGGTGGCGCCAGCAGCCACGGTGACCGCGCCCGTTGCCAGGTGTTGGTCGCCGTTGATGAGCAGGCTGCCCGTGCCGCTGACAGTGGTGGTGCCGGTGTAGGTGTTGGGACCCGAGAGCGTCTGCGTGCCGCTGCCGCTCTTGACCAAAGCGATCTTGTTGGTGCCACCATCACTGATGACGCCGCTGAAGGCTCCGGTGCCGCCGTTAAGCGTGAGCACCACATCGCTGGTGGAGCCATTGGTCACGCTACCGCCACCACCGCTGTAGTCGGAGAGTGAGGCCACCTGCTGGCTGACGCCGTTCAGATCGACGATCGAGGACGCAGCGACCGAGAGGTCGGTACCGGCGGGCAGGAGGTTGGAACCGACGCCTGGGTAGGTATACGCGTAATTGGAGACATAGTACGTGTTGCTCTGTCCGCCGTGCGTGCCGTTGAAGCCCATGTAGGCCTCGTTGGCGCCAACTTGCGTGGCGATGCTGCCGACCGTATATGAATGGGTGAAGGTGCTGGCCCCATTGGTCATTGTTTGGGTCCAAATGTTCGAGCCGTCATAACTGAGTTCCACATGGGTCGGCCCCCAACTGCCGTTAGAGAATGGAGCACTCGTTGCAATCCAAGCCCCCGGGCTACCGTTCGCTCCGTAACCCGTACGGCTGTTATAGGTGTCAAGCGATATAAGAGCACTAGGCGAAATCCCGTTTCCGTACCGATTTCCATCACCAGCTCCGACAGTAAGTCCGGAGTTTTGGAGGAAGAATGTTACCGCATCCGCCACGCTCGTAGCCCCACCGAAGCTCAGGTCGAAGCTCGCGGTGAATGCCTTGTTGACGGCCACCTTCGTATTGTAGAACGCGCTCTGTTGGTTCATGCTAAGCGTGTTGCTGGTGACGGTTGCTCCGCCGTTGAGCGTCCAGCCCGTGCCGTTGCCGCCGAAGCCGCTGAGGATCTGCGTTGGCGTCATCGTGAGCGTACCGCCACCCTTAACGGTCGTTGCGCCGTCATAGGTTTGGGCACTCGTCAACGTCAACGTGCCAGTACCGTCCTTGACCACCGAACCACTGCCGCTAATCACCTTTGTGAAGGTAACCGGGTCTGAGTGGTTGAAGGTGACGTTGGCGTTATTGGACAGGGCGATGCCGCTGGTGCCACTGAGCGAGGCGCCGTTGCCACCGTTGCCGACCGAGAGCGTGCCGCCGGTGACGGAGGTGGCTCCGGTGTAGGTGTTGGCTGCCGTGAGGGTCAGGGTGCCGGCGCTGGCCTTGGTCAAGGCCCCGGTGCCGGAGATGACGCCGCCGAGGGTCGAGTTGACCCCGTCGGTATCCACCGTGCCACCGGCCGCACCCAAGGTCACGGGACGGGTCGAGGTGATTCCCGCCGTGGTCTGCAAGGTGCCGCTGTTGAGTGCCAAGGTGGCGCCACTGGCGCCCAGTGCGGCGTCGCTGGCAATCGCGAGGGTGCCCTGATTGACGGTGGTGGTACCGGTGTAGGTATTGTTGCCGCCGAGGGTGAGGGTGCCGGAGCCGAGCTTGGTGATCGTGCCGGTGCTGGTGCCATCGCTGATGTCGCCACCGAGGGTCATGCTGTGACTGCCGGTGTCAATCTGGGTGCCCACGGTGCGCGAGAGCGTCATGGGCAGGTTGATCGTCTGGGCATTGGCCGAGCTGTTGACGATATCACCGGCCAGGTTGATGCTGTTGCCACTCAGGGTGAAGTGAGCGGCATTGGCATCGAAGTTAATGCCGTAGAACGATGTCCCCGCGCTGAAGTCATTGACCGGGGCCGTGCGGGTCGAGCCTGCGAAGTGCAGGATTTCATTGCCGGTGACCGCCACATCCCAGTTGCCACCGGTGGTCCAGTTGCTATCGCTGGAGCCGAGACCGGTCCAAGTGCGGAGGTTGGCGACGAACAAGCTCAGCGTGTTGCCGGACTCAATCAGCGAGTAACCGGCTTGGGGCGTTCCACCCGCCAGATCCTGCAACGTGAAGTTGGCCAGGGACGCGGCCGTTCCGGTGTAACCGATGAGGCCGTAGGTATTGGAGGACAGGCCGGCAGGCACCCGGATGAGTGTGCCGCTGCTGGCGTCCAGATTCCCGGTGACGCTGATGAAGTCCTTGGTGGCGACATTGGTGATGTCGAAGTAACCGATGGACCCGGTACCGAAGCTCAGGTTTCCGCCAATGGTGAGGGTGCCGATGCTGCCGATGTCACCGCCGGTGATTTCGTTGACGCGGTTGGTCACGGAAGTGGCATTGAGGGCGACGAGCCCGCTGATGGTGCCGGTGCCGCCTAGGGTGGCCGTGCTGTTGTCGAGCAGGTTGCTCACGTAAACCCCGCTGGTCGTGGACGAGCCATTGATGAGCAACTTGCCGCCATTGATCGTGGTGGAACCCGTGTAGGTGTCGGCACCGCCGAGCGCCAGCGAACCGGCGCCCGTCTTGGTCAGGGTCCGACCCCCGGTCTCACTGATGGCCCCGCTAACCGTCAAAGTGCCGGCGTCGCTCTTGATCGTGGCATTGCCGGTCAGGGTGATGGCGCGGTTGACACCGAGGTCGTAGCTATTGGCTGTGGATTCCAAGGTGGCGGCACCCAGGCTGATGGTGTTGGTCACGCCACCATTCCCGAGGTTGTTAGCCGCGCTGATCTTCAAGGTACCATTGGTAATGGTGGTCGGTCCAGAGTACGTGTTGGCACCGGAGAGGGCCAGAATGCCACTATTGCCCTTGGTGATCGCGTTGGCCGTCGTGCCGTCACTGATGATACCGCCGAGGGCCAACGTGGCATTATTGTTGACGTTAATCGTGCGGGTGGTGCCGGCCGTCGTGCCCAGCGAGACAGCACCAGTACCCAGATTGAGGGTATTGTTGGTGGCAGCGCCGAAGGTGAAATTCGCGTCAATGATCACCGGGTTGTTATTGACGTTGGTCAGGCTCGTGGTTGCCGTCTGGTCGAGGTTGCCTCCGTTGATGGTCAGGGTACCTGCCGTTGCGCCGAGGGCGGTGGCATTGTTCACGTAGAGCGTGCCGGTATTGAGGATCACGCCACCGGAGAAGGTGTTGCCACCCGCAAGGCTAAGGACACTCCCGCCATTCATGGCAATTCCGCCGCTGCCACTGAGAGCCCCTTCAATGTAGGTGGGGCCGTTCCCTGCGACGGTGAGCAAGTTGCCGCCATTGGACACGCTGCCACGCACATAGAGTTGCCGGTCACCACGATTGTTCGTCCATGCCTGGGCCGCGCCCATGGCCACGTTCGCGTCAATGTAGATCTGGCCGTTGTTAGGACTGACATCCGAGGTCAGAGTGATGCCGCCACTGCCGATGGTCAGCGTGGAACCATCCGCATCGAGCCTCATGCCGTACTGGGCCCGGTTGTTGACGGTCAGGCTCTTGATCGACATATCCGCACCTAGTTTCATGCCATCCCACGGACCAAAGCCGTAGCTATTGGCTGCGATGAACACGTCCGTTCCGGCTCCGGGAACCAGACCGGTGCCGCCGCCGCCAAACGAAGTCACCCAGTTGCTGTTGCTACCGTCAGAGGCTGCCCAGACTTTGTTCATGCTGGCACCGGAGAGATTGCCATTCCAATAAGCCTGCGCAAGCGGGGTGGCACTGGCAATGGTCACCTTGAGATCATTGGCGGTGGGGGTGAACCCGCTGACGGTGAAGTTGGTGTTGTTGTAAACCATTCCCAGCGAATACGTCGCGTTGTTGAGGCTGCTGCCGCCGCCAGCGCCGTGGATCAGGGTGTAGGTGTCAGCACCGCCACTGAAGGTGGTCCCGTAAATGTTCACTTTGACATCGCCAGCGGTGGTGGTGGCATTCCCCGCCACGTTGATCATGGCGCTGGTGGTGGTGGAACCAATGGAACCGCCAAGGGTGGTGGTGCCACCTGAGGTGATGGCGAGTGAGCCACCAATGGCCAAGGGCGCATCCGCCATCGCCTGATAGTTCAAGGCCGCATTTTGTGCCAGAGTCACACTGCCGGTACCGAGAGCACTGGCATTTCTGGCAATCAACTTGCCGCCGCTGACCGTGGTCGAGCCGGTGTACGTGTTCGCACCGGAGAGGATCAGCGTGCCGTTGTCGCCGGTCTTGATGATCGAATTGGCCGTCGTCCCGTTGCTGATCACACCGCCAAGGGTCAGTGACCGGATCTGGTTGCCATCGTTGCTGCCAACATAGATCGTGCGGGACGTGCCGGGGTTGGTGCCCAAGGTAATCGCGCCGGTGCCCAGATTCAGGTTGCCGCTGCCGCCATAACCGAAGTTGGAATTGACCGTGATCGGGTTGTTGTTGGCGTTGATGCCCGAGCCGTCGATGGAGCCGCCGGCAAAGGTGAGCGTGCCGGTGCCGAGCGCCGTGGCGCTTTGCATCCAGACTGTGCCGGCGTTGATGACGGTGCCGCCGCTGTAAGTGTTGGCGCCACTCAGGGTCAAATCACCGTAGCCGGATTTCACCAAGGTCAGGGCGCCGGTGTTATTGACGATCGGGGCGCTGATATTGATGGCGCCGCCGTCCCAGGTGCTACCGACGTTGATATCGAGATTGGCCGCAGCCGTTCCGTTCTGCCGGATCACGCCGCCGGAACTGGAGATGCTCCACCCCCCCCTGCCGCCTTGGAGGAGGCTGTTGGTTTCCAGGTTGAAGCTGCCCAGACTCAGGCTGTCGTTCCTGCCTAAGTTGCGCAGAGCGGCAATGGTGCGGTTGCCCGTCAGATTGATGCCAACCCCGTCGTTCAAGGTGCCGCTGGCCGGGCCCATCGTGTAGGCACTGGAAGTCAACCAGGTGGTCTCGGCCGATGCGGGGATGTTGGCCGCCACGATATTGCCGGAGGCATCATACACCGCGTAATCGCGCTGCATCGTGTTGTAAAGGCCGACCGTTGCCCAACCGCCGATGATCTGGCCCGCTGGCGTCGCCGACGCACCATTGACCTTGATGACATTGTAGGTCGCGTTCAGACCGGTGTTCAGGCTCAGGCTGTTCATGTCCGAACCATCGGGATTCGACGAGAAACCGACCGCAGCCGTACCCGGGCGGGTCAGGCCGCCCAAGGTCAGTGCCTGGGTGCCGTACGGCACATAGGCCGCGCCGTTCCACTGCATGCGATCCTGGACGGTCACGTCCAACTGACCGCCGGCGAGCGTGACGTTGCCCAAGGTGCTGGCGTAATCGACGCCGAGGTCCCGATTGTTGAGGTAGTTGATGCCGCCGTTGTAAGCCGTGATCGGCGCGCTGACGCGGTTGAGCTTGGCCCTGCTTGCATCGTTGTTCAGCGACAACGTGCCACCCTGGAGCGTCACGCCCGAGGTCGCGAGAATCGTGGCATCGCTGCCAAGCGACAAGCTACCGCCGTTGATCTTGGTCGCGCCGGAGTAAGTGTCGACGCCGCCCAGCGTGAGGGTGTTGCCGCCGGTCTTGGTGAGACCGCCCGCACCACTGATCGGGCCGTAGATGTTGATTGGATCATTGCTGACGTTCACGGTGAGCGTGTTCCCGTTGTTGGCCACGCTGCCGTAGATATTCATTCCCCGGCCGCGGTTGCCCTGATAGGTCCAGGTCTGGTCCGCGCTCAGCGCCAAATCGGCGTAAATTTGCGTCCACTCGGACTCGCTGTTATAGAGCTGGGTGATGCCGCCGCTGCCGATCGTCAGCTGGTAGCCGTCGTTACGGAGTTCCAGCCACCTGCTTGAGATGGTCAGGCCACGAATGTTCATGTTTGCGCCCAGAATCGAGTAGTCCCACCAAGTTCCGTTGGTGTTGGCCCAGACGACGTCGGTGCCGGCGCCGGGGACCAGACCTTGGACGCTGCCGTCCGTCGGGGAGGTCGACCAGTTGCTTTGGTCGTTGCCGTTTGAGACCGCCCAAATGTGTCTCAACTCCGTGTTGTTGAAATTGTTCCCACTATAGTTGCCGCGCCAGTAGGCAGTGGTCAGAGGCGTTGCCGTGGTGATATCCACCTGCAAATCCGTGGCGCTCTTGGTAAAGCTGCCCACCGTGAAGTTGGTGTTGTTGTAGACCGCACCCAGCGAATAGTTGCCGGTCTCCAAGCTGCCGCCGGTCACGGCGTGGACCAACGTGTAGGTGCCGCTGCCCGCGGTGGTGCCGCTGAGGCTGTTGCCGTAGATATTCACCCGGATGCCGTCGCCGCCGGACGTGTTGACCGTCGCATTGCCTGCCACGTTGATCTGGGCACCGGTTGTCGTCGCACCAATGGCGCCGCCGAGGGTGGTGGAGCCGCCCGCGCTGAGGCTCAGGTTGCCGCCGATGGCCAAGGGCGCGTTCGCCGAGGCCTCGTAAACCAAGGTCGAGTTCTGCGCCACCGCCACGCTGCCGCTGCCCAGCGCGCCGCCATTGCGGGCTGCCAGGAAGCCGGTGTAGGTGGTGTTGCCGATGACCGAGCCGACCGTCGTGCCGCCGGCATAGGTGTTGGCACCGGAGAGGATCAGCGTGCCGCCGTTGACCGCCGTCGAACCGGTGTAGGCATTGTTGTTGGGGAGGATCAACATGCCACCACCCGTCTTGACGATCGAGTTGGCCGTGCTGCCATTGCTGATCACGCCGCCAAGAGTGAGGGAACGGAACTGATTGGTGGTGTCGTCGCTGCCGGTATAGATCGAACGGGTCGTACCGGGCGTGGTGCCCAGATCGATCGCGCCCGTGCCGAGGTTCAGGCTGCCGCCGGTCCCGCCGTAACCGAAGTCGGCATTGACCGTGATCGGGATGTTGGTGGCGACCTTGCCCGAGCCGTTGACCGAACCGCCGGCGAAGGTCAGCCGGCCGCTGCCCAGCGCGGAGGCGCTTTGGATGTAAACTGTGCCGGCGTTGATGACGGTGCCACCGCTGTAGGTGTTGGTGCCGCTCAGATACAGATCACCGTAGCCCGATTTCACCAGCGTCAGGGCACCGGTGTTATTCACGATCGGCGCGCTGATATTGATGGTGCCGCCGTCCCAGGTGCTGCCGGCGTTGATATCAAGATTGGCCGCAGCCGTCCCGTTCTGGCGGATCACGCCGGTGACGCTGGAGATGCTCCATCCCCCGCGTCCGCCTTGGAGGAGGCTGTTGGTTTCCAGGTTGAAGTTAGCCAGATTCAGGCTGTCGCCTCTGCCGAAGTTGCGCAGGGCGGCAATGGTGCGGTTGCCGGTCAGGGTGATGCCGACCCCGCCGTCCATATTGCCGCTGTCCGGGCCCATCGTGTAAGCGCCGGAAGTCAACCAGGTGGTCTCGGCCGATGCGGGGATGTTGGCCGCTACGATGTTGCCGGAGGCGTCATACACCGCGTAGTCACGCTGGATCGTGTTGGAAAGACCGACCGTGGCCCAACCGCCGATGATCTGGCCCGCTGGCGTCGCCGACGCACCATTGACCTTGATGACGTTGTACGTCGCGTTCAGGCCGGTGTTCAGGCTCAGGCTGTTCATGTCCGAACCATCGGGATTCGACGAGAAACTGACCGCAGCCGTACCCGGGCGGGTCAGGCCGCCCAAGGTCAGTGCCTGGGTGCCGTACGGCACATAGGCCGAACCGTTGTGTTGCATGCGATCCTGGACGGCCACATCCAACTGGCCGCCGACGAGCGTGACGTTGCCCAAGGTGCTGGTGTAATCGACGCCGAGGTCGCGGTTGTTGAGGTAGTTGATGCTGCCGTTGTAGGCGGTGATCGGCGCGCTGACGCGGTTGAGCTTGGCCCTGCTCGCATCGTTGTTCAGTGACAGCGAGCCACCCTGGATCGTCACGCCCGAGGTCGCGAGAATCGTGGCGTCGCCACCAAGGGACAAGGTGCCGCCGTTGATCTTGGTCGCGCCAGAGTAAGTGTCGACGCTGCCCAGCGTGAGGGTGTTGCCGCCGGTCTTGATGAGGCCGCCCGCACCACTGATCGGGCCGTAGATGTTGATTGGATCATTGCTGACGTTCACGGTGAGCGAGTTCCCGTTGTTGGCCACGTTGCCGTAGATATTCATTCCCCGGCCGCGGTTGCCCTGATAGGTCCAGGTCTGGTCCGCACTCAACGCCAAATTGGAGTAAATATTGGTCCACTCGGACTCGTTGTGATAGAGTTGGGTGATGCCGCCGCTGCCGATCGTCAGCTGGTAGCCGTCGTTACGCAGTTCCAGCGACCTGCTCGGAATGGTCAAGCCGTGGATGCTCATGTTCGCGCCCAGGATCGAGTAGTCCCACCAATTCCCGTTGGTGTTGGCCCAAACGACGTCGGTGCCGGCGCCGGGGGCTAGACCTTGGGTGGTGGTGTCCGTCGGGGAGGTCGACCAGTTGCTTTGGTCGTTGCCGTTGGAGACGGCCCAAATGTGTCTCAACTCCGTGTTGTTGAAATTGTTCCCGCCATAGTTGCCGACCCAGTAGGCGGTGGTCAGGGGCGTGGCCGTGGTGATATCCACCTGCAGATCCGTGGCGCTCTTGGTAAAGCTGCCCACCGTGAAGTTGGTGTTGTTGTAGACCGCAC
>CAIKDP010000154.1 GCA_903826205.1 Akkermansiaceae bacterium
ATCCGACCGATCCGACCGATCCGACCGATCCGACCGATCCGACCGATCCGACCGATCCGACCGATCCGACCGATCCGACCGATCCGACCGATCCGACCAAATTACCAACAACCAATAACAAGCAACTTCTAACTAATACACACAATGGCCAAACAACTCCAATTCGACGAATCCGCCCGCCAGGCCCTCCTGCGCGGTGTGGAAAAACTTGCCCGTGCCGTCAAAGCCACCCTTGGGCCAGCCGGACGCAATGTCATCATTGACAAGAAATACGGTTCCCCGACCATCACCAAGGACGGTGTCACGGTAGCCAAGGAAATCGAGCTTGAGTGCCCCTATGAAAACATGGGTGCCCAACTCATCCGCGAAGTCTCCAGCAAGACCTCGGACATCGCCGGCGACGGCACCACCACCGCCACCGTGCTGGCCGAAGCCATCTACAAGGAAGGCCTGCGCAACGTCACCGCCGGTGCCAACCCGATCTCGCTGCAACGCGGCATCATGAAGGCCACTGAAGCGATCGTCGCCGAGCTCAAGAAGATCTCCAAGCCGGTGTCCGACGCCAAGGAAATCGCCCAGGTCGCCTCGATCTCTGCCAACTCGGACGAGACCATCGGCAGCATCATCGCCGAAGCCATGGACAAGGTCGGCAAGGATGGCACCATCACCGTGGAAGAAGCCAAGGGCATCGAAACCACCCTTGAAGTGGTCGAAGGCATGCAGTTCGACAAGGGCTACCTGTCGCCGTACTTCGTCACCAATCCCGAGAGCATGGAAGTGTATCTTGAGAATGCCTACATCCTCATCAACGAGAAGAAGATCTCCTCGCTCAAGGACATGCTGCCGCTGCTTGAAAAGGTCGCCAAGACCGGCCGGCCGATGCTCATCATCGCCGAGGACGTCGAAGGTGAAGCCCTGGCCACGCTCGTGGTCAACAAGCTCCGTGGCATCCTCAACATCGCCGCAGTGAAAGCCCCGGGCTTTGGCGACCGCCGCAAGGCGATGCTCGAAGACCTCGCCATCCTCACCGGTGGCCGCGTCATCACCGAAGACCTCGGCATCAAGCTCGAAGGTGTGGAACTGAGCGACCTCGGCCAAGCCAAGCGCATCACCATCACCAAGGAAAACACCACCATCGTTGAAGGCGGTGGCACCTCCGAAGCCATCACCGGCCGCGTCAACCAAATCCGCCGCCAGATCGAAGACACCACCAGCGATTACGACCGTGAGAAGCTCCAGGAGCGCCTCGCCAAGCTCGCCGGCGGCGTGGCTGTCATCAATGTGGGTGCCGCTACCGAAACCGAGATGAAGGAAAAGAAAGCCCGCGTCGAAGACGCCCTCCACGCGACCCGTGCGGCCGTCGAGGAAGGCATCGTCGCCGGCGGTGGCACCGCCCTCATCCGCGCCCTCAAGGCCGCGTGTGATGCCAAGTGCTGCGACGCCGCATCGAACGAGGACGAGAAAACCGGTATGGGCATCGTCGCCCGCGCCGTGGAAGCTCCGCTGCGCCAGTTGGTTGCCAATGCCGGCCGCGAAGCCGCCCTCATCGTTGAGAACGTCAAGAACCACAAGGACGGCTACGGCTACAACGTCGCCACGGACACCTACGAAGATCTCATCGCCGCTGGCGTGGTGGATCCCACCAAGGTGACCCGCACCGCGCTGCAAAACGCCGCGTCCATCTCGGGCTTGCTGCTCACCACCGAGGCCCTCATCACCGAGCTTCCCTCCAAGGAAGCCCCGCCTGCCGGCGGCGGTGGTCACGACCACGGCGGCATGGGCGGCATGATGTAAGGGTGGCGGCGGTTTTTGACCGCCATGCCCGACCCAAACATCATCCAATCTAACAATCCAAAGCCGGACGGGCAACCGTCCGGCTTTTTCGTTAGACATGGACCCTTCCGCAGGACGCGTGCCAATGGCTCCGGCTAGCCTCGCTCACGACGACAGGAACGTCGTTACTCCTTGCGGCGGCGGCATGGGCCTCACATGCCGGCCTCGGCGAGGCGGTCGTGCATCTCGGCTGCTTGGAGTTCGCGGGTGAACTCGGCGAAGTCGCCGGCCATCACGGCGCCCAGGTTGTGGGAGGTGAAGCCGATGCGGTGGTCGGTGATGCGGGATTGGGGGAAATTGTAGGTGCGGATTTTTTCCGAGCGATCACCGGAACCGATCAATGAGCGGCGGTGGGAGGAATAGGCGTCCTGCTGGGAGCGGAGTTTTTGTTCGTAGAGCTTGGTGCGCAAAATCTGCATGGCGATCTCGCGGTTTTTGATTTGCGAGCGGCCCTCTTCGCAGCGGACGTAGATGCCGGTGGGCAGGTGGAAAATCTGCACTGCGGATTCGGTGCGGTTGACGTGTTGGCCGCCGGCACCGCCGGAGCGGCAGACTTCGATGCGCAGGTCTTCCTGTTTGATTTCGACATCCACCTCCTCGGCCTCCGGCAGCACGGCGACGGTGACCGTGGAGGTGTGGACGCGGCCCTGGGTCTCGGTGGCCGGCACGCGTTGGACGCGGTGCACGCCGGATTCGTATTTGAGATGGCGGAACACCTCGTCGCCAGTCACTTTGAGGATCACTTCCTTGAAGCCACCGACTTCCGACGGGCTGCTTTCAAGATGCTCGCATTTCCAACCGCGGATATCCGCGTAGCGTTGATAGGCACGCATCAATTCGCCGGCAAAGAGCGAGGCTTCATCGCCGCCGGCGCCGGCGCGGATTTCTATCAGAGCATCGCGGTCTTCGTTAGGGTCGGCGGGCAGCAGCGCGTATTGGAGTTCGTCGGCCAGACTGGTGACGCCGGCCTCGAGCCCAGGAATTTCCTCGGCGGCCATCGCGGCAAACTCCGCATCCTCGGATTTTGCGAGTTCCTGGTTGTCGGCAAGCTGGCGCCTGGTGCTTTGGAGCTTTGCCCACAGATCGAGGGATTGTTTGAGTTTGCGGTGCTCGCGCAGCAACTCCGTGGCACGTTTGGGATCGGCGAACAATCCCGGATCGCCCACCGCTTCCTCCAGTTCGGCGAAGCGGTCGCGGCGTTTGGCGATGAGCGAGGAGTAGTCCATGTGGCGCAGAGAAAAAGGGCCGCCAAGTTGGGCCGGTGAGCGGCCCGTGGCGGACGGCAGGCTAGCGTGGGGTGGGGCGCGTTTCAAGTCTTACGATTCGATCCATAAGTGGGCCCGGCAATTATCTAACAAACAAGTGGGCTCGCGCCCGGTCGGAATCCGGGCAACGGCCGAAGTGACGCGATTCAGTACTTGCATCCGCCACGGTCATGAGCATGCTTGCGGCCCCCATGAACCCCTTGAAAGGAAAAGTTCTCGTCGCCCAAGGCGGAGGTCCCACGCCCGTCATCAACCAAAGCCTTGTCGGCGTCGCCCTTGAGGCCCGCAAATTCTCCCAGGTCACCTCGATTTACGGGGCGGTGCACGGCGTGCGCGGCATTATCCAGGAGAATTTCGTCGATCTGACGCGCGAGACCAGCCACAACCTCGAACGGGTGGCTGACACCCCGTCCTCCGGCTTGCTCTCCACCCGTGACAAGCCCGACGAGGAATACTGTGCCCGCATGTTCAAGGTCATGCAGGCCCATGACATCCGCTACTTCTTCTACATCGGCGGCAATGATTCGTCCGACACGGTGCGCATCATCAACAACCAAGCCCGCGCCGCCAACTACGAACTGCGCGCCATTCACATTCCCAAGACCATCGACAATGATCTGGCGGAAAACGACCACTGTCCGGGTTTCCCCTCCGCCGCCCGCTATGTCGCCCAAGCCTTCATGGGAGTCAACCTCGACAACCGCGCCCTCGGCGGCGTGTATATCGGCGTGATCATGGGCCGCCATGCCGGCTTTCTTACCGCCGCCTCCTCCCTCGCCCAAAAACACAGCGATGACGGACCTCACTTGATTTACATGCCGGAACGCGCGTTTGACACCACCCGTTTTCTAACCGATGTGGACCGCGTCGTGGCCAAGCACGGCCTGTGCACGATCGCCGTCTCGGAAGGCATCTCGGATGCCAGTGGCGAAGCCATGATCACCAAGTTGATGCAAACCGATGAGCGCGACGACCACGGCAACGTCCAACTTTCCGGCACCGGCGCCCTCGGCGACCTGCTATCGGACACCATCCGCCGCGAACTCAAACTCAAGCGCGTGCGGGCCGATACCTTCGGCTACCTGCAACGTTGCTTCATCGGTTGCCGCTCCGACCGCGATGCCCACGAGGCACGCGAGGTCGCTGAAAAGGCGGTCCAATTCGCGATGTGGGACAATGTCGATGGTTCGGTGGTGATCCGCCGCCCGGTGCTCGATTACAGTGTGGACTACGCCCTGGTGCCCTTGGAGAATGTGGCTGGCAAAACCCGCCACATGCCCGACAATTTCATCAATGCCGAGGGCAATGGCGTCACTGCGGACTTCCACAACTATTGCCGTCCGCTGCTGGGTTCCGGTGTTCCGGAGGCCCACCGGCTCCGTGCCCCGGTCGTGCCGAAGATCCTCGCGTGAGAGTCACGACAGCAGGATCACCCCGCCGATGATCCCCGCGACGCACAGCGCCTTGGCGCGCAGGTGCTTTTCGCGGAACAGGAATATCCCCAACAGAAAGGACACGATGACCGAGGTGCGGCGCACCGGTGAAATCAGCGAGATCAGGGCCTCGGGTTGCGCGATGGCCGTGAAGTAAAGGATGTCCGCGCCTAACAATGTGAACCCGATCACCGGTATCGCCCAATGCCAGTGAAACGGGTGGCGGTCGTGCATGCGCGACCAGAGCGCCAGCGGCGGCACCAGGATGATGCTGGTGTAGATCGTGAACCACGCCTGGACCTGGCCGGGGGTGAGGTGGGCGCCTTGCAGCAGGAATTTGTCATAGAGCGAGGATGCCGCTCCTAACAACGTCGCCCCCAGCATGAAAAAGACCGCCCGGTTGCGGTGGAAATGAATGCCTTCCCGTCTGCCGACAAATGTGAAAGCGAAGAACGCCGACAGGATGATGGCCACACCCGCCCATTGTTTCGGCGTCGGGGACTCGTGAAACAGGAGCACCGCAAACGTGATTGTCCACAGCGGCCCGGTCGCGCGGATCGGCGAGGCAATCGAGAGCGGCAGCGACTTGATGCCGTAGTAACCACAAAGCCATGAAGCGCCCACCAGCGCGGCCTTGACGAAAAGCAACAGATGGCTGTGTGCGGAAATGCCGGTGACATGGAGGAACGCGGACGGCAAGGAGTCAGGGGCCACCGCGGACCACACCACAAACGGCAACCATACCGCCGCACCCGCCGCCACACTGCCGAAAAGCACCGGCAACACCGCGTTGTCACGCAACGCCAGCTTTTTGAAATAGTCGTAAAACCCGAGTAAGAATGCGGAAGCAATGGTGAGCAGCAGCCAGGACACGCGGCGTGCTTAGGCTTCTGGCGGGAAACCGCAAGCCTCAATCGCCGTCTCAATCGCAGGCGGCCGTCTATTCCGCAGGGTGCTTGGCTTAATCGGCCTCTATTCAAGGAACTACAAAGCTTTTTTGTGTTTCAGCTCAACATCGGCGCTGATATTATCGTGTTAGACAAGTTATGTTACCACTCCACCTTTGCTCAACGCTGGATGCTGCCACTCAAGGGCCTGAATTTCAGGATATTACCCCACCGTTCTCACTGCCAACTGGCGTGCGGTGAACAGGCGGCTTCCTCCCGCTCCGTCGCCACCATGCCGGCAATCCGATACGGAATTCAGCACTCCCAGCCAACGATTTGATGTGCTCATGTACCGAGGGAATGAGATTTAGTCTGCGTTGTCGACAACATAATGACTGGCATTATATTCGTCGTCATCGTACGTGGCGGGCAAGGCAGAGGGCACAGGCTCAGTGCCAAGAGTAGCCCCGTCAGCCAAACGCCCAGGCCCATTTCGTGCTCCAGTGTCGCAGCGGCCAATTCTCATTGACCGTCACCACGGCTCTTATCACCCTCACGCGCATGCGTCTGCCCGTCCTGCTTTTCCTTGTGACCTTTGCGCATGCCGCGGCAACGCTCGAACCCGCGCGCCTGGCCGCTGCCGGTGCCAATGCGGCAGCCATTCGCGGCTTAGCCGAGGCTGCCACCAAGGAGTTTGGTGAACCCGGCACCAAGGCCGCCGCGTTTCTCATCGCCGGCATGCCGGAGCGCGACCTGCGTTCCCTAACAGAAGACTTTCTGTTGGAAAACCTGCGCCTTGCGTTGCGGACGCGCGACGCCTATCCGTGGGGCAAGCAGGTGCCCGACGCGTTGTTTCTCGACTGCGTGCTGCCCTATGCCCAACTCGATGAACCGCGCGACCCGTGGCGTGGCAAGTTTCACGCGCAGTGCAGCGAGATCGTCAAGGACTGCAAGACCGCCAGTGAAGCCGCACAGGCACTCAACCGCCAGTTGTTCAAACAGATCGGTGTGAAATACAGCACCAAGCGCAAGCGCCCCAACCAAAGCCCGCAGGAATCCATCGACCAAGGTCTGGCGAGTTGCACCGGGCTATCCATCATTCTGGCCGACGCCTGCCGCAGCGTGGGCATCCCCGCCCGCATCGCCGGCACCGCCCTCTGGGCTAACAAGAGCGGCAACCACACCTGGGTCGAGGTCTGGGACGGTGACTGGCATTTCACCGGTGCCGCCGAAGCTTCGCCCGAAGGCCTCGACCACGGCTGGTTCAATGGCAACGCCTCCAAGGCCGTGTCCGATGACCCGACCTACGCGATCTGGGCCAACATGTGGGCCCCCACCAAGGAGCATTTTCCGTTAGTATGGAATCCCACGGACGCCTCGGTCCCCGCCGTCAATGTCACCGACCGCTACACCGGCGGGGTAAGGAACCGCCCGCCCGCTGCCGAGGTGAATCCCGCCGCCGCCAGCGTCCATGTGCGGGTGTTGGATGATGCCGGCCAGCGCGTCGAGGCGCGGGTCGGGTTGTTGGACAAGACCGGATCGTTCCGCCAAATCGTCACCACCAAGGCGGGCACCAGCGACCTCAATGACATGCCGGCCATTGAACTCACGCCTGCCACCGCGTTTGTCCTGCGCGTGGTGCGTGATAACCAAGTCCGCGATTTTTCCCTGCCCGCCATGGCAGCCGGGGTCAGCACGCTTGACCTGGCATGGTCGAAGGGGACGCCGGTGGAGGTCGGCCAAGGCCTGCGCGCCCTGCGCGAATGGTTGGGCC
>CAIKDP010000155.1 GCA_903826205.1 Akkermansiaceae bacterium
ATGACCACGGCGTCTGAAGCCAATCCGGCCGCGCCCGGCTCCGACGAGCTTGGGCAGGCCCATTCTCGCCGGGCGCTCTGTCCACGCCTCCAAGAAATCAACGGTCAAACGCCACTTTCACCTTGCCACCCCTCCCAATACGCATCAAACAAATCCCCATCCGAAGTGGTGCACTTTGAAGTGATCACAGGTGGTGCATTTTGAAGTGACCGGTGACAGCTATCTCACAAATGCAGACAAGAGATCCTCATCGGTCGACGTTTATGCATTGGGTTACATCTATGAGATTGTAGCCGACCATTTGCCACCCGAAGTGGTGGAATCCGAGGTCCGCGGGGAAACCGTTAAAGCTCCGGCAACGTTGCAGCGAATTGCTCCCAATTTAGTGAAGACAGCTCTGGATTCCGGGAAACTGACGGTCGCGCAAATCATAAAGCTGATCGAGGATCGTGATCGGTTTAGAAAATTCGCGGATCATCACAAAGCCAACCTCGGCAACCGCGCCAGGGGTGCGGAACGTCTGCGCCATAACGACGATTAGGATTCTGGTGCCTCAAACAGAACCGATGCTTTATGAGTCCAAAAGCGAATTCTCGCAAGAAAACTCCCCTATCCAACCCCCGGATGCGCACCGCTAGACTTGTGAGGATGCTCGCGCGTTATCGTGATCGTCGGATTCGAAAAAGGCATGCCCGCGCCACGTCCATGAGCGATGCGCCAATGACCGTCCATCTTTCGCGCCACGAAGTCTCCGTTCGGTCCGATGATCGCGCCTTCTTTGTCGTCGAAACGCAACCACTCATACGGTCCGAATCGCATCCAGCCCTCACAACAGAGCCAAAGATAGACACCGCGCTGTAACGGCGGTCTATATCCGTCACCCTCCTTTCTCGACAAAGAAATGGCGGAGTTTGGTCTAGCAAGCAACTCCCCGCTCACGCCCGGTGCCCCACGTGCTTTTGGGATGCTCTCTTCGCGCGCTAATTTGGAATCATCATTCATGGCTATAGGCTTTGTGTTCCTCCGGCATCTTCCGCAGGATCACATTGAAAAACTCATACTTTTCGATACCTGCCTTAACCAAGCTCACGAGATGGGCTGAGAGCGATTCGCGAACATCGGCGGCGAGGTCATCAATACTCATTTGCTCAATTTTCGATTTGATCAACGCTTCCACTCGCTCGACGCCAGCGGTGGTGATCCAATTGGCTCTGATGGCTGAGAGAAGGGCGGATTCGGCTGCGGTCCTGGCCTTGTCAAACGAGGGATCTAGTGCGGCGAGGCGACGTAGGAATAGCGTGACGCGGGCGAGTGTTTTCATGCAGGCTTCGAGTGGTCAGATCTATGGCTTTTCATCGGTCGTCAAGCGAGCGATGTTCGAACATGGCAGAGAATGTGCTGATTGGCTACTAGCAAAGTTTCCGTTGTCCCGTCCAGCTATTCCGCATTCTTGCAGGATTTGCACGCCGCCGTGAATTGTGGATCTGGGTTCAATCACCCAAGACTCCAATATTTTCTGTTTCGGAAAAAACGAAGGGCTTGACAAGCCGGATACGCTTTGCTTCCAGATGCACACAGCCTCCGCCACCCATGCCTCAGCGACCCGTTCAGCTGAAGTATTGGCAAATTTGGGGAACCGGGTGTTTTATCACGGGACCAGCAAGCGGGCGGCTCGCAGGATTTTGAGAGAGGGACTGCGCGACTATTCATGGACCGAGAAAACCCCGCAGTTCAAATACAAAGCTGAGCAGGGACTCGTCCGCTGGATGCATGGCGGGTCCTATGGGCGCGGCACCTACATTTCCTGCAACTGGCGGGCCGCGCTTTGTTTCGGACCGGTATTGTTTCGGCTGGAATTGCAACCCGCCACCCGCATTGTCCATTTGGACGTGCCACCTGACCCCAAGGTGATGGATTCGCTGCAGCGCGAGTTCGGCAAGCAAATCCTCACGGCCTCGCCATGGAAGGTGATGCCGAAGAACAAGCGTCTCACCCTCAACGAGGCGATCCAACTGGCACGCTACCACTGCGCGAAATTTGAGACATCCAACTGGTGGAGAAGCGGCAAACCGAATCCGCATGAAAAGCTGATGCTCGACCTCCGCAACATCCTCGTCCGCTATGGCATCCATGGCTGGGGCGAGGCTTCGGACATTGGCGGCATCGTGATTTTCGCCACCGACCGGCTCAAGGTGGCCGAGGTGGTATTGTCCCTGCCCACAGAGGCCCTATACCTTGAAGCCCGCGACCCCACGCAGAGTTTCCGCCGTTTTGACACTCTTGCCTCTTTGGCCGCCGCCACCCGCACCGCCCGCAATCGCGGTGCCGCCAACACCTTGGCATGGGTCGATGCAGCGAACGCTGCCATTCAGGGAACCATGAAACACCTCTAATTTGTATGAGATCGCAACACCTTCTAGAACAGCCCGAGTCCATCGCCTATCAGTGCGCCCTCAAAAGATGGGAGGAATTTCACACAGCCTGCACTGGTTCAAACTTGGCGTCATGTCTGCGGGATCAGGAGACTACGCCACCAGAGGACATGGCCATTGCGCTGCGCGTTCTTCCCGCAAGCGAACGTGTCCCGGTGGCGTTCGGGGTCTTTCTGCGTGCCTCGAAACAATGGTCAGGTGCCGGGAGGGCGAGTTTTCGCGGCGAGTTTTTACCCGATCCATCACCTATCGAACGGGAGATCCTTGACGCGGCCGAACGTGGGGTCTTGCAGATGCCCGAAAAACTCCCGGTGACTCTTGAGGAATTCCCCAGCCGCATCTGGCAACGTGCCCAGGCGTCAGGATCCAGAGCGCGTTTGATCCGCGCCGGCGCCTTGGCGGTCCGGGAGATGAAGCGTTTATTCTATCAATATGGAGATGTATGCATGGAAGCACCCACCGTCGGCAGAGTGAGTCAAGTCGATGAGAGTCTGAAATTTCTAACTCCCGTCGGAGTCCCTGATGTGTTCGATCTGGTGGCATACCCCCCATCCGGCCTGCATGAACTGAAAACCCAGGCTCTCAACAAAATCCAAAATGATGTGATTGTACGCGGGCTTTGCCTAAACGCTAAGCAGCGCAAGGCAATCTCGGCATGGATACACCTGAACACGTCCGAAGGACCCCGACATGCCGAGGCCATCGCCAACGATACACGCACGAAGATGGAAGCCATCGCCGGCAACGCCATACCCAAAGCCTCAGCTCTGTTTGAACTGCACCGTCTCGGTCGGTTCCTATTCCGGCTCGGTCGTCGCGGCGAGGCGCTCCGCTGCACCAAACCATTAGGCATTTCACCCTGGGAACGAGGGTGGCAATTTCAAGCCGTTGCCCCCCATGTCCACACCCGCATCCGCAATGCCGTTATCAAAAGAGCGGCCGATGCTAACGTCGATTCCTGGTTGCACGACCCGGCGCTAGCGAGTTCCGCCATGTCCCGCCCGCTATGGCTGAATACCACGGTCAGCCGCCTGCCCGAGCTGATCGCTTTATTCACCCGCGCCGCGGATTGCCCTTGGACCTTCCCTCGTCTCCACGACATATTCCAATGGCACCTCGCTCTAGCCGATAAACAAGACGAACTGCGCGCCGTTGTGGCACTCGCGCCCGATTGGGCGGGGGGTCTATCATTGCCTCGCAGCAGACGGGACTTGGGAGATCCCGTTCCCTGAGTGCCGCTTTCCAAGAGATTCACACATTGCTCTTAGCACGTCCGCTATCGCTCGTCCGAATTTGCTAATTTCCTAGTCACGTATCCACGAAGATTCAACCAAGGGCAAAATCAGCGGTTACTCGAATTCTGCGAAACAAATCTTGACGTGGGACAACTATTGGCTCTTCGTGCCGCTATATGAAAACGTTAAAAGTTACTGTCATTATCTGTGCGCCCCTTCTCGAACCTGTCAACTTGCTGTCGCGCGGTGGCATCATTGGTACCGGGATGTTCTAGCGGACTCACAGGAAGCGCATTCATGCTTGATGACCCAGCCTCACTTTCCCACTCTCTTGGCGCAAATGAAACTTGTAGGACTTATATTTGAAAAAGAGCCATCAGGGCATAATAATGATGGTTGCGTTATTCCGCTTATCTTCATTGTTGGATTCGTTGGACTTGTTGGGTGGGGCACGTTTTCGACCTGGCACAAAGGCTCTGCTGCCGTGACGAGCGAAAAGCAGCAGGTCACAACAATCACACCAGAAGGAACACTACCACAAGGGCAAAATGTAAGTCAGGCTCAAAACCCTCGAATTCTAAAAACCCTCGAAAGCGTCTCGTTGCCGTGCACTGTGATTGTCACCGAGGAATTCAGCCTTATGAATTCCGCTGGTAAGGAAACGTCAATTCCGGTTGGAACGAGTATAAGGGTTCTGAGCCGAAAAAAACTTGGGTCATTGGAAACCCAGATTAAGGGAGCTACATACGTCGGGAATGAGTCACGCCTAGCAGGGAAAGTTAAGCAGCCGTGAGATTTTGACATAGGCACAACATTCCCCCTATGCAAATCCATGGAAAAATCCCCTAATTTCCATGGCAGGTCAGCCATCAACAGAAAACACACTCAATAGGTAGCCAACCCACCGCGAGAGTTTTTTCACTGATGGATTTGCCATCCGTCCTGCGGTGAGTATCATGACCGTCTTGCCATGAACCTGAATCCCGACCCGGCTGAAACCGCCCGCCTTGAAGCCCTGGCCTATCAGGCGCAGGACTACGCCCTGCACATGATGCGGACCACCGGCAGTGTCCCGCCGACGGTGATCGCCGACACCAAGGACGGCTATGTTTTCTGCATGCCATCCGGGATGCCGGATGAGGCGGCGAAAGACCAGTTCGCCGAGGTCGCCCGGTTGTTGGCTGTTGCCCACGCTGCGCGTGCCATCGTCATGGTGGTGGAAGCATGGGTGAGACTGGCCAAGCCCGGCGGCCACCTCGACACGCAAACCCCGCCGTCGCAGTCACCCGACCGACAGGAGATGGTCGCGCTGATCCTGGAAGATCATTCCCGGAGCGGCACCTGCCTGCTGCCAATCATGCGCGACGACATCGGAAAGTTTGTTGAGTTCGGGGACAACACGGCACCCAATTTCACCTCCACGACCGGGCGCTTCTCCGGGCTCATGCCGAAACGCCCGCAGAGCGCTCAGGAGGCGACAGCGGCTATGGCGACTCTCCAGGCGAAGGGCATGCTTGTGGTGAACCGCGGCTTTGATCCGGCGATGAATTGATTTCTTGAAGAATAAATTCGTGTGCGACGCATTCTGTCGCACCTCCCTGCCATGGTTGCGCCAGACACCGACGACACCATGGCTACGCATCCCTTCAAATCCTCCTATACCCGCCAGATCGCCCTTTGGGTGCTGCGGGCCTTTTCACCGGGCCTCGCGCGAGCGCGATTCCTCCGCCATAACGACTATGCGGATGATGACATCGCCAGCTTCCTTGGCTTGCCCGCTCAAATCACTGAAGACACCGTCCCTTGGACTCTCCAGCAGCTTGACACGCTGCGCACCACTCTGGAAGGAACGCGCAGTCAGATCGGGCTGCCTGCACAAGTCTATCGCAATTTTGCCGAATTTGGACGCATCTTCAAACTCAACCCCACCGAGATTAAGATTCTGGAATTTCTCGCCTGCGCGCAAATTGAACCGGTCCTCAGCGACTTGCAACGCTTGGTCGATGGCTGCATCTCCGCCAACCCCGCACGCTACTACTCCATGGTGTTGGGGTTGCCTCGTCTGGCGGTTGCAAAAGCCTTGTCGGCCAATGAGCAGTTGCACAAATGCGGCCTGCTGACTCCCAGCTCTGGCAGATCCAAGGATCTTGATTTCTTCTCCAAGTCGGTGGCGCAGCAACTGTTCCGCAAAGAATTCGATCGTGACGAGGTGCTGAAGCAATTCGGCGTCTCACCGCCCCCACCCACCCTTGATCCGGAGGATTTTCCTCACCTTCAGCCCAGCATTGAGCTGCTTGTTCCCTATCTGAAACGGGCGATCTCACGGAAAAAGAGCGGGGTCAACATCCTGTTCCACGGACCGCCAGGCACGGGCAAAACCCAACTCGCCCGCATCATCGGTCATGCCATCGGTGTGCCCGTGTTTGAATTTGCCACCGAAGATTCCGATGGTGATCCGATTCGCGCCTTGGCCCGGCTCAGTGCGCTGCGTGTCTCCGCAGCCATTTTCGGCAACACTCCGACCTTGTTTGTTTTCGATGAAGCCGAAGATGTGTTTTCCGCCGTGTCGTTCACAGACAAAAGCGCCGTCCAAGCCCACAAGGGATGGTTCAACCGGATGCTCGAAAAAAACAAACTCCCGATCCTCTGGATTTCCAACTCGATCGACGCGCTCGACCCGGCCTACGCCCGCCGCTTCGATTTCATTCTGGAAGTTCCCATCCCTCCCAAGAAACAACGCAGGAGGATTCTGGATAATACGGTCGGCAAGTTATTAACAAAATCACTCATTCAACAGCTCGCGGAGTCTGAGCATCTCTCACCAGCCGTCGTCGCCCGCACCCATGACGTCATCCGTGACATCGGACGGGATCTGCCCGCAGCCAAACGGGATGCCGCGTTTTCCAGGATCATCGCCAACACGCTCAAGGCGCAGGGCCACCCGGACCCCACCAAGGCGACAATCCAAGTGGTTCAACCCGGCCTCTACGATATCGCCCACCTCAACACCCCGGCCGATCTCCAACAAATCGCCACCCAACTGAAACAAAGCCCCAGCGCCCGTCTCTGCCTGTATGGTCCGCCCGGCACCGGTAAGACCGCCTTCGGCCACTGGCTCGCCGACGAGGTCGGCCAACCGCTTCACGTCCAAAAGGCCTCGGATCTCCTCAGCCCCTACGTGGGCATGACGGAAAGGAAGATCGCC
>CAIKDP010000156.1 GCA_903826205.1 Akkermansiaceae bacterium
CGCAATCCTCATTGCCATACCGCTTGTTGGCCATCCGGCGCACAATCTCGCGCCGATCTTCCTGCACTTCGGCAATCGCCACAAACTGCACGTCGGGTTGCTTGAGAAACGCGCCCAAGTCATCCCTCCCGCGCGGACCTATGCCGATGGCTCCCACAACGATCCGGTTGCTGGGGGCCACCGCACCGTCTTTTCCCAAGGCGGAGGCGGGAATGATCGTGGGCATTCCCATGGCCAGGGCTGCGGTTTTCAGAAAGTGGCGGCGCGTGGGATGTGGGGTCATGGGATGGATGGCTGTACCTGTGAGCAGGGCGGCTTGTTTGCTACGAAGCGGCGCGCGCGGATGTTTCAGTGGGTTACCCACTGGAAGCCGGTGAAGACGATTTTTTTGTCTTTCCAAGGACCGGTGAGCTCGAGCGCCTGGCAACGGGCGAAGGTGGTTGGGGTTGGACCCGTGGTGTCCTTGGCTTGCTGTTCATGGAAATCTGCAGGGAATAATGTTACCGTCTGCCACCCCTCTTGCCCCTTGAGTGAAACCTTGGCGGCGTAGGTCCGCTGGCCAGGCCATGCATAATCTTCGTAAACATTCACGCTGAACGATTCGCCTCGGGTCGTCGCCACCTGGAAAGTCAGTCCGGCATTCTCCGGCGCGCGCCATTTGGGATCGCCCGGTTGATAGGTCAACGGCTCCAGATAGTAATCGACCGTGAACCCCGCCTTCCCTTCGGGCCCAAGCACCGGACGGACTGGCACGGGGATGCGTTCCGGTGGCACGGGGTCGACGCAGGGCGAGTTGGTGGCCCACATCCCGCTGCCGGTGGACCCGTCGTAGAGAATGTTAGACACCGTATCCGTGGCACGGGCGGCGCCCAGAGTGGCTGGAACAAGGGCCTCCTCATTGCTGGATAGATTCACACCGCTCTTGTAGCACACATTGGCATAGGCGAAGAGGTATGCTCCCGTGTCGAGGACCGGCAGCTTGGCACGCCAACCGTCCTCCGCGCGTTCGGCAATGGCGTTGCGCCAGTTGCGGCTCATCGGACGGGGATTGGTGACGGCGTAATAGATGGCGACCTTATCGACATCGGACGGTCGATCGGCCGTGAGCGTGGCCAAGGGATCTCCGTTAGAATCGAGCCCGACCTTTACCACGGGGCTCATTGGCCACGGTGAAGCGCCTTTGAGGCAGGTATCCATCCAGAGGAACACATTCCGGCCCGAATCCGCGCCGACGTGGTGACAGAACCGTGGGGTGAATGCCTCGCGGTGCTCGACGGCAGCGGGCAACCGCGCGACTGTTTGATAGGCGCGATCCATGTTGCCATGGGTGTCGTTGCTGCCGCTCAAGAAGAGCATGGGGCATTTGACATACGGCGCGCAGCCCTCCGGTGCCATACCGGTCAACCACACCCGGTCATCGTCGGTCATTTCCGTCAACGCAGCGGATGGATCGTAGCGCGGACTATACCGGTAATAGCGATTCCAGCCGCAACCGTAGATCGCACAGGCGGCTTTAAGCCGCGGATCCATCGCAAATGACCAAATTGTGGTGCCGCCCATCGAGATCCCGAAGGCCCCGATCCGCTCGACATCCACTTCCGGTTGCTGGCGCAAATACGTGAGCGAACGGCGCGCGACCGCCGACCAGATATACCACGACGACGCGCGGACGCTCGGCACGGTGGCCATTTCCTTGCCCGCTATGGACTTATGATTTCCCAGCCTCAATGCTTCTGGATAGATCGTGAAACGATCGCGGTCCTCCCACACACCGTGGTAGTTGCATGTCAGCGCGGCATAACCACGGGCCGCCCAGGCCTCTAACCATGTCTCGTCGACCGTCTGGCCTCCGCCATGCAGATGCATCACCGCCGGCACTCTGGGGTTGGAGGATTCGGATTGATCCCCCATCTGGTTAGTCATCAAGGGCGCGGCATAAATCCCGTACACGCGCACCGTCTGTCCATCGATGGTTGCGGAGAAATAGACTTCCTTGTAGGCGGCTGCCTTCGTAGTCCAACGCTTCAAGACCTGCTCGTCGAGCGGTCCGGCATCCGGGTCGTAGGTGCTCCATACTTCCGGCGGCGTGAGAATCTGCGCCTCCCCTGGCTTTGCGACTTGCGCATTGCCATCTGCCAAACCCGCCACCAGAATGGAGAGAAGGATTTCGCGGTAGTTGCAACGGGGCAGATTCATCATGGCTTGAATCTCAGTGTAGATTCCCCCTCCCCAAGCACCAGAAAAATGTTCCCTATTTCCTGCGCGTCCTAAGGAGCGGGGACATTCCTGTCCTCGTCTTCTCCCCATGTCACAAAGACACGACACGAATGTCGTGACTCCTTATTTCCTGCGCGTCCTAAGCACCGGGGCACTCAGGGCCTCACAGAATCGGCAACTGCCATGGATCGCGCCGCGGCCGATCCAGCATCTTGTTCGCCTCGTCATCGCCGCTGAATTGTTCCGCGGCGGGGTCCCACTTGAGTTTGCGGCCAAGTCTGATAGAGAGATTGGCGAGGTGGCACACCGTGCTCACGCGGTGGCCGATATCGACCGGGAAATACGGGTCCTTGCGGCTCTTGACGCATTGCAGGAAATCATCGTGCTCGCCAAGTGGATTGGTGTAGAGATGCAGCTCATCGGGCCCGATGACGGATGTTAGGATTTGCGGGGAACTGGCCTGCACGGGAGCGCGCCACCCGGAGTTGCCGACCCAGCCATCGCTGCCGATGAACTTGATGCTTGGCTCACCCGGCTTGCAGGTCATGACCACGCCATTGGCATAGCGGAACGTCACATCATAGTCCTTGACTGTGTTGTAGAGGCCTCCCTGCCAATGGGTGCCGGTGCCTTCAATCTCAACCGGGCCGCTGTGTTCCGTGTCGTTAGCCCACTGCGCGGTATCGAACAAATGGGCACCCCAATCGCAAATGATCCCGCCGGAATAGTCCCAGATCCAACGGAAGTTGCCATGCACCCGGTCCTTGGTATAGGGTGCGTCAGGTGCCGGGCCCAGCCACATTTCGTAATTGAGTTCCGCTGGCACCGGTTGCGGGGTGGCATTGCCAGGTCCGTTAGGTTGTTTGGGCAGGATGACCTCGATGCGCTGGAGTTTGCCGATCCGGCCGTTGCGGACCAACTCGGCCATGCGGTGGTATTCCGGCACCGCGCGGTCTTCGGTGCTCGTCTGGAAGACTTTGTTGTGCTTGCGCACGGCTTTGACCAGCACCTTCCCCTCGTGGATGGTTAGAGTGGGCTTCTCGCATTGCACATCCTTGCCGGCCTGGATGGCTAACAGGCTGATGAGCGTGTGCCAATGATCCGGGGTGGAGATCATGACCGTGTCAATGTCCTTGCGGGCGAGGATCTCGCGGAAATCCATGGTCGCAAAACAATCCGTGTTCTGATAGTGGCGGTTCACCATCCCCTTGGAGCGCAACAGATGGTGGTTGTCCACGTCGCAGACGGCGACCACTTGGGCGCTGTTGTGCTTGAGATAGGGTGGGAGGTTCCAGTCCACCCCATGGTTCCCGGTGCCGATGAAGCCCACGGTGATGCGGTTGCTCGGGGCCGTGTGGCCATCCGCACCCCGCGCCGAGGATGGAATGATCGTGGGCCCGGCGACGACAGCGGCTGCTGCCGCGGCCGATTGACGGAGAAAGGTGCGGCGGGAATGCATGGTGGGTGGGGTCATAAGTTGGATTTCAGTTTGAGGACGGCAGGTGTCAGGCCATCGGCCGTGGCGGTCAGCACCATTGGGCCCGGTCTATCAAGCGCACCCACCAGCACCATGCACTTGCCATTGAAGGCGCGGCGGTTAAGCGCCTTGTCGGGATCGTGATCCCCCGGGTTGCCATTGCCGACACCGGCAATGCGTCCCGCGCCTTCAATGCTGAATGCCACGCGGTTGCCGGCCGTGGGAATGATCCGGCCCTCCACATCAACCACGTCCACTTCGATCACAGTCAGATCCTCGCCGTCGGCGGCTAACACGAGCCGCTCGGTTTTCAGGCGCAACGCGGCGGGCGCGCCGGTTGTCTCGACTTTATCGGCGGCGGCCAACTCGCCCTTGTTGATCCCCTTTGCCTCCAGCACGCCGGGGGCATATCTGACGCTCCATTCCAGATGCCCGTTGCGGCGCATCGGTTTGGTTCCCAGGCTTTGCCCGTTGAGGAGCAATTCCACCATCTCGCAATTGCTGAAGGCAATGACCTTGATTTCCTTGCCTGCGTGTTCCGGCCAGTTCCAATGCGGCATGACATGCACGATGGGTTCGGATTTCCACCACGCCTGGTAATAGTAATAATTGTCCTTGGGAAATCCGCAGGTGTCCATGATGCCGAAATTGCTGCTGATGCACGGCCACTTGTAGGGGGTCGGCTCGCCTTTGTAATCGAAACCGGTCCAGACAAAGCTGCCCGCGACAAACGCCCGATCCGCGACAGGTATCCATGTGCGATCGGTCATGTTATAGGACGAAACCACGGTGCGCTCCTTGTCGTCGGCGTATTCGCCCCGCGTGGTGACCGTGCTGGCCGTTTCGCTGGCATACAGCGGCTTGGTGGGATGGGCCTTGTGGAGTTGGTCGTACTCGTCGTCGCAGTAATTGCCGCCGACCATGTCCCCGACCTTGGCCAGGCTGATAGGATCATACATGCCGCCGTTCATGGCGGCGCTGACCGGGCGCGTGGGGTCGTGCTTGAGGACAATCTCCCGGAGCGTGGTGAACTGTTTGGCGGCTTCCGGCGTGCCTTGCTTGGGTTCTTCGTTGCACATTGACCAGAGGATGATGCTCGGGTGGTTGCGGTCGCGCAAAACCATGTCGGCCACCTGTGCTTGGATTTCAGCGGAATCCCCGAGCTTGCGGTTTTCGTTCATCACCAGCATTCCGAGTTGATCGCAGGCATCCAGCAACTCGGGATTGGGTGGGTTATGCGCCATGCGCCAGGCATTGGCACCCATCTCCTGCAAGCGCCTGACCCGCCACGTCTGGAGTGTGTCGGGCAATGCCACGCCCAGTCCGGCGAAATCCTGGTGATTGCATGTCCCCTGGATCTTGACGTGCTCGCCGTTGAGGAAAAATCCCTTTTGAAGGTCGAAGCGGATCGTGCGAATCCCGAATGGCGTTCGGGTCACATCCAACACCCGTCCACCCTGCTTCACCGTGGTGACCAGGTCGTAGAGATACGGCGTTTTGATAGACCACAACCGCGGCTGCTTCACCACGGTATTTTGCACCAAGGTCCCGCTCTTGCCGGGAGGTATCTTTTGGGAGGACTCCACGCTGGCAACAGTCTTGGCGTCACGATCAACCACCTCAGAGACGACTGTGACCGGCACTTCCTCAGCACCGGCGTTGGTGATGACGGTCTCAATAGTTAGATCGGCCGACGTTGCCGGGGCCCGCGGCGACGACTCGGGCAACTGCGCAGTGACATAGGTACCCCAAGGTGCGGCATGCACGCGGTCGGCGATGTTGAGCCAGACGTGGCGATAGATTCCCCCACCCTCATACCACCAGCCCTCGAAATGGGTCGGGTCGACGTGGACGGTAAGAATGTTGTCACCGGCGAAGTCAGCCACCTCGCTGACATCATAACGAAACCCCGTGTATCCGCTGGCGTGTCGGCCCAGGCATTTGCCATTCAGCCAGACAATGCTGTCGCGATAAACCCCGTCAAAATCGATCCAGAGACTTTTGCCCTTGCTACCCTCGGGCAGCTTGAAGACCTTGCGATACCAACCGGTTGTCGGAATGATCGAACCATGGCCCGTGTCCCCCTTCGGATCAAACGGTCCCTCAATCACGTAGTCGTGTGGCAGATGCACCGCACTCCAGGCGCTGTCGTCGTAGCGCAGCGCGGCCGTTGTGGGCGGTTTGACTGACGGATCCGTTGCCGATCCATCAGCTGCAACCCCGTCAATCTCTCCGCGATGGAACCGCCAACCGGCATCCATCAAGATCCGCTGACGCGGAGAAGCGCCGAAGGCGCTGGTCGATAATGAGACCCATGTGAGACTCAAAATGAGTAGTGCATTTTGAAGCGTGGTTTTCATATTGATCTATAAATCCAACAAATCCATGAGAGCGGCTTTGACTTTTGACATTTGAGCGGGTGACAGCTCACCCATGCGGTGGCTGAGTTTGCGATGATCCAAGCTGGCGAGACCTTGCACATTCACGGCGGAATGTTTGGATAGCCAGCGGGGTTTGCCTAGATCCACTTCACCCCTTAGCCCACGGATTTGTGAGGTCAGCGGTGCCACCACCGTCAGTGCGCGGGCATCTTCCTCGCCGGGAGCAGCCAAGACCAAAACGGGACGGTTTTTTGCCGCCATGCCGAGGTCAGCGAACCAAACTTCGCCAGCTTTCGGTTCAGTAGGCACCGTAGGCCTCCTGCCACTCGGCGGCTTGTTGTTCTGCCGTGAGGATCACGGACGGGCGCGTGGTCACCTCGAAGGGCAGGCCTTGGCGGAGTTCAATTTGCGCCAGAAGCATGTTGAACGCATCACCCGGCTTCATACCGAGACGACTGAGGATTTTCTCCGCCTTGCGCAGACGCGCGGCGGGAACGCGGGCACGGAAAAGTGAGGTTGTCTCGGCAGGCATGCTCAAATGTGCTCAATACGGCTCATTTTGTCAAGGGGTGATTGGAAACCAAAATGGGTCCTCTACGGAGAAGATTGTTTGCCTGACCAACGCCCATCGGATCGTTCCCAAAGCCATTTCCCATCGAGCAGTCCATAGGCTGAGTTTTCAGCATCGGCAGCGGGACCTCGTTTGAACAAAATATTGTGCTATGGATAAGGGACTTGACGAGGTTCGGGAATCACGGCAGCCTATCTTTCCTCTGACGCGATATTTTTTCCGTCATTGGTCCCGATACCGGCAGATGGTATCGGCACCTTGAAAGAACCGAACCCAGTCTCAAGCGGCTTCGGTTCTTATGCCTGCAATTCAGAACATGAACCCAAGCGCTCCCTCTAACGCCCGGTCCATCCATACCCGGCCAACCCGAAAAGCCAGTGCCTATCAGCAATAAAGCAACCTCCCATCACCCTGATTGGATGATTCAGGGCGATGGAAGCGATAAGCCGGCAAAAGGTCTCATGGCTTCGCGCGGTTCGTTCGCTCAGACAATCCTATCTGTGGGAGCAATGGTTCTTCTTGCGCTGGGAGGTTCCGTGATGGCTGAAGAGCGTCTGGCGACCGACCCGAACGATCCGATGAATCTGCACCGAGTGCTGATCAATCACGTCGGATTCACTCCATCTGCCGGCAAACACGTCGTGGTGATCGACCCGCCGGAGCCGAAGTTCAGCGTCTATCAGCAGTGGAATGGGGAGAAATTCAGCGGGCCCCTGATCAAGGTCGATCAGGATCTGGGCCCGGGCTGGGTCGGAGACTTCACGGCGCTGCGCGACGAAGGGGTCTATTTCATCCGCTGCGGCGGACTCAACAGCCATCCCTTCACCATCAGCAAGACCGCCTACGAAATGCCGTTGCGGACGACGCTGATCTATTTCAACTGGCAGCGCTGCGGCGATAGCCGATCCGGATGGAACACTCCGTGCCACACGAACGATGGAATCCTGGCCGACACCGGCGCGCACGTCGATCTGGCCGGCGGATGGCACCAGTCCGGCGACTTGCGAAAGTGGACCTGGGGAACCAGCTTTGGCTTGCTGGGTCTGGGCATGACCGATCTGAAGCGTTCGCCGCGCTGGGATTCGGGACAGATCGCCGAGGAATTCCGCTGGGGCAACCAGTATTTCCAGAAGATGGTCCGCCCCGATGGCTGCTTGATGGACACGGTCAACATGCCACTCGGCTGGGGACCGCGGAAGTTCTATCGCCAGGACGGAACCTTGATGTCGCACTACGTGGTCATGGCCGGGCAGGCGATCGGCGCGAGGATGTTCGCCAAGAAAGATCCCGCCTACTCGCGCAAATGTCTCGATCTGGCAAAGCAGATGTGGACGTACAGCGCTGGATTGGGGGCCGATTTCAAGCTCTACAGGCTGCCGGAGATCCCAGCGTGCCATGAATTTCTGGCCACAGCCTTCGACGCCTATTATCCCGGCTCCTGTTTTGATCAGGCCCTGAAGACCTATGCGGCCATGCGCCTAGCGGAAGCGGAGCCGGGCGGTCCCTGGCTGGATCAGGCCGTTCAGGCGGCGACGGCGCTGGCCAAGCTCCAGTTCGACGGCGATCCTACCCTCGATCCGGCGACAGCTTGTTTCCGCGAAGCGCCCGGGAAAAACTCGCTGAACGGATTCAACAGCAGTATTGCACTGGGGCTCATCGGCATGTGCGATCTCATCGAAAGAAACCCCGGCCATCCTGCCCTAGCCGCCTGGCGGCACACCGTGAGCAAGGTGGCTCGCCAGATGCGGATCATGTCAGAGCGCAACCCGTGGGGCCTGGTTCCCTGCATCTGGTATTCGAAAGACCCGGGGGGCGGCCGCAAAGGCGGCTCTGGATTCTATCGCTGCTTGCCTGCCCTGGCCTGAATGGCCAAGGCCCGAATACCGACATCCTGGCTGCGGCGTTGTTCCTGCGCCGCGCCGCCGCGGTCTTGAAGGAACCGGCGTATGACGCGGTTGCCTGGAGACAGATCGACTGGATTCTGGGCTGCAATCCGCTCGCGGCCAGCAACGTCGAAGGGATCGGATACAATCAGATTTGGCGTTACGTGCCGAACGAATTTTTCCCGCCCACGCCCCAGATTCCCGGCGCGGTGATGGTTGGCATCGAAGGAGACGACAAGGACTTGCCCGTGCACGATCGGCCTCACTTTCCCATGGTGGGACGTTCGGAATACGATATGCCGGTGACCGCGGAGTTCCTGTGGCTGCTGGCCGAGATCACCGCCGAGGGCGCGAATGGGAAATGACCCGGGATTCATACCTGCGATGGAATGGGACGGGTCTTTTCTCCCGCAGGCGCATTCGTTAGAATGCGGGGGCAATTCCGCTTCCACGCATACCCCGCATGACCCCCACGCGTTGTCACCAACGCGCCTACGATGGAATGGGACGCGCCTTTCTCCCGCAGGCGCATTCGTTAGAATGCGGGGGCAATCCCGCTTCCACGCATACCCCGCATGACCCCCACGCGTTGTCACCAACGCGCCTACGATGGAATGGGCCGCGCCTTTCTCCTGTAGGCGAATTCGTTAGAATGCGGGGGCAATTCCGCTTCCACGCATACCCCGCATGACCCCCACGCGTTGTCACCAACGCGCCTACGATGGAATGGGCCGGGTCTTTTCTCCCGTAGGCGCATTCGTTAGAATGCGGTTGCAAACCGCCGCCACGGTCAACGTGGCTGTCGCGTCCCGCGGCAGACCGTGAGTGCGGCGTCCCGCCGCAATGCGGCGGACACGGAGCGGGACTTGGCAAGTCCCGTTCCCTGGCCATCGCTCTGCGTCCTCTTCCCATGTTGATGGATTGTCTACGGTGAAGGCTTTGTTTCAAGCATTTCACCTGACAGCATTTCATCCGGCAGCATGGTTTCGCGGATGGCTGCGAAGTGTTTCGCGATGCCATGCTTGCGGGTCAGATCCCAATAGGACGTTTGCATTTGACGCAGTGCCAGCACGGATGTGATCCAGCCTTGGGTCCAACCGCTTTCCGTGGCCCAAATCCCCCATCCGACGTCGGCATTGGATCCCCAATAGTCCCAGCGCCTGAAATCAAAACCGCGGAACCATGCGCCATCGAGCATGGCGTATTTGTCGCTGCGGATTTGAATGCGGATCAGGAAATCCGCGATGCGCTCCGCCGCGCATTTCAATCTCATATCGCCAGTGGCTGCCGCCGCTTCATGCAAGCCGAGAAATGCGAAGTTGGTGGTATAGAGCAAATCGGTTGCGGGATCACCCGATTCATAAACCAACGGACACTCATCAGTTCCATAGGACGCATTGCCACCTCCGGGATGGTCTATTAATTGCCGGATGGCGCCGCATTCGTCTTGTGCAGCGAGCACATAGTTGGCGACTTGATCGAGCCATGCGCGGTGAAGCGGCGTGTCCTCGATGCGAATCAGCCATGCGAGCGGCAACAGCATGCGCGCCCGTTCGGAGTCCTGCCGATTCGCCTCGCAATCCCAACCAGCGGGAAATCGCCGCATCATTTCGCCGATGGCGGATTTCGTCCGGCTGAGAATCGGCTCGAAGCGGGTCTTGTCATAAAGCCACAAATTGACGGCCCATTGATATGCCTGATAGTGCGGGCTGTATTTATTCCCGGACCAACGTCCATCGGATTGTTTCCAAAACCATTTCCAATCGTGCACGTTGAATTCGGGAGAATCAATGCGTGGATTGCGGAAACCGTCGGGTCCCGTGGTGCGGAAGTTGCCTAACATGCAACGAATGAGGGCCGGATCCCAGGTGTCGTCATTGAGTACTGTGGTCGCCATGAGCAGGCCCAAAGTTGCACGCGCATTGTCATCTCCATAATACACCTGCGGACCACTGTCGCGCGCATTCCAATCGAGCAGTCCATAGGCGGAGTTTGTGGGATCGGCGGCGGGGCCTTGCTGGATGGAGGAGTTTTTCAAAACGAAAGCCGCGAGATTGGCGGCGATTTGGCGATCTTTGGCATCATCATTGGCCACCCCGTTCAATGCCATGGCCATGGCGCCTTCGCTGTTGCAATCCGCGCGCAGCCACCACCGCATGGGTTGTGTTCCCGAATCACTGATGCGCGAACTGTATCCTTCTAACAAACCATACGTGCCATCGCCCGGAGGCAGATCAGGGGTTGGTCCCTGGCCCGTGCGGTCGTTGAAATTGGCGGCATCCTGCATCAGATTTTGCCAATCGTGATGAATGAGCAAGCGTCCTTTGCCATACCACTGGGCACCACGGCGGACCGCCTGTGCCAAGGCAGCGTGCGGAAGTGGCTCTACTTTGCCATACATCGGTCGCACCAGCGGTGTCCACTCCAATGGCGGAACAGTGGCATCGGGACACAACCATTTGAAGACCATGGGCCAGAGCGTCCGCCAGGCGTCGGTTGGGGCATGGCGCGCTGCAATGAATTGGCTGAGGCGGGTTGTAGCAACGAGAATGTTGCCTTGTGGATGCTCAAAGAGAACAGGCCAGACCTTGGTGGCGGGGAGCCCCAGTTTTGCCACGTCATATCCAACCACACGCGCCAGGACCAAGTGTGGGGCGCTTGCCGCCATCGGCAGATACGTGCAATCCTGGATCATCAAAATCCGCATCCTTGCCAGCGCCGGGCCGAATGCGTCGGATGCCACCACCGCCCGCTCCCATTCCGTTTTGCGGGGTGCGGCAATTTCCATGTTGGGCAATGCGGCGGGATATTCCACATAAAGCCGGACATGCTTGGCGGCCGCACTTGCATAAACGTCGTCCGGAACGGACGTTTGTTTTGCCGGATAATCATTGGCAAGAAGCAGCACGCCATCCCCCGCTTTGGCCAGCGCTAGGGCAGCGGCGGGCGTGTCCGCGCGTTGCGTGGCGAGTCCCGATGACTTGGCGGTTTGATAGAGGTCGTTGCTCTCGTTGGCGGCGAATATCCAATCCGCCCGCGCGGTGGTGGCGGCAAGCATCAGAGCCACGCCCATGAGACCGGCCGCGGTTTTTTGGGCTCTCACGATTGAGGGATTCCGGATGGTTGGCATTGGCTCCGCGCTTTATCTCCGGCGTGCGCTCACTCCACAAGTACCAAAGTCACGCCCGGCTATCATGAATAACCGCAATTACATGCGCTTGGGCCAAGGGGTGGACATAGCGTGAAAAATGTTGGGTCAGGCGCCATTCGCATCAACCTAAGGACAAGGTCGGTGATTATGACGACCTATTCTTGACCACTGAAGGCACTGAGATTCACTGAAACCACTGATTTGAAGATGAAAACACCGAAAATATCATCCCCCATCATTTTCAAGACCTCAAATGCATTTCTTTATCAGTGCTCTCAGTGGTATCAGTTCTTTCAGTGGTTTATGATGCCCGATTCACATTCTGAATCCGCGTTTCCCGGCAATTTCCGTGTTGGGTTGATGCCAATGCGGCAGGTGCCTAACGCACGACGGTCACGGGTTGGGCGACATTGGCCGGTGCTGCGGGGGGCTGGTCCGGGCGTTCCAGGGTGGCTTCCAATGCCTCACCCATTCTGAGTTCCGCCACGAAGTCTTGCCCGGCTTTCCCAACGCCCTGGGCCGACCACTTCACCGCGCGCCCGCCGAAGTTGTCGCGCACGCGCACGAGCCCGTTTTTGCCAGCCACGATTTTGAGCCAGGTGGTGGCGTTGTTCTCGCGCCTGGCCGACACCCGGTGACCGCCTTCGGCACGCAGGTCGCTGAACGAGGCGTCATGCCAGCGCCACGGGGTGGCGGGGAACACGCGGATGACTTCACTGTCATGTTTGCCAGGCGTGGGGCTCCAACTTTGCAACAGCATTTCCTGGGCCGCCTGCATGGCGGCGAAGTTGCCCTCGAGCGTGAACGGCCGGTCGGTCGAACCGGAGAAGCCACGGCCCGATTGGTCGCCGTTGACATGAAAGCCGTTGCGGGAAACAAACGCCCGGGTGAACACCTCCAGATGACGCATGGCCGCCTCGCCATCGCCCACCCGCGCCCGCAGGCAGCCCATCCACGCCCATGAGTATCCGCACCAGCCGCGGGTTCCCAGCTTGTCCCAAGCGGCGAGCGAGGCCTTGATGCGTTGTTGGTCCGTGGCACCGCCCTCGATGGAAATCAGGTTGAATGGATAGATGCCGATCAAATTGGACAAATGGCGGTGACTCTCACGCAGAGGCGTCACAGAATCTAACAATAGCTCGCCATCCGGCGCGGCGTGGAAATCGCCCAACCTGGCAGCCAGCCCGGCCCACTTTGCCGCCGCGGCGGGTTGGTCCAAAGCCGCCGCCATTTCCTCTAACGAGAGAAACAGCATCTTCAGGCACATCAGGTCGTAATTGCTGTTAGGCAAAAGCCAGGCGTGTGGGCCGTTATTGAAGATTTCCGGCGAGGAGGATTTCGGGAGCACCAACAGGCCCTGCGCGTTGGGCTTGAGCAAATCCGCCATGCACTGGCCGACCTCGCCGCACCACGGGTAGGCGCGGTTTTTGAGGAAGGCATTGTCGCCGGTGTAGCGCCAGTGCAGATAGAAGAGATGGGCATTCCAGGCGCTCATGGTGGGTGACATCGCGTATTGGCCCCAGCCGCCGAGGGGTTGTCCGGCCAGCGACATCACGCCGGGTGAGGCGAGGCCGCCGGTGCCGTAAAAATCCCTGGCAAATTGGCGGAACGCCGGCGTCAGTTGCCACAGGAAGTCCAAATAACAATTGCCCGCATCAAAGTGCCCCGCCTCTTGATAGGCTATATATGTCATCTGGGTGTTGAGGTCATTGTGATAGTCACCCTTCCACGGCGGCAGACCACCGTTGTCGGCGGTCCACACTCCCTGCAAGGGAATCGGCGGCGCACCCATGCGCGATCCGGCACCGTAGAGGTAACGGGCGAATTGGTAGTAGCGCTGGATCGGCGCCTCGGGCAGTTGAATGGAGGATTGTGCCCAGAAGTCCCGCCACCATGCGGTATGGCCGGCGAGTGCGCCCGCATAACCATTTGCCAACGCCTTGCCGCAACGCGCCTTGGCAATTTCCAACAAATCCTCGCCGGCCTTGCAGTCGTTGGTGGATGTGACAGCGATCGCCACCAAGGTGACATCAGCCACCCGTTGCGTGGCGACGCAGGCGCAATACTTGAAGCCTTCCGCGGCATCCTGCACATACCACACCATGCCGTCCGCCTCCCCGCGCCGGGCCGGCGGATAGCCTAGAGTGGATACCGCGCCAGTGCTTGCGTTGGCTTTGAAGTTACCGTCCTGAGTGCCCTCGCCGGCGGGAATCAACGCCACCGCTTGCACCGGTTTGCCGGGAATGCGCAGCAAGGCGACCGGTTCGGTTGCGCTGAAGAACGCGCGGGCCTCGCTGCCATCGTGGAAATGAGCCACGCCCTCGGCAGTGGCCAGATTCAATTCGAACGCATCGAGCGATTGTGAGGGATCCAACGTCAACTCCACGCGGCCAGCCGGCAACTTGGTGGGGGTGGTTCCGTTGTAGTAATCATTCCAGGGATCGCTGCGGTCGTTGAGGCTTTGCCAGGGGTGCTTCTTCCACCATTCCTTTTCACCGGTGGTGCGTTCGTCCCACAAATCGCCGCGGTCTAGCGAGAGGCGCAGGGTATGGTTCTCGCCCCATAACAAGCCGCCCATCAGGCCGTTGCCCAGCGGAATGGCGTCGTCCCAAACCTTGATCGGCGCGGCAATGCACAAATTTTCAGCAGGCGGCGGCGGCGGATTGGTGGCAGCAACCGATGGTGCCAGCAGGCAGGCCATGGCAGCAAGCTGGGCGAGGATCATGGGCATGTGGAGACGACTGGCAGGGTGGAGGGTCATGGGAAAAATGATTTGAGCATCAAGGCTGGCAAGCTGCAAGCGTGCGTTCAGTCAGTGTCGCTCAGTCAGACGGGATGGCGGCAAGGATGGACCAGGGCCGGGGGAGGCGTATCATGAGTGGCGCTTCCTCACGGGGTGCCCTGCAGGCGACCGAAGAGCTTGCCATCGCTTGACGCGGCGGAGAGCGGGATTCCGGCGGTGATCGTCTGAAAGTCCGAAGCGGTGATCGGCGCGACGGTGAAGACGACGCCACCGACCGTCAATGTGACATCAGGGACGGCCGCGGTGTGCCAGGTATCAAGCACACCGAGGTCGTTGCTGTATTGGACATTGAGGACCGCCGTGCCGCGCGCGCTTGCCTTCAGGCATTGGAAGATCAGGACCAGCTTGCCGCCGGCTACGGTGGTGGCGACCGGCAGGCACGTGCGACTGTCGCCCATGGCCGAGCCATTCAAGAGCCAGGCAAGGCCGTTGGCGACGCCGTCCTGGTTGGGGTCGTCGGCAAAACCGGTTAGAGGCGCGCCGGCGATCCATGCATCGAACGGGCTATGGGTCGTGAGGCTAACACTGGAATCACTCATCACCCGGAAACCTGTGTCCTCATACACCTGAATAAAAGAAGACTCATCAAAAGACTTGTTGGCACACCAGTTTTCCACGGCGTCCAGATATCCGCCAGTGCCAGCCGCGTCCTGGATCCACTCGTAGATGCAAGGACCGAAGGCGTAGCTCATCGAGGCCAAGGCCCCGTTCCATTCCGCCACCGTCGGGAGGAAGAACTTGGCTCCCGGCGTGCGGTTCCAATTGAGCAGCGCGGTGTGGTCGGCGTTGAACGTGTAGGCCGCGGGCAAGCCCGAACTGGTGTTCAACCAGTTGATGAAATCCACAACTTCGATCCCACTGACATTGCAGGCCGCATCGGTGAGCGGAAGGCCGGCGTTCCTGGCGCAGGCGACACCCTTGGTTGTTAGATAGAACTTGTTGAACGCGTCGTTGGGGATCTCGGTGTCGCCCACCCGATACGCGGAAGTGACCGGATTGAACGTCAATGCGAACTGGTTGGCGCCTGTACCGAAGGTCACTGTTTCCGCCTGGAGCGGCATTATCACGGTGATCGCCGGGCTGGTGCCCGTCTTGCCCCCGCCGCTCGCCGTAAGGGTCGCGCTTTCCACCACGTTGTCCTTGGACATGATCGTGAACATGCCGCTGGTGAGCGTCTTCGTGTTGTCGCCGAAGGTGCCATTGCCGTCGCCGTCAAACTGCGCATTGCCAGTACTGCTCGTCATCGTCACCACCGTTGTGCTGTCGCTGGCGATCGTCTTGCCGTCAATGTCCTTGGCCGTCACCGTCACGCTGAACGTTGAGCCCGCTTGCTGTGGTGAGCTTGCCATCACCTCGAAGTGGTCCAGCGGAAGACTTGGATGTTCTATCAACTGGTATCCGTTGATCGAGTTCCTGCCTGTAAATCCGCACGCTAAAGCAATTTTTCCGGTAGCGTCCGAGGAGAGTCCGTTCAATCGAGCGTAATTAAAATCGCCATAGGTGTCCGCAGGGTTCGTGTCTTGTCGCCAAGCGAGATTTAAGCAGTGCGCGGGGTCACGGTTAATGTTAAACCTGCCGGTCAGACCCGATCCGGCGGTCAACTCAACTCCGATGGCGGCCGCCGGATCATCCCACCTCGCATTATTATAAAAGTTGCTCGCAATAATTACCAAATCATACGTGGAGGCAGGATTGAGGCCGCTGAAAGTCGCGCTGAAGTCATGGTCCCCATAAATATAGGAGTCGTAGAAACTGGGTGAGGGGTAGCCAGCCGCACTGCCTCCAGATGCATAGTTTGCATTTGGATCAGAAGCGAACTTCACCGTCGAGACCACACCCGTGGAGGTGTATAGGTTGCGGGCACCTGGCGCGTTGTCGCTGAAGCCATTCCATACGGTGCCGGTCGTTTCTGCAACTGGCCCGACAAAACCCATCGCCGGAGTGATCGCTGCAATCCCGCCCGGCTCGCGGTTCTGGCCGGTGAGGACATTATACACCGCAGTGTCCGCTGATGCGGCGGTCGCCGGTGCCAGCGCCGCCACCACCGCGACTGCGATTGATTTGCATTCGCCCGCCAGCTGCCAGATCCTAAGTTGCATATGTTCTATTCTTTGGAGTTTTCCAAGCGCATTGCTCCGACACGGACATCCTTATTGAGTGCCCTGCAGGCGGCCGAAGAGTTTGCCGTCGCCTGACGCGGCGGAGAGCGGGATTTCAGCGGTGATCGTCTGATAGTCCGAAGCGGTGATCGGCGTGACGGTGAAGGCGATGCCACCGACCGTCAATGTGACATCAGGGACAGCGGTGGCATGCCAGGCATCTAACACCCCAAGGTCATTGCTGTATTGGACATTGAGGGCTGCCGTGCCGCGCGCGCTTGCCTTCAGGCATCGGAAGGTCAGGACCAGCCTGCCGGCTGCGGTGGTGCCCACTGGCAGGCACGTGCGACTGTTGCCCATGGCCGAGCCGTCCAAGAGCCAGGCGAGGCCGTTGGCGACGCCGTCCTGGTTGGGGTCGTCGGTAAAACCGGTTAGAGGCGCACCGGCGATCCATGCGTCAAACGGGTTTTGAATCGTGAGGCTAACACTGGAATCACTCATCACCCGGAAACCTGTGTCCTCATATACCTGAATGAAAGAAGACTCATCGAAAGACTTGTTGGAACGCCAGTTTTCCACAGCGTCCAAGTATCCGCCAGTGCCAGCTGCGTCCTGGATCCACTCGTAGATACAAGGACCGAAGGCGTAGCTTATCGAGGCCAAGGCCCCGTTCCATTCCGCCACCGTCGGGAGAAAGAACTTGGCTCCCGGTGTGCGGTTCCAATTGACCAAAGCGGTGTGGTCGGCGTTGAACGTGTAGGCTGCGGGCAAGCCCGAACTGGTGTTCAGCCAGTTGATGAAATCCACAACTTCGATCCCACTGACATTGCAGGCCGCGTCGGTCAGCGGCAGGCCGGCGTTCCCGGCGCAGGCGACACCCTTGGTTGTTAGATAGAACTTGTTGAACGCGTCGTTGGGGATCTCGGTATTGCCCACCCGATAGGCGGAAGTGACCGGATTGAACGTCAATGCGAACTGGTTGGCGCCCGTGCCGAAGGTCACGGTTTCCGCTTGGAGCGGCATTATCACGGTGATCGCCGGGCTGGTGCCCGTCTTGCCCCCGCCGCTCGCCGTAAGGGTCGCGCTTTCCACCACGTTGTCCCTTGCTGCGATCGTGAACGTGCCGCTGCTGAGCGTCTTCGTGTTGTCGCCGAAGGTGCCATTGCCGTCGCCGTCAAACTGCACATTGCCAGTGCTGCCCGTCATCGTCACCAGCGTGGTGCTGTCGCTGTCGATCGTCTTGCCGTCAATGTCCTTGGCCGTCACCGTCACGCTGAACGTCGAACCTGCTTGCTGTGGTGAGCTTGCCATCACCTCGAAGTGGTCGAGCGGGCCCGGCGGGGGAGGCACCTGCACGACCCGGAAACCGGTGTCATTCCATTGTGAACCCATGCCGTCATCCCAAGTCTTGCCTGCTTTCCCGTCGTCCACGCCATCCAAATTGCCACCTCCACCATCCGTGTCCTGAATCCACTCGTAGGCGCAAGGACCCGGGGCGTAGTGGTTCAGGGCTAGCGCCGCGTTCCATTCAGCCTCCGTCGGCAGGAAGAACTTCGCCCTCGGATTGCGGGTCCAATTGACCAGACCGTTGTGGGCGCCGTTGAACGTGTAGGCAGCAGGCAAGCCCGAACTGGTGTTTAACCAATTGATCATATCCACTGCTTGCACCCCGTTGATACGACACTGGGTCTCGGAGGCCGTCCTACCTACGTTGTCGGCATAGACGGCACCCGATTGTGTCAGGGCGTAATACTTGGTATAATCGCTTCTGAGAATCTCGGTGTCCCCCATTTTGAGAGAGTCATTGGCCGCATTGAACGTGATTGAGAACTGGTTGGTACCCGCGCCGAACGTCACAGTCTCCGCCGGTGCGCCGGGCGCCAGCGCCAGCAGTGCCGCCAGCGTGACCGCAAAACATTTCAATTCGCCCACCATCTGATCGACCTGGATTTGCATGGGATTATTTCACCGGTTCATTGGGCCAGGACGCGGACGAAGAGTTTGCCGTTGTCTGGAACGGTGCTGACATGCACCGTCACCGTCTGGATGTCGCCGTTGGTGGTGACGTTTTCCTCGGTGGCCCCCGCGTCCAACGCCCAAGCTCCCAGATCGGTGGAAGTGCGCACCTGATAGGCGAGGCCGGACCCGACGCGCCGGGTGTATTGGAACCGGCCCGTGACCGGATCGAGCGGCTGGGTGATCGGGTTGCACGAGGATGGGTCGGTCGGCTTGAGGCCGAAGGCGAATTCCTGTTGGTTGGTCATGCCGTCATGGTCGGGGTCGTCATTGGCGCCATCGTTGAAGCCGGGGGTGAACCCTTGCGCGGGGTCACCCGCCCAACTGGCGTAGGGCGTGAGTGAAGATTCAATAACCGACACGGTGAAATATTTGAAGGAACCATTCTGGGCGGTTATGGTGTAGGTCTGCGACGCGGAAAAATTCCTGCCGATCCCGGGAGCCGGAGAGCCCGAAGCGAAAGGCGAAACCGTGTAGGCGGGCGCCAGGTTAGTTAGATCGGTGCCATACGGCACGGTCCAGAGCACGGTGCCGGCACCGGTGTCAATGACGGCACTGCTTCTTGGGATATTGGTGCCGAAGGTCAAGATGTCCTTGGCCGTGGAAATCGTCGTGAAACTCAGCGGGGTGGCCGGCCATACCGTGTGCGTTGCGTTGGTGGCCCGGAAGGTGAAGTAGCAAGTCGTGCCGGGAGCCAGATTGGTGATCGCGCGGGTGAGGTCGATGGAAGCCTCATTGGTCCACGAGCCGACGGTTGCCGAGTTGGCCCAGTTGGCGGGGTTCATGCCGCCGTTGACGGGGCCCCAGTAGGCGACCACGTCGTAGGAGTTGCCGTTGCACATCAAGGTGGCGTTGAGCGTCGCGGTGGTGGTGGTGACCGCAGTAGCGGCACGGTTGGCTAGGCTGCCGGTCGCCGGATAAGCCGTGGCGAGCCCGTATTTGGCTGCGAGGTAGCCGCCGACCAACGCTTCATCACTCGCTGACAGCGCGGTGGAGTAGCCGATGATCTCGGCCACGTCGAACATCATCGAGCCGAGGGTTTCGTTCTTGCCTATCTGATAGTACGGATACTGGGCCAGATTCGCCGCACTTGCGCTGCCATCAACGGTGATCTTGAGCAGCATGAATTCGGTGATAGGTGCGAGATGGAAGCCGACACCACTCACGTCATTCTGCGCCAACGGTGTGCCATTCCTGGAAACTGCCGCCGGGAAGTGGTCTTGCCAGAACCCGTCGGTGCCACTGGCCAGATTGTAGCTGGAGGCCCGCACGGTAAGAAAATCATCGGATTTGCGGCCGAGGAACGAGCCGGGGCCGCTCCAAGTGCTGCCCGGTGAGCGCACCACGACGTACTGCTCTTTGGCGAAGAATTTTCCGGCCACGTTGAACCAGGTGGAGTTGTCCCGGAAGCGGACCACCGGTTGGGTCATGAGTTGGTTCGGGACCAGTACCGGCGAGCCGCTGGCCAAAGCCGCGTGATGTGCATTGCCGGAGCGGTCATTCCAGCTTTGCACCACCCCGTAGGCATCGGTGGTGGCGCCTACGGCCGCATCAAAGTGGCAGGCGAGGCCCGCTGTGACGGGAACCGTGTAGCCGTCCACCGTGATCACCGCAACGGTTGACGTGCTGATCTGTCCCGTGCTGGTCGTGGCCTTTGCCGTTAGACGATACTCCCCCGCCGCCACATTTCCCCAAACCACAGAATACGGCGCGGTGGCATCGGTCCCGATCAGCGTATCGCCGTTATAGAAGGCCACACCGGTTACCGTGCCGGCCACGTCCGAGGCATCGGCCGTCAGCGTGATTGTTGCCGTCTGGCCGGCCACCAGACCGAAGCGGGCGCCGCTGAGCGGTGAGGTCAGGCTCACGCCCGCCACTGGAAACAACAACTCCTGCGGGATGATCATGGCGGCCTGGCGGGACGGGATATACCAATACAATCTAACAGTAGATGGATTTACATTGTCATAGTATTCCATTTTGAGGTTGTATTTTTGCCCTGCCGTCAGGGTGATGGGCCCGCTGTCGTTCCAGATGTTGGTGGACTGGTTGTTCCAATCGTTGATCACCTGCACGCCGTTGACCCACAAGCGGACCCCGTCGCTGGTGCGCGCGGAAAACCGGTAGGTCCCGCTCTCCGGCGCCAGCACCTGCCCGGTCCAGCGCACGCTGTAGGTGCCCGCCGCCAGCGGGCTGGGCGGCACCGTGCCCCAGTCAAAGTTGACGAACGCGTCGGTCCGCGTCGCCTTGAGCGAGGTCAAATCCACGTTGTCGTAATAGAGTCCGGTCAAGCCGCTGCCTCCGCCGCCCACCACGATGTCCACGATCGCGGGCGTCGAATCGGTTAGACTGTCGGTGACCTTGAACGTGAACTGGTCCAAGTCCTGATAGCCTGGAGCCGGGGTGTAAGTCAGGTTGGGCGGCGTGCCGGTGAGGGTGCCGTGCGCCGGTTGGGTCACGACCGTGCAGGTCACCGGGTTTGACCGGCAGGAGAAGCCGGTCAGGGTGATGGCCACGGGGGTGTTGACCGGGGTGACCAGGATTTTCGGATCGGCCGTTGGCAGCACATAGTTGAGTGCCGGTGTGCTGGTGGCGGCTTCCAGTTTGGCAATGGTGCTTACCAGTGAGTTATAGTTTTCGCCGTGCGCCCAACTGGCAAGGTCGGCATACAAATCCGGCAGCGTCCAGCGGGCCGCCTCGCCATAATCCCCCAATCTCGATAGGGCGGTGCTGCCGATATTTCCCCAGTAATCCACATTATCGGCGCACACCTCGATCGCTTCCTGAACGCGGTATTTCGCCAACGCATTGATTGCCGCCGAGGTCGCGAAAAGGGTGAACATCCGGTCGCACGGCCCCTGGGTGCGCGCATCCTTCAACAGATCCTGGGCCAGCACCTGCACATCCGTCAGGGACAGGTTGTTCTGCACGAAGTCGCTCAGTTGATTGCGCCACATGCCGGCCGGTTGTTTGATCCCGGCCCGGACTGCCGGATAGAGCAGGGCCTTGTCGGCATTCATGGTGTAGCCTCCCATCCGACTGAACAACGTCTCCGCCAGATAGCCGTTGGCAATCTGCAAGGGATCGTCCCAATTGAAACCGGCCTCGAACGGATAGGTGGGTGCCACGTTGGCGACCATCGCCCCTAACATGTCTGGCAGCGCCGGGGCCACATCCGCCGCATTGATCTGGCCGAGCGCCTTGGCGGCTTTGGCGCGCACCCAGATGTCGGTGTCCTTGAGGCATCGGGTCAGGGCGGGCACCGCGCTGGCAGCCCCCAGGCAGCCGAGGGTGGTGCAGGCCGCCTCGCGCTGATTGGCGCTGGCGGGATTTTCCGCCATGACGATCAGGGCGTCCACGTCCGCGGGGGCCAGCGTGCGGGTGGCCAGTTCGGTGGCGGCATTGAAGCGCACAATCGGATCCCACTCGCCAAGGGCGGCAACCAGTTGCTCCTTGGAATAGCCGCCGCAATTCGCGGTGAAGTCTGCGGCCCAGGTGGCGTTGTTCACCTTCTCGGCACTCAGCGTGTTGGCCGGGTCCGCATTCTTGCCGGTGATATAAAGTTTTTTCAAGGGGATGCAGGCGTGCAGGAGATAATAGGCGGTTGGGTTGCCCCAATAGGTATAACTACTGTCATAGTAGTCGGCAGCCTTGCCGGGCCCCCATTGCTCGTCGCCTTCATACACGAAAGAGCCGTCACAGCGGCGTTTCATGTCGCGGTCCCAGCGCAGGGTTTTCTGGTATTCAGCCACCGCGGTTGGGCCGCCGACATTGGCACCCAGCGCCGTCCACAGGTAGCTGAACCCTTGGCCGGTGTGACCGTAGGCCTCGCCCCGGAATCCCGCCACCGACATCCGCGAAAAATACTCGGTCTGCACCGGCTTGTTGCCCATGCAGGCGAACATGACCGCGGAGAGCCCGTCCTTGCCGTTGCTGCAGTGGTCATAATACGTCCGGCTCTGGCCTGGAAGTGAGTGATCGCCGGGATATGGCTGGTGTTCGCCATAGGGAATGGACCCCCGGTTGACATAGTAACCGAAAAACTTGGCTGCCCGCTCGATGGCCGGATCGATTTCGGGATTCACCACGCCGGCCTTTTTCCCTAACGCAATCGAGAGTTGGGCGGCCAGTCCGGCCTGATTCACCGGGCCATACCAACTGATCGAGCCATGGGTCCCGGCGGCCTCCAGGCCGGGTTCGGGAAGGTTCGAAAACCCGTGGCCGGCCGTGCCGAACATGCTCGAATGCTTGGCCGCGTAGATGACATACTCGCTCAACCCGTGAAGCACCTGCGCGTCGGGAGTGCCGAGATCCACGGTGCGCATGTAATACTCAGCCAGAAAAATGGCGTTGTAGCATTTCCAAGCGTCTATCCCTCCGGTGCGCTCCAAGTCAAGATCCTGGGGCGCAAGCGCGCGGGCATAAGTCTGCAACATGGACATGTAGGTATGATTGCCGGTGGCCAGCAGGGCCAAGGCGCTGATGGCCCCCCGCCCATCGTTAGCACCCCAACCGTTCGCTGATATGGAATTATACAGACTCGTGGCGGCGGCGTTCCTGATCCGTTGGGTCTTGAGACAATTGTAGGGTGCCGTGTCGGAGTAGGCGCCCATGACGGTCAGGGTGATGGACACATCCGCAGTGGCGACCCCCGAGCGCCAGCGTTTGAGTCTGAGTACGCCATTGTCGGCCTCGGCGGCGCCGATCGCCCAGCCCAGGCTCTTGCGGGCGTCGCTGGTGAAGAGCGGTACATCGCCAATACCCCCCGCCTGGGCCCCGAGAATCACATCGTCGACGGCCAGCTTGCCCGAGGCCGGCGTGCCGGAGGCCACGGTGGTCACCAGGATTTGATAGGGGGCAAATGCCGTATAGCCATCCTGTGCCGGGGTCTCGGGCCAGCCGTTGTCAATCCAGCCGCGCATGCCGGTGGACCCCAGGTTGTAGGTCCAGGTGCGGTCCACCGAGAGCCGGTTGTTGCCGACGGTGAGGTCAATCTTTTTGGCAGTGCCCGCCTGCACCACGGTGGGCAAAGCGAACAGCAACGCCAGAACGATCACCTTGGGCAAGGCATGCAGAAGGCGTGGGGTGGTGGTAAGATTCATAGGGCAGTTCGCGTGTTTTTCCTTCCGCACGCGGAGAGACGATACCGTGGTTGCCGCAACCTGCCATGTCCCTTAAGTAAGGGACATCAGTGAAAATCGCTACGGCAGCCGCCGCTATATCCTGCGGATGGACGCCGGATCTCTAAATCATGCGACGCGGGGAAACAAGGGGTAATTTATGGGCACACACCGCCATTACGCCGCTCGCGCGGGTGTTTGGCAGGAGGATGGATGAACCATGGGAAAGAAGCACGCCGGGAGACGAGTAAGATGCCGGGATGACTTTGCCTATTCCCATAACCCCCTGTTCCCCACCCTCTGGTCCGGATGCCGGCTCTTGCAACGGCCTTCACACCAAGCAATTTTCCAATTGTCAATTGCTGCTAATGGTGGTTCTGGGTCTAGCGCAGGCTCTCGGCGCTGCCGAGTATCCGGTGACGCCCGTGCCGTTCACGGAGGTGACGCTTACGGATTCGTTCTGGGCCCCGCGGCAGGCCACCAATCGTGCGGTCACCGTGGAACACAATCTCAGGGAGATGGGGAAACAAGGTTCGCTCGGCGGGTTCAAGGTTCTTGCCGGTGCCAGCGCCGAAAAATATCACGGCTACATGTGGGGCGACTCGGACGTGTACAAGACCCTTGAGGGCGCAGGCTATCTCCTGAAAACCAAAGCCAACCCGGATCTCGCCGCACGCATCGATGGAATCATTGCACAAATCGGGCACGCGCAAGCGCCGGATGGTTATATCTTTCCGCATCTCCAGATCACCGAGCCAAACTACGAGAAGTTTTCCAGGGAGACCAGCGGGACCTGCGAATCCTACAGCATGGGCCACCTGATAGAGTCGGCGGTGGAATATTCCAGGATGACCGGACGGACGGACTTTCTCGCTGTTGCCAGGCGTGCCGCTGACTTGATGGTGAAAGTAAACAAGGAAGGCAAGCTCTTGCAGGTATCAGGCCACCCCGAGGTTGAGATTGCGCTGGTGAAACTCTACCGGGTCACGGGACAACCGGAGTATCTCGATCTGGCGCAGAGGTTGGTCGATGGATACAAGACCCACCTGAGTCTTTGGTCCGGAGGCAAACCCGTGATGGGGCACGATGATGTTCTTGGCCATGCAGTGGCAGTCATGTACCTGTATGCCGGCGCGACTGATGTCGCAGTCCTCAAGGGTGACACTTCGTTGATAGATCGACTGGCAAGGAAATGGGAGCGGATGGTCGGCCGGAAAATGTACCTAACCGGAGGAGTCGGGCACAGTCAGCACCAGGAAGGGTTTTCCGATGACTACGACCTGCCGGCGGAGAAGGATGTCTACAGTGAAACATGTTCCGCGATTGCGGATGTCTTCTGGTCAAGCCGCATGTTCCAGGCCACCGGCGAGTCGAAATATTACGACGTGATAGAGCGGGTTCTATACAACAACCTGGCGGCCGGCGCGGGGTTGAGCGGTGACCGGTTCTTCTACACCAATCCGCTGGCGTCCGGGGGGAAGGATTCCCGCTGGGCATGGCATGACTGCCCGTGCTGCCCGGTGAATCTGGTGCGCTTCTGGCCGCGGTTGTCCGAATACATTTTTGCAACCGGGCCGGCGGATCTATACGTCAATCTGTTTGCGGCCTGCGAAGGCAAGGCGACGGTGGCCGGGACTGAAGTAAGGATTTGTCAGAAGACGGATTATCCATGGGATGGCAAAGTGACGCTGGAGATCTTTCCTGAGAAGCCGGTGGAGTTTGTGTTGCGCGTGCGCATCCCCGGCTGGGCGGAAGGCAGACCTTTGCCGTCGGATCTCTATCAATATGTGTCGCCCGGAACGGAACAGGTTGAGCTGAAGGTCAACGGCGGGGAAACGGATAGAGTCAGGGACAAGGGCTACGCGATGATCCGGCGGCAGTGGCAGGCCGGCGACCGGGTTGAATTGATATTGCCGATGCCGGTGCGCAAGGTGGTTGCGAATGCCAAGGTGGCGGCGCTCAAGGGCATGGTTGCAGTGGAGCGTGGGCCGCTGGTTTACTGTGCCGAGGGTGTGGACAATGCCGGCAAACTTTCAGGGCTGGAGGTGCCGCCATCCGCCGGGTGGCGGGTCGAGAAACAAGCCGGATTGCTCAATGGTCTTTGCACTATAAAGGGGGGGCTGACGCTCATTCCGTATTATGCCTGGAGTCATCGGGGAACCGGTGCAATGACAGTGTGGTTCGCGGATTCCGTTCGGAACGAGCCTTGAAGTTCTCAACCGGATGAGTCAATGACACCTCCATCCTTTTCCCCCGCCCGCAGATCCGGCCACCGACGCTTGCAACGGCTGTGTGACGCTCGGAATGAGCCGAAGTCCCGGGACCCTGTCATGTCCCTTAAGTAAGGGACATCGGGTGAAATTGACTTTGTCGCAGCCGCATGAGACGGTGCGCTGACGCCAACCTAACCATGCAGCCATTTCTAACACGTAATTTCCCGCGCCGGGCCTTTGTAAAAACCTGCGGGAAGATCGATTCCCCACGCTGCTTCCTTGCCTGTTGCATCACGCTCTTCGGCACGCTTGCCGGTTTGCCTCTAGCAGCTGCAGGAGGGGAACCTCTCAGGACGCAGGCAAACTGCGTCGCCGAAGTCACGCTGACGTCCGGGAGTGCCTATCCGAACCCATTCGTGGACGTGACGCTGGACGCGCTGGTCACCGCGCCGGATGGAGGCCAGTTCAAGGTGCCGGCCTTTTGGGCGGGCGGCAATGCATGGCGCTTCCGCTATGCCTCGGCGCTTGCCGGCACGCACACTTTCCGCACCGAGTGTTCCGATGCCGCGAATCCGCAGCTGCACGGCGTCGCGGGGACAATTGAAATTTCCGCCTACCGCGGTGAGAACCTGCTCTATCGTCACGGTGCGCTTCGCGTCGCCAAAGACCAGCGGCACTTCGAGCAAGCCGACGGCACGCCTTTCTTCTGGTTAGGCGACACGTGGTGGAAAGGACTCTGCAAGCGGCTGACCCTGGAAGGGTTTCAAGAGTTGACGGCCGACCGCAAGGCCAAGGGCTTCAGCGTGATCCAGATAGTCTGCGGACCTTATCCAGATGAAGGGTTCCTCAAGCCCAGCTGGGAAAACGAAGGCGGTCAGCCCTACCTGGCGAAGGATTTGAGCGTGCTCAATCCAATGTATTTTGCTTATGCGGACAAGCGGCTCCAACACCTTGTGGACTCAGGACTGGTGCCGGCGATTGTCGGCGCCTGGGGGCGGGGCGACTGTGACGCCATGCAGGCATTCGGCGCCGCGGCACTCAAACGCCACTGGCGGAATCTCGTGGCGCGCTATGGTGCCTATCCGGTGATGTGGATTGTGGCGGGTGAAATCGCCGATGAAACCAAATGGGGCCAGGGGCCGTGGGCTGAAGTGGCGGCGTATGTGAGAAGCATCGACCCCTATCACCGCCCGCTCACCTGTCATACCGCTCCCGGCAACGGACGGCGCGGCGCGAGTGGCGACGCTTGTCTGATAGATTTCGACATGGTCGGGGGCAATCACGACGCCCCCACCGCCATGTCGGCCAAGACGCTGGCCATTCTAACATCAGCGCGCGCGACGTCGCCGCCCATGCCGGTGCTGGTCGGCGAGACCTGCTACGAAGGGCACATGCAGCAAGGGTTCCACGATGTGCAGCGGCATTTGTTCTGGATGTATCTGCTCGCCGGGGCGGCGGGCCACACCTATGGCGCGGCCGGGGTCATGCCGGCGGGCGTGGCTGGCGAGCATGGGAATTGGGGCGCCTGGAGCGGCCAACCCTATGACTGGACCACCTGGCAGGAAGGCATGAACTACGCCGGCTCAACCCAGCTCGGGCTCGGCAAGAAATTGCTGGAAAAGTATCCATGGTGGCGGTTTGAGCCGCATCCCGAGTGGGTGGACGCAGGTGGCCATGCCGCGGGGATACCCGGTGAAGTGCGCTTCATCTATCTGCCCCGCCGCAACATCTACAACTGGGACGGCCCGACCGTGAAAAATCTTGAGCCGGGCGTCGATTGGCACGCCTACTACTTTGATCCGGCGACCGGCCGCATCTTTGATCAGGGCGTGCTCAAGGCCCGGGCACAAACCGGTGACACGACGGCGCCGCCTGTTGAGTTCAAAAAGAACGTGCCATCACCACAGGATTGGGTGCTGGTGCTGGAACGGGTGAAACCAGCGAACGTGGCGCCGTCCCAGACAGATCTTGGATTTGCGGATCCAGCAAACACCCCGCCGCCACCGGCCGGCGCGATCGGGCAGTCCAACCGCGCCCCGGACTTCGATGTCCTGCCAGGTTTCCAACAGGTTCCAGCGGGCTTTGGCAATGTGGCGTTCTACTGGTGGCTCGGCGACAAACTCACCAAGGAGCGCCTGACCTGGCAACTCGACCAGTTGAAGGATCACAGCACCTCGGGGCTTCAGATCAACTACGCCCATAGCGACAAGGGCGGGCAATCCTGGGGCTACACCTTGCCGAGCGATCCGCCACTGTTCAGCGAGGACTGGTGGCGCTTGACCCAGTGGTTCGTCCAGGAGGCGAAACAACGCGGCATGGCCGTCAGTCTCAGCGACTACACCTTGGGCTGGGCCGGTCAGGGGTGGTTCGTCGACGAGGCCCGGAAAAAGTACCCGGAGCTGCCTGGCGCCAGCCTCAGTTCAAGCTCGATACCGGTGGCAGGCAAAACCGTCACGACCAAGGTGCCACCTGCGGTGCTGTCCCTATCAGCGTACAACAAGCAGACAAGGCAATGGGTTGATCTGCGTGGCGCAGTGAAAGATGGGTCGCTGGAATGGCACGTGCCTGCAGGCGAATGGGTGCTGACCCAGGTTGAGGCGAAACACAACCCGGTGTCCATCGATCCCATGAACCCGGCGTCCGGGCGCGGCATCATCGAGTGTTTCTACCAGAAGTTCGAGGACAAGAACCCCGGTGAGAGCGGCAAGGGCATCAATTTCTTTTTCTCCGATGAGCTCAGTTTCGGGATCCAAGGCTGGCTCTGGAACCCGCATTTCAGCGAGGAGTTCAAGCTGCGCAAAGGCTACGACGTGACGCCGGAACTGGCTGGATTGTTCACCGACATCGGCCCGCGCACCGCGAAGATCCGCCTCGACTACTCCGATGTCATGGTGGCCCTTTCCGAGGCGAACTATTTCAAGCCGATCTTCGACTGGCACCAACAACGGGGAATGACCATGGGCTGCGATCATGGTGGACGCGGCCAGGACCCGCTGGAATTCGGCGACTATTTCCGGACCCAGCGCTGGAACCAGGGCCCTGGCGCCGACCAGCCGCACCTAACCAAAAACCTGTTCAAGGCCAAAGTCGCCTCGTCGATGGCCCACCTGTACCTGCGTCCACGCGTCTGGCTGGAAGGCTTCTATGGCAGCGGCTGGGACACCACCAGCGGGATGGTGGGCGATGCCATCTTATCCAACTTCGCCCATGGCTACAACCTGCTGTCATTCCATGGACTCTACTATTCGACCCATGGCGGCTGGTGGGAATGGGCGCCGCCATGCAACCATTTCCACATGCCGTACTGGCCGCACATGAAGCCGATGATGCGCGGCGTCGAGCGCCTCTCCTATCTGATGAGCCAGGGCCACCACCGCTGCGATGTGGCGGTGATCTATCCGGTCGAGGCGGTGGAAGCCGACCGCAAGGGCGGGATGGAGGCGTTCAGGCTATCTAACAGGATTGGCGACAAGTTATACGAAACGGGGATCGACTTCGACTACATGGATTTTCAGTCGTTGGCGCGGGCCAAGGTGGTGGACAAGAAACTCGAGGTCAGCGGCGAGACCTACGCCGTGTTGGTCCTGCCATCAATGAAGGCGATGCGCTGGATCACCTTGCAAAAGGCCCTCGAATTTCAGCGGGCGGGTGGGCTTGTCGTCGTTGTCGGCGAGCTGCCCGAGGCGAGTGACCGGATGGGGAGCGACGACCCCGAACTGACCCGGCTTGCCGCAGAGTTCAAGACCCGCATTGCCACGGCGGAGGAACTGATTGGTGTGGTTGGCAAGGCGTTGCCGCGCGACTACCGCGGCGAAGGCGAGATCAATCACCGCCGGATCGGCGGGCGCGATGTCTACATGATCTATGGGGCGTCGAAGGGCAGCCTTGCCGGGTTCCGGGCGTCGGGCAAGGTCGAACTCTGGAACCCATGGGATGGCACGGTCGAACCGCTCGCCGTCGAAAACCAATCCGCCACCGCCACTGAGCTCAGGCTGCCGCTGGACAAGCAGGAAGTTCAGCTCATTGTGTTCTCGCCGGGTAAGGCGCTTGTCCATGACGGCCAACCGCTGGCGGCGGTGACAACCTATCCAGTGGACTCCAACGGTTGGGGATTTGAGTTGGTGCCGACTTTGGACAACCGCTTCGGCGACTACCATTGGCCGCCGACCCGCGCGTTGATCGGGGCGGAAGCGAGGATTTTCAACTACACCGGGCCCGGGGCGCAGACGCCGGTCGAAACCACCGCCGGTTTCGGGCCGAAGCTCTGGATGCTCGGACCGGTCCCCGCCACCTTCGATGACACGGCCTTGCAGAAGTTGACCTCGATCGCTCCCGCTCAGGCAGTGGCGTCCGTCGGCGGCAACGTCCGCTGGACCCCGTACGAATTCTCGTGGCGCTGGGGCAAGCAGAACGACCCCGGCCACCAAGGATACCATGGACTCAAGGCGGATGTCAGCGACGAGTTCCTCTGCCTCGGCAAGCCCCAACAAGGAGCCAACGAAACAAACTATATATCGGAGGCTGGCGGGACGAGTTATTATATATGGACCAGCGTTCCCATCGCCAATGAGACAACGGCCTATCCAGTCGCCGCCGGCACGGCACTGCCGGATGCGGTCTGGGTCAACGGGAAAATTGTCCAACTCGGCGTGGCGGTGCAACTGAACCCCGGCGCCAACAGCTTGCTGGCGCGTTATCCAAAGGCTGGCCGCGGATATTTGGTGATGGCGACCAAAATCCCGGCGCCGCTGCCACCCACTCCAACAGACGGGATGGGACGTCCCCTGTTTGAGGAAAAGCCGTTGGCCATGCGCTGGTGGCACAACCCTGACATTCTTGCGTTTGACTCCCACCCGCAGATCAAGCAACCGGTCGGCACCTATCAGTTCATGTCGCCACCGGGCTTGAAGGAATTGGTGGTGGAGGACGCGCAGGGCGGATTGGAGGTCATGGTTGCCGGAGCCAGGTTGAAACAAGACGGCAACCGTTTCATCGTCGGGACGGTGTCGCCCGGCCCGGCACCGGTCACGATCACGGTGACCCAACAACGCGGGGCCTACGCCGGGGCGGCCTTGCCCGAATACATCCGTATGGTCTGCGGCGAAGGCTTGTTCGACTTGGGGGACTGGTCGTTGAACGATGGCTTGAGATGCTACTCAGGAGGCGCCAGGTACCGCAAGGTCATCGAGATTCCCCGCTGCAAGCGGGTGGTCTTGAACCTTGGCGAAGTGTGCGCCTCGGCGGAGGTTTTTGTGGATGGGAAATCCGCGGGGATTCGTGCCATGCCGCCATGGACCTTCGACCTAACCGGTTTGCTGAATGCCGGCACCCAACACAAACTCGAGGTCCTGGTCTATAGCGCGCTGGACAACCACTACCGGACGATACCCACTCATTACACGGCATGCAGAAAGTCAGGCCTGATCGGTCCGGTCAGCCTCGAAGTGATCAACCCCGAAAATCAATGAATACACCTCCCCTGCTGATTGCCATGTTGATTACCGCAGTTGCCCTGCCTGGCCCGACTCCAGCTACAGCCGCTGATGCGGGACAAGCCCTCACCGCACAAGCGAACTGTGTCGCCGAAGTTACTCTAACATCCTCGGTGTCCTATCCGAACGCTTTTCTGGAGGTGACGCTCGATGCGCTGGTGACCGCGCCGGATGGCCGGCAGTTCAAGGTCCCGGCATTTTGGGCGGGCGGCAATCTATGGCGATTCCGCTATGCCTCGGGGGCGGTCGGCACGCACGCCTATCGCACCGAGTGCTCCGATACCGGGAATGCGACACTGCACGGCGTCAATGGCAAGATTGAAATCGTTCCCTACCACGGCGACAACCCGCTCTATGGCCACGGCCCGATTCGCGTCGCCAAAGACCAGCGGCACTTCGAGCATGCCGACGGCACACCGTTCTTCTGGTTAGGCGACACCTGGTGGAAAAACCTGTGCCAGCGGATGACATGGGAAGGCTTCCAGCAGCTGGCGGCCGACCGCAAGGCCAAGGGCTTCAGCGTCATTCAGATCGTGTGCGGGCCATATCCCGATGAGGGGGCGTTCGACACACGCTGGGAGAACGAAGGCGGGATGCCTTACGCAACCAAGGATTTCAGCGTGATCAATCCTGGCTACTTCACTTTCGCTGATCGGCGCATTCAACACCTCGTGGAAGCAGGCATGGTCCCGGCAATCGTCGGCGGATGGCATTCGTATAAGGAGGCCGTGAAGGACTTCGACGGGACCGGATGGCCCAATCAAAATTTCGAGTATATGCACTTGATCGGCGAAGCGGGTTTCAAGCGGCATTGGCGTAACCTCATTGCGCGGTATGGTGCCTATCCTGTGGTCTGGATGATCGGCGGCGAGGCTGCCGGCCCGCAATGGACCGAATTGGCAAGGTATGTCCGCGATACCGACCCATATCACCATCCCGCGACGATGCACCCTCCCGGTGGCAAGACCGGCCGGCAGGCAGTCACCGACCCAAGCGTGCTCAGCTTCGACATGCTGCAAACTCCACATGGCGATGGCACCGCGGGCGCAGCCGTTGCAAAATTGAGGGGCACCTGTTCGAGCACCCCGGGCATGCCCGTTCTGATAGGCGAGTGCAGCTATGAAGGCCAAACCGCCGTCGGGGATGCTCAGCGTTACCTGTTTTGGGGATGCATGCTCAACGGCGCGGCGGGCCACACCTACGGCGCGTCGGGCGTCTGGAACGCGGGCACAGCGACCGATCCCGGAACATTCCCTGTCTGGGACTGGACAACGTGGGCGGAGGGGATGAACTTCTTGGGTTCGACGCAACAGGGACTGGGCAAGAAACTGCTTGAGAAGTATCCATGGTGGCGATTTGAGCCGCATCCGGAATGGGCCGAAGCGGGTTCCTTTGCGGCAGGCATCCCCGGCGAAGTGCGGTTCATCTACCAGCCCAAACGCGATATATACGATTGGAATAGCCCGCAAGTGAAGGGTCTCGAGCCCAACGTGCCCTATCACGCCTTCTACTTCAATCCATGCAACGGCATGCGACACGCCATAGGCGCAGTTGCCAGTGGCGGCACATACAAGGCGCCGGCACTGCCTTCGCCTCAGGACTGGGTGCTGGTGCTTGAACGCGGGAAACCGTAATGGATCGATGACAACATCACCCCATTTTTGGAGTAATACAAAATCCGCCATGTCCCACCCCTCCCCATCCATCCACGTCACCTCATCAGCCTCAGGAATGCGCCCGGTGGAATTCCCAGCGCATTCCCGGAGAAAAATTCCCACCGCCCACTCATCGGTTCGCCACGCGCCGTTCCTAACGATAGCAGCCCTTTGCGCCCTGGCTTCATCGGCGGTGCATGCCGATGACGACCCATTACGGGTCATCTCCCCCAGCCTTGATGTGCGGATGTCACCGAATCATCCGGGGCTCGAAGCATTGGATCTCGATGGTCTGGGGCTCGGCAAGCGCGGCCCCAATGTCATCGGCAAGCCCGACCCGGCCGCCTTCGGGGATCCGGCCGCCGGCTCCCGCAACATGCCGGACGCGGGTAATCTGTTAGATAACTTCACCACCTCGGCCACCCCCATCTCCGGGGGCGTGAGCGTCGCCTACCATCACCGCGGCGAGCCTGCTGGCACGCCTCCGTCATGGACCATTGAGTCGGACGGACGCGGGCTGCGGTTGATCTCCCAATGGAGTGCCGCGAGCGCTCCCGAACCGCTGCCACTGATCATTGACGCCCGCATCTGCCATGCGTCCTTGCTCGGCCTGTTCAACGCGGATGGCCGGATCGCACTGCCTGCAGTCCTGCATTTCCCCGGACGCGGATCCCTGCGCATCACCACACCGGCAGCCAAGGATGCCACCCTCGAATACCTCACCGGCAGCAAGAATTTCATCCGGATCACCTTTCCGTCCGCCACCCAAGCCACTCCCAGGATCGCCTTCGATCTAACCGTCACCGCGATCCATCCCGAGCTGCCGGAGATCGGGGCCGACCGCAGGTTTGACGCGTTCCGTCGCAACTGGCTCAACATCCTGCAACTCAATCCCGAGCTTCGCGTGCTGGCTAACAACGTCGCCAGCACGCCCTGTGGGCTTTGCTATTACAAGTACGCCGATATTGCCACCCACACCCCGCCGCTGGCGGATGGCCTCACCGCCCTCGACCTCATGCGTCAGACCATGGACGCCATGCTCGCCGGGAAGAAAACCTACGGCATGCCCGGAAGCGGAAGCGAATCCGGCAGCGCCTATCCGGTGGAATCAGCCGACACCTTTCCATCGCTGGTGATCGCGGCGGGTATCTGCGCGGCAGGCGACACGAATGCCGCCTGGCTGCGCGCTCATTATGCCGGCATCAAGGCCTGGGCTGAGCGGATGTTGGCAACTGACATCAACGGCAACGGCCTGATCGAATACAGCCCGGCCACCGGCAATTCCGGTTCCTGGAACGAAGGCGAACCCAAGGTGCGGCCATCTAACTGGTGGGACGCCATCGGCTTCGGCCATGAGGACGCCTACGCCAATGCGCTCGCCTACCGGGCCTTGCACAGCATGGCGCGGATGGCCGCAAGCCTCGATGACAACGCCGGCGCCGCACGTTACCGTGCCGCCGCCGACAAGCTCAAAGCCGCCTATTTTCCCGCCTTCTATAACCCGGACACCGGCATCCTCGGCGGTTGGAGAAGTGCCGATGGCCAGCTTCACGACTACTGGTTCCTCTTCGTGAATGGCATCGCCATCGATTATGGCTTGGTGGCGCCCGAGCGTGCCGCCGCCATTGCCGATCGGCTCTTGAACAAGATCAAAGAGGTCGGCTACACCCGGTTCGATATGGGCCTGCCTGGCAATCTGGTCTCCATCGCCCGCAAGGACTATGCCCACAAGGTTCGGCGCTGGGGCGGCGGTCGGCGCGAAGACAATGCCGATGGCTTCCAGATCTACGAAAACGGTGGTGCCACCGCCTGCTTCGCCTATTTCACGCTGGCCGCCTTGTACGATCTCGGCCGGCGCGAAGCGGCGGATCAGATCCTGCTGCCGATGCTTGGGGGATTCGACCAGTGCGGATTTGAAGGCCAAGGCGCCAATGGCATGACCAACGATTGGCGGAAGTGGGATGGAACGCCGATGGGTTATGAAGGCTTCCTGGTCGACAACTATTATGCCCTGTTAGCCGTCGTCGCCCGCGCGCGGGGCGGTCATCTCTTCAGCGAGAAGGAACCGCCTGCGGCCGGAGCGGGCACCCACCCTGCACCATGAGGTCCATGAAACCTGATAGATACCCCATGAGTCATCCCAATTTGTCCCTGACACCGGGCCTGATGCGCCTGTTTTCAATCGCCATCCCGTGTGCGGCAATGCTGGCCGGAGTCGCCGCCGCGCAGCAGGATGTTGAGATCCAGTGGCACAACGTGCGGCGGGTCAACCGCAGTAACGCCTCGCTGCAGGCGGTCGTCACGCCGCTGATGTCGCGCAGTTCGCCGCTGCACGACAAAGTCTGGCAGGCACTCAAAGACCTCCATGCGCAGCACGTGCGCTATGTGCCCTGGCTGCCCTATCCCAAGCTGGCCGTGGCGGAACTCGAGCCGCCGGAGAACGGCAAAACTTCCTGGGATTTTTCGTTGATCGACCCATTCACCATCGACTTCCTGGAGGCAACCAAGGGGCATTCTGTCATGCTCAACTTCAGCACCATTCCGCAGTGGATGTTCAAGACACCGCAACCGGTGAGCTACCCGGCCGACCCCAACCACGCCGTGTGGGACTACACACAAGGCACCGAGTTGCGGGATCCGTCCGATAACACCCACAACCAACCGGCCGCCATAAGCATTGCCGGCTCCGCCGGGGGAATGCAGGAGACGGTCGATCAGACCACCGGCTTCAATCCGCCGGCAGCGCGGCAGCTGGACTCTGACAAAAGTGAGCTGGCAGGATTGGCGGTCCAGGTGATCACGCTGCCCTAGTGAATCAGACCGACCTCAGAGGTCCCCAAATTGGAATGAACACCATGATCCCACATCTTTGGAGTAAAAGAAAAACCGCCTTGACCGCCATCGTATTGGCAGCCTCCATTCCACTACTCGCCGAAGAGAAGGGCTGGACTCCGCTCAAGGACGCGACGCGCGACGGCAAGCCGCTCGAGGACCTGACGATCAACGGCCGGACCTATGAGGTTTTTCAGCACGGAGTGAAACCGGAATGGGGATACCAGGCGCCGCAGCAGGATACGTTCGTTCTGGTCCATCCCAAACAGGATCGCAAGAATGCGCCGCTCTATGTGGTTTTGCACTCGGCGGGCCATGATGTCATCGAGTGTGTGAAATGCACCCGCGACGTCGGCAACCATGACATCTACCGGTCACCGGATGATTTCTACGCGCTTTATCTCGACTGCCGCCGCAACCACAACGATTGGTGGTGGGGCGGCATGCACCTGAATAATGCCAATCTAACCAAGAAGAATTCCGGCGGCGACCCGATGCCCGTGGAACGGCGCGTGATGGACACCGTCAAGTGGGTGATCCAGCAATACGGGATCGATGCGAACCGCGTGTATCTAACGGGAATTTCGATGGGTGGCAGTGGCACGCTCGGCATCGGAATGCGCAATGGCGATGTGTTCGCCGCGATCAAAGCCAGCATTCCCGCTGGAATCGAACACGTATCCAACCGGATGTATTTTCCACCCCAAGAGCTGCCGGCAGCCGCCAGGATTCCCGATCCGCCTATTGTCATCGACGAGTCGGCACAAAATGACGACTGGTCCAGCGGCCACGAGCGGTTTGTGAAAGCCATGAATGACCGGCGATATGCGCTTTTCCTCAATTGGGGGCCGTTCGGCCATGCCCACAACCACCTGCTGATAGAAACGTCCAATGATCTGGTCAATTCATTCGACTGGCTGAATGTCAGAAAGAACGAGGCCTATCCGGTATTCAGCCATGCCACCAGCAACGACAACCTGCCGTGGCCCGACGACTTGAAGAGCACCGCCGCGGGACAGGTCAACGCGTTCTTTCGTTGGAAATGCCTCAGTGATACCAACGACCGGCTTGCCATGTCGCTGTTCCTGGCGAGTCCGGCCGGTTTGCAAACGACCTTCAAAATCCCCGGGGAATCCACTGCGGATGTGTCCCTGCGCCGGATCCAAAACGGGCCGCTCACGCCCGGTGCCAGCTTCCACTGGACCTATGGCACTTCCACTGGCGAAGGCAAGGCCGATGCCACGGGGCTCATCACCATCCCCGGATTGAAGATCACGAGCGAGCCGACCACCTTGAGCGTCAGCAAGAGTCGCCCGCGTTTCGCGAATTAATCCATGAAGACCACCCTCACACTCATTCTATCACTCGTGGCGCTGGCCGCCGCCGAACCACAACCGGGCGATGCCGACTTTCCCACCCGCAACGGCAACCCGCGCCATGAGCAAAAGGTGGCCGCCATCAAGAATGGCAACTTCGACCTCGTCCTCATCGGCGACTCGATCACCCATGAAATCGGCGAACTCGACGGCAAGTACAAGCCGAACCGGGCCGTCTGGGACCGCCACTTTGCGCCGCGCCATGCGCTCAATCTCGGCATGAATGGCCAGCGCACCGAGGAGATCTTGTGGAACCTCCAGAACGGCGAGCTCGAGTTCGCCCAATCCCCTAAAGTCGTCATGTTGCTCATCGGCACCAACAACGCCGACGACCGGCATTTCAAAACCGTCCATACACCGGAGCAGATCTTCGCCGGCACCAAGGCAATCGTCGCCGAGATCCGCAAGCGTCATCCCACCACCAAAATCCTGGTGCTACGGATTTTCCCGCGCGGCGGCGACGCGGAAAAAGCGGTTAGCCCGCCGGCCTTCAATTCTTCCGCCACCTGCATCGAGACATGCCGTCGCGCCGGCGAACTCACGGCACAACTGGCCGACGGCAAGCACGTGTTCTGGCTCGATGTCAATCACGTCTTCCTGCGTCCTGACGGCCGCATCAACACCGACGTCATGTGGGACTTGCTGCACCCCAGCCCGTTAGGCACCGAGGCCTGGGTGCAGGCCGCCGAACCCCTGCTGGCGCAACTCATGGGCGACCAGCCGATCAGATCGGACTAACACCTGGAAGATTGTCAGGGAACTGCAGCCGGATGCCTGCATCTTCAGCGATGCCGGCCCGGACCTGCGCTGGGTGGGCAATGAGGATGGTGCCGCCGGCGATCCGTGGTGGGCCACGCTCGACCATTCCAAAGCCACCGCCAGCAACGTGCGCGGCAACCACGACGACTATGCCGCCGCCAATGCCAGCAACGGCACACAATCCAACAAATACTGGGCGACCGATGATGCCATCACCACGCCGGACCTCACCCTGGACTTCGGCAAACCGACCACCTTCAATGTCATCAGCCTGCGCGAGGCCATTCAGTTAGGGCAGCGGGTGGACGACTGGGCGCTCGACGCATGGCAGGGCGGCGCGTGGCAGGAGTTTGCCAGGGGCAGCGGCATCGGCGCCCGCCGCCTGTGGCGCGGCCAACCGCTCACCAGCGACAAAATCCGCTTGCGCATCACCCGCGCCGCAGCCTGTCCGGCACTTGCCGGGATCGCGGTCTATCTGGAGCCCGAGGCGGGACGCGGGCACTGAGGGCGCACAAATCAACCTGAAATCTGCAGTTGAAATGGCCATGCAGGCGTCTTTCATACCACGGATTGGAAATAGGTTCCATTTCACAGTTCCTGATCTCGGCGAAAAAGGATTTGGTACATTTTCGCGGTGGCCGGCTTGGATATCCGGGCCAACGGCTCAGACGGGACTTGGCAAGTCCCGTTCCTTGGGTGCTGGCTCTTCTCCTGCGGCTGGAAGCCGCAGCTACTGTGGTGCCGGCGAAATGGATGGAAAGAAGCTCGCTGCCTGTAGAGTAGAATGTCGGGGGTGACACTATGGCATAGGAATGTTTCTTCCGCACAACGACAAAACAGAAGGCAGATGAACCACAAAGAACGCAGAGAGCTCAAAGAAATGCGTCATCCTGGTGCAAACAGGAACGCCTGACCCTGAGTGAAAAGACCTTTTGCCAACACAACACACACAAAGACCATGACACCACCCAACCACGGACCGTTTGATAGACCCGCACCCGGGGCACACCGCACCCATCGATACGCATGGCTCCCCGCCGCCATGGCCATGCTGCTGGTGGCGGCCACCGGCGATGCCGCCGCGCCATCCTCCATCCAGGTCATTCCCCTGCCCCGCGTGATCCGCCCGGCCGCAGGCACGTTCACCCTGACGCCGGATACGGAGATTTTCGTCAGCTCACCCGAATTGACGGATGTGGGCCGCTATCTATCAGACATGCTGGCGCCGGCCACGGGCATGAAGCTGGCCGTTCGCCCGTCTCCGGCCACGGCCTTGCGCGGCATCGTGTTGGCACTGGACAAGACCCGCAGCGACCTCGGACAGGAGGGTTACTCGCTCATCTGCACGCCGGTGGCGCTGACCCTAACGGCCGCCAGACCGGCCGGCGTGTTCTATGGCGTACAGACCCTGCGGCAGTTGCTCCCCATCCAAATCGAGAGCGGACAGCCGGTCGCCAACATCACTTGGACGGTGCCCTGTGTCGCCATCGAGGATCAGCCGCGCTTCCAGTGGCGCGGCTATCTGCTCGATCCAGCCCGCCACTTCCGGACCAAGGAGGAAATCAAGGACATGATCGACCTGCTGGCCATGCAGAAACTCAACGTGATGCAACTCCACCTGACAGACGACCAGGGCTGGCGGGTTGAAATCAAAAAGTATCCCAAGCTAACGGAAATCGGCGCGCGGCTGGCAAATTGCAGCGGCAAGAAAGGCGACAACTGGTTTTACCGGCAGGATGACATTAGGGAACTCGTGGCCTACGCGGCAAGCCGCTATGTGACTTTGGTCCCGGAGATTGAGATGCCCGGTCACAGCGGAGCAGCCACCACCGCGTATCCCGAGTTGGCGTGCGGTGGCACGCCATCCTCCTCGCTCTGTGTTGCGCAAGAACATACCTTTGAGTTCGCCTGCGCCGTGCTCGACGAGGTGCTGGCGCTTTTCCCATCGCCCTATATTCATATCGGCGCCGACGAGGTGACCCCGGCCCGCTGGCGTGCCTGCCCGCAATGCAAGCCGCTGATGGACAAGCTGGCCCAGACCGCGCTGCCTGCTGACGTGACACCCTTCCGGCTGCCGCCAAATGCCGCGACCGGCGTGCCGTTTCAAGCGGACATCGCCCGCTTGCAGGGGGAGTTCGTCCGGCGCATCGACCATTATCTAACATCCAAGGGGCGGCGCATGATCGGTTGGGATGAAATCATGGAAGGCGGCTTGCAGGCCGACAGCCGCGCGCTGGCCATGGCATGGCGGGGCGCGCGGGCGGTCCTCGGTGCCGCCGGACAGAATCACGACGTGATCGTCGCCCTGCATCCGGATCTCTATCTGGACAACGCCACCCGCCTCGAGCAGACCTATGCCTTCGAACCGGTGCCAGCCGACATGCCGCCCGGGCAGGAGGCGCATGTGCTCGGCCTCCAAGGCAACATGTGGGGGGAGAACACGCCGTCGATCCAGCGTGTGGTGCAACAATCGTTCCCGCGCCTCTGCGCCATCGCGGAGA
>CAIKDP010000157.1 GCA_903826205.1 Akkermansiaceae bacterium
ATGACCACGGCGTCTGAAGCCAATCCGGCCGCGCCCGGCTCCGACGAGCTTGGGCAGGCCCATTCTCGCCGGGCGCTCTGTCCACGCCTCCAAGAAATCAACGGTCAAACGCCACTTTCACCTTGCCACCCCTCCCAATACCCATCAAACAAATCCCCATCCGAAGTGGTGCACTTTGAAGTGATCACAGATGGTGCATTTTGAAGTGACCGGTGACAGTGGTCGCATGCGCTACACCCCGGAGCAGAAGAAGACCATGGTTGATGCATAGATGCAGGCGTCTTTTTCGGTGAGTAACAGTCGGTGGTTAGAGCGGTGCGCGGCGAATCAGTTGGCGTGTCCATGCCGGTGTTGGCCATGTCAACCCCTGCCTAACATAACGGGTGGTGACAAGTGGTGACAACCAGTTAGCCACCGTGGTTCCAGTTGGCCAAAATGGTGCATAATACTGATGGCCAACAGCGGCCAATTACGGCAAATAAAAGCTGTAACATGCTTATTATGAGGGAATTACGACTCACTACGAATCAGAAGGTTAGGGGTTCGAGTCCCTTCGGGTGTACCACTCTTAAATCCCTGCAAATCAATGGTTTGCGGGGCTTTTTTGTGCCCGGATTTGCCGATCTCGACTGCCGTCCAAATGCAGGGAAATGCGTGTTTTAACACAATCTATTGCATGGCTATTGCACGGAACTTTAGCACGGGGTGTTTGGAGCGCATTCCAGAGTCCAGACTGGTCAGTGCCTTGGACATGGATTGTGAAATCCTCCCAATAATGTTGGGGCTACTTCTTTGCAGGCTTTGCCTCTTGTTTCTTGAGCCAGCGCAAGGCATTCAATTCGCCTTCGCTGTGCCAGATGTCGAGATAGTGGTACGCATCTTGTTCGGATAGAGTGGCGACTTGCGATGACCGTGAGACGAGGTCTTTGATTTCTTCCCTCGTGGTCAGCCCGTCCGCAAGACGCTGGGCGGCAGTGACGCCATCGGGAGCGATCGCCGTCGCGGGGGCAAGGTTCTTCAACACCACCGCTTCCATTGTCACACTCACCAGAATATCCAACAAGCTGGCGGCCTGTCGCGTTCGCTCGGCAAGTTGCAGTCCCATCCTGGCATGCTCCAACGATGCATCAGGATCCTCGCCCTGTTGAGATAGTTCCATAGGCCCTTTGAGCAGCTTCGCAACCTGAAGGAGCGGTATGCTGAGCGCAACGCCGCGATGCCGCGCTTGCGAGCGCCAAGCCGCATCAGCGTCACTCACATCCCGGATGCCAGGGTGGAGGGCTTTGGTTTTATCTTGTTGGAACAGCGGCGGCAGGTTAGGTATTCTTCCATCAACCAAAGCACCTTGAAACATCCATGAACCCCTACGAAGCCTGTCTGACGCCTTCCTTGCCAAAGCAAAAAACATCCGGTCTCGCCATCGCCAGCCTGGTGACCGGGCTCACCTGCATCGCGCCAGCCGCCGTTATCTGCGGTCACATCGCTCTATCGCAGATCAAAGCCTCCGCCGGTCATCTCACCGGCCGCGGCCTGGCCATCGCAGGCACCATTCTCGGTTATGTCAGCCTGGTTTCCTACCTCTCGGTGATCCCGATTCTCTTCATCGGGGCGCGAGCGTGGAAACAAGGTTCCGACCGCGCGGCCTGCATCCTCACGCAGAGAAACATCCAACAAGCCGTCCGCTCCTACCAAAAGATGAACAACCTGGAACCCGGCGCTCCCCTGAACTTGAAGGCAGTGATCGTGAACCTTCAGATGGAAACCTTCAACACGACCTGCCCGGCTGGAGGCACCTTCACAATTTCTGAAACCATCCCTCCCACCGGTGTACTCGTGGCAACGTGTTCGCATGCGGATGACATGGGCCACGCGCCCAAGGACAACGGCAACTGGTAGGCTACATGAGAATATTGCATCGTATCTCTAACACAATCAGCCGTCCGTTAGCATGTTCAACGGTTGGCTCACGATTTTTAGTTGCGGCAATGGCGTGCCTATTGGCGTGCCCTGCGCCCGATCTCAGAGCAGCCGAGCCCTCAAAGGCAGGTGATGCCGCCCAACCCCAAACCCAAACACCTGATAACCACGTTTGGACCTCCATCCGAGGCACGAAGATGACGGGCCGGTTCGTATCGCTGGATGGTGGCACCATCACCCTGCAACGCACGGACGGCAGTCACATCAAAGTGGCACTTGCTGACCTGAGCGAAATCGACCAGGCCTATGCCAAGACCCATCGGGTTCCGATTGGACTTATCGTCCCTTGGTACGCACCTAACGGAAACTTCGACCCATCGCTTCTCCTGCGAATGGCTGACTTGGCATCCGTGAAGATCACATGTCTCCCGGATCACGAACTGTTCGTATCCACTCCGCTGGACGGTTTTTTCAAAGCCCATGAGAAGCTACCCGCCACCCGCATGGCGCTGATAGCCATCCCTTCTGAAACGCCAAAGAACGCCGATGATATTCGACTATTGAACCGACAAACCGATACCTTCCTGACAGAGGCGAAGAAGGCGAATGTCCGGGTGCTCGCGTTTCAATCCGCCGATCTCATCGTGCCGGAGATGCCAAACCGTCCCCGCCAGAAGGACGCAGCATTTGAGAATCCCAATCCGCAGGAGGTGGCAAAGCATCGTGAACGGTGGCTTACCGGTTTGAAAGGGGTGGAGGTCGTGCCGTTCAACGATGTTCTTGAGGCGTTGCGCAGCAGGGATCCGAGATGGCGAGAAGTCTTGAAAACCGGGAACACCCCAGCATACCTGACGATTGCCTGCGTTATCGGGGTGATCTCCAAGCAACCGCCTCCTTTGACTGCACTTCGCAATGAGCTGCACGATAAGCTACTACAAAACCAGCAGCAGGAAAACTTCAAGAATCTCGGAACATTGCCGGCAGGCGAAGCTGATGCGGTCGCAGTGTTGATTCACGAAATCTCGGCACGCCGAAACGGCTATCATTGATGGGCTGGAATCGTCACATTCGTCACTCGTCCGGACGCCAGCGCCAAGCCCATGAAGAACAAGGACACCGACAAACCGCTCGCCGGCACCGCTTTGATCAAGGAAACCTGCCGTCGCATCCGCGTGGCCCGGTCATATTGGGACGCGCACAACAACCGTGCCTGCCGTGGCGAGCGGGAGAAAGCACTGGCGCTCTACGAATCGCTCAATGAGGCGGAACGTGAGAAAGTGCCGCAGGTGTTGCGCGTGTGGCTGCGCTATCGGAGCGAAAAATACTTCGGCGAGGGCCGCACACCACCGGGCGGTGGGCGGTATTAGCGTCGATCTATCCCACCAACTTCTTCACGAAGCAGGCTTTAAGACCGATGGCAATCCCATCCATCTTGCAGGAGATCTCGTGATCTCCGTCCACCAGGCGGATGGGTTTTGACTTCGTTCCCACTTTGAGCACATCGGATGTCCCTTTGAGTTTCAGATCCGTGATCATGGCCACGATGTCGCCATCCGCGAGCACATTGCCATAGGCATCCTTGACGACCCGAGTCGTGGCGGATTCATCCGCAGGGGCTGCGTCCTACCATTCATGACCGCAGGTGACGCACTCCACGTGGCCGGGGTGGGTCAACACTTCGGTCATTTCACACATGGTAAAGCTTTTGACGTTGGTTCCAGGGTCATATTTCCGGTAGTTGATAGAGTAATAAAACGGCAACCGGTCCAGGGTGACCTTGCACCCTCGTGCAAAGGGACTCGGCAGATAGAGATCCGCTCCCATCTGCTTCTCGCCGGGCGGCAAGCCGAGTTGGCAAGGCCAGGTTCTTCAAGGGCAAGCGCCACCAGTGGCAAATATGGGCAAGATTAGACTTGTGCAATTCGCGAAAATGCGAATATTGGTGGCATGCAGCGCAATGCGAGCGGAAAAACGGGTTTGGGGTCGAAGCCGACGAAGACGGCACTCAAGCGCCAGGCCGAGGTATTCAAGGCGCTTGGCCATCCCGGTCGGATGGCAATTGTCCATGCCTTGGGTGAAGGTGAGGTGTGTGCGTGCGAATTGGCGGCGGCGGCGGGATGCGCTGCATCGACCACCTCCCGCCACCTGACGGTACTCAGACATGCCGGGCTGATCGCCGATGAGCGACGCGGTCAGCAGATTTTCTATCGGCTTAGTTGTCCCTGTGTGCTCACCTTTGCCGAGTGCATCAACCGGGTTGATGCCGGGGAAAAGGTCCAAACCCTGCCGGTCGCGTGCTGTGCCTGATAGGAAATCCCCAATTCAAAATCCGAAACAAAATAAATTGATGAAGATCCAAGTTCTAGGCACGGGTTGCCACAAATGCAAAACCCTCGCGCAAGTCACCGAACAAGCGGTATCGGAACTCGGCATAGCCGCCGACATCAGCAAGGTCACCGATCTCAAAGAAATCATGGCGATGGGAGTGATGATGACCCCCGCGCTAGTGCATCGTCCATTAAATATGTGTGCATTTGGAATGCCATGTGCTATACTGCGCCCATGGCACGCATAACAGAAGCCCTTGCGCTAACTCCGGATCAACACGATCACCTTCAATCATTGCTGAGACAGCGAACGCTGG
>CAIKDP010000158.1 GCA_903826205.1 Akkermansiaceae bacterium
AGCGGTCCGACATTGGTCCAGCTCAAGGTGCCCGTGCCGGTCGAACTTGGCGCCGTGGTGGCGCTGACATATTGCAATCTGGTGCTGTCAAAGGTGTCGGACAGCGCAACCGTGGCCAGCGAACCGGTGCCGGTGTTGGCCACCTGGATGTTGTAAACGACGCTGCCGCCGACCAAGGTGCGACCGGACGCAGGGCTGACCAGCGACTTGTAGAGGCTCACGCTGGTGGTGTTGGACGTGGCAATGACCGCGTTGGCCGACGACGTGTCCGTGGCGTCCAGCGCATCGACATAAGAAGCCAGCAGGGTTGAGCCGGCGACGATGTTGAGCGCGTTGTTGCCTTGGGTCACCGTGTTGGTGTTGACCGTGATCGCGCCGCTGCGGAAAATTCCGGTGTTCGCCCCGGTTTCCGTTAGAGTGACGGTTTCAAGGTCTTGAGTACCGCCGGTGACCATGGCAGTGATCACGACCGTGAGGGTCTGGATGGTCAACGGATCGGTGTTTTTGTCGCCATCAATCACCTGCACGTAAGCCGGGCCGCTGGTGGTGTAACTCGTGACCGGATTGCCGGATGCGTCCGTGAAGGTGGTGGTGCTCGGCGTGCCAAGGTCGAACTGGTTGACTTGCAGCGGCTTGGTGGCCGTGGCATACACCGTCCCCTCGGTGCCTTCGTTGGCTTTCACCGTGATCGAATAGCCGCCAAGGGCCGGGCCCGAGGTCCACGGATACTCATAGGTCTTGCTGCTGGCATCGCCCGCCACTGAGCTTGTTAGATTGGTGGTGGAGGTTCCGTTGGACGGATCGGTGATGGTGACATCGAGACTGGTCACATCATAGGCGCCGAACGGATCGCTGGCGACAACGCGGAAATACGCCTTCTGCCGGTTGTTGACGCCGGTGATCTCGCTGCCGCCCGGATAGGGCGCGTCATAAATGCCAAAGGAATCCACCGTGATGACCGTGCTCGCCGGCAGGCTGATCGCGGAGGGCTTGGTGGAACTGTCATAATCGACCGCGAAACTCACGCCGCTCTGGTTGTTGGTAATGTCCAGATAGACAAATTCGCCGACCGCCACCGTGGTGGCTGAAGCGAGCGTGCCGCTCCATGTGAGCGTGCCCGTGGGTGACGTTCCCGCGTAGGTCGGGCTGCTGAGCGTGGCAAAAGTGGTGGCACCGGCATACGTCGTGCCCTTCTTGAGCGTGGCGGTCACCGCCGGCGATGCCGGCATGGTTCCCGTGATTCCTGATAGATAGGTGGTAAGCCCGATGCTGCCGCCCGCCGGCATGGTGAACGCCTTGGCCATGGCGGGGGTTTGGGTGAAGGTGACCGGAGTTCCCACGGCCTGGGCCGGCTTGATGGCAACGCCCCCGGTGGCCCATTTGCCACCGCTGCGCGTCCAAGCCATCGTGGTCGATGTGCTGGTGGCGAGCTTGGTGCTGCCATCACCCCGCATCGTGGTGCCGGAGACCAGTCCCCATCGCGAGGTCTGGTTGGCACCGACGGTGGGCACGACCGTCTCAATCCAGCTGATGGTGTCGAACACGAGATCACCGCTGACCGAGGTGACGGACAAGGAGGCATTCCCTTCCCCGGTTGCTGTGGCAAAAGTTCCAAGAGGGGTGGTCTGATGGACTCCTGAGAATGCCACAACCCCCACCGTGGCTCCATTGGTAGGCGCTCCGGAAAAATTGACGCTCACATCGTAGGGACCGGTTGGCGGGTCGAGCACTTTCCACAGTTCCATCCTGGCTTCATTGGTGGCACTCGAGCCGACCTTGTTGAGTGCAGCCGTGTAGGTCACACCGTTCACCACGATGCTCGAAACCGTGACTGCGGAAGTGCCAACGGCGACGCCGACAAGCAGCAGGCGGTTGGTGCCTGTGGGACTTACACTGGTGACCGTCACCGGTGTTGCAGTACCCGCTTTGGTCCAACTCTGGACAAAATTTACCGTCCCTGTTCCCCCCGCAGTGATCGCCGCCGTGCTTAGTGTGGTGCTTCCGGTGGGGACGACGCGGTTCAAACCCTTGCTCTGAGACGGAGTCCCGCCGGTGAGATCCCGCAGATAAAGCTTCTTGGTCGGAGACGCCCCCGCGACCGCGGCGGTCGAGTTGGCGCTGAGGCCGGTCACCGAGTTGATGTAACTGACCGTCAGTGGGTCGCCGGCCAGGGCGTAGAGGGTGCCATCTTGCGCGCCGGCGCCGGCGGTGGGGGAGGAGGGCAGTGCCGCGCTGGTGAAAATGCCCGTGCTGATGCCGGTTTCCGTTAGGTCGACCGTTTGCACGTCTCCGGTGGTGGTGTCCTTCACCAGCACGCTCATTGTTTGGATCGTGGTGGCACTCGTGTTGGCGGCCGCATCGGTGACTTTCAGATAGATATTGGCACCGGTCGCGTAGGTGGCGACCGTGTTGGTGAGGCCCGGGTCGGTGAAGATGACCGTGGGGGCCGTGGCCCCTGCGACCACGGTTGAGGTTGTGGTTGCGGTGAGAATTTCGCCGCCGGCGGTGGTGGTCGCCACGTTGGGGATGGTCGTGGCGCCGGTGTTGACGGTGGTGCGGTAGACCACCGTGCTGAACGACCCCGGCGGGATGGAAGCCAGCATGTAGCCAGCTTCATCGACCGGGAAGGGGGTGGCTGGCAGCGGGTTGTCGGACACGGTCACCCCGTTCACCCGGGTGCTGTTAGGTACGTAGATGAGGCTGGCCGGCAGGTTGTCGAGAACGATGGTATTGTCAAGGTCCACCACGCCTTCATTGGAAACCCGCACCGTGTATTCCAGCGTGTCGCCGACGTCGATGCGACCGTTGCTGTTGTTATCGACCACGAGGGTGGCGGATTTGACGATGGCCGGCTGGGGAAATGGCACGATGGTGGTGCCAAGATCCAGATAAGGGCTGCCCGGACCGGCCTTGGAGGGATCCTCGCCCCAGGCGGAGGTCAGACGGGTGCCGTCGGTCGTGAAAATGCGCGCACCGGTCATGTCGTTGGTGGTTGCGTTGTAAATCCGGAACGACTGCCATTTGGCCACGGTGTAGGCGACATCATATTTTGCGTTGTTAGGCGCAGTGTTGGCGCCGTTGGCGAGGTTGCCGGAATAGTTGACATAGACCGTGGTGTTGGCGGTGGGCGTGACCCACACCGGGCTGCCATTTTGGTCGGGCTTGGTATTGGCTCCGGTGGTGTCCGAGCCGGGCCCCCACGGCACGATGATGCCGGTGGTGAGGTAGCTTTCGGGCAACAGCGCGTAGCCCCAGTCATGTGTCTGGTTGGAGGTCGTGGAGCCGCCGCTGTCATTGGTGCCCACGGCATAGAACAACTCGCCAGCGGCGGTATAGAAATGTCCGCCGGAGTTCATCGGCATTGCGTACTGATAGGTACTGTAGGCGGGCACGCTGAAAGTCCCGGTGCTGCTGGATGTCTCATAGGTCACCGTGATGGCTGCCGCATTCGGGTTGTAGAGGAAGATGTTATGGGTTTCCGAGGCCAGGGTGGTGCCCACCGGTGCGTAATAACTCGACCCCCACAGGCTGGTCGGCCGGATGGCGAAGGTGCGGCTTTCATAGGTGGAGCCGATGTCCCCGGTAATTTCATGCACCTGCACCGGCTTGGTCGCAGCCACTAACGCGCCGGCCTTGACCCCGCCGTTGACGAGCATGGAATCGCCGAGATTGAGGATCTTGGTCACAACCGTTGCCGGGGCAGCCGGATCAGGCGTGACGGTGACCGTCGTGTTGTCCTGGGAGGCGATGATGTGCAGGGACGCATACTCAAAAAGTTGCGTGCTGCCGGAGTTGGTCCCCACCGGAATCTTGAAGGCGGTGCCGAATTTGTAGGTATCATACACTTCCGAGGCGGTGCAAAGCACGGTGCCCGGGGAGGTGGCCCAGGCGGCGCGGGTCACGGCGATGGCGGTGGTGGCACAGATCCGGTCCCGCCCGTCATAGGCGAGGGTGGCGGTGCTGCGCGGCAGGTTGACGGCGTTCTGCAACTTGATGACCGCGCCGGCAGGCAGAAGATCGTTTGGATAGCCGGCAGGATACCCGTTTGCCGGATTGCCGTCGCCCCAGATTTGGGTGCTGGATTGGGATGGTTTGGCCGGATCCGCTTCATAGCCGTCCTCCCAGTGGTCATAGACGATGAGGGTCCCGGCGGTTGGCACCACAATTGAGATGGTGGACTTGATTTGGTTGCCTACCGGGGTACCGGAGATGTCAATTGCCTTGAGCGACGTTTGGAGATCTGTTTCCGGAAAAGGAACCAGGAACGTCTGCCGGATCGGGGGCAGGGCCGCCGCCGGTAACAGTGACAGCAACAGGCTCAATGTCATTAGCCATCCTGCTCTGCTCGAACGCGCCGCGCCTTGATTGCACAATACAGGATTCCAGATTGAGGGTGATGAAAAAAACATGGATCGGAGGTGGCTGGAATTGGGTTTTTTGGACCCGCATGCGCGGACAAAAAGCCCCGCCCAGTCGGCGCTCTAATCCCGCAGACGAGAGAAAATCGCGTTTGCCACCTTTTGCCTATAGGACCTAGGTCCCATAGCTCGACTTTGCGCTGATTATTCACATAGGACCTTGGTCCTATAGACACAATCATCCAGAGTCAGGATGCCTGAAACTCCTGCATTCCACAGGCGAATGCCCGGCCTGCGTGGGGGCTCAGCGCCGGGAGACCGCAGACGGGTCCTGGACCACGGGCGGGTCCTTGAGCAGACTGGCGTAGTCGAGGAGGATATTCTGCGCCTCGTGGAGGATGAGGTCGTCGGCGGGGGCGGCTGTGGACCCGGTCTCCGGGTTGGCCTCCGGGTCGGGGCGCGGTGCTTGCGGCTTCACCGGATCGCCAAGACCCGGTTGGGCAACATTCTTGAGCGTGACCGCATAGGCTAACAACGGTGGCGTGCCGCGGGCGAGGCGGGCTTTTTTGGATGCCTCGCCGCGTGCCTTGAGCTCGGATTTTTCCTGCTGGCGTGCCGCTTCGTTGAGCGTGACGGACTTGTCCGCGCGCGCTTTGCGAAAGCGTTCGATGTCGTTCTTCAGGCCGGTAAAGTCCGGGTCTTTGGCGAGGCGCTGGTCCGAGCGCGTGCGCAGGGCGGCAAGCACCGGTTGCACGCGGTTGGATTCCGTGAAGGCCGCGGCCGGGACGGTGTCCCATGGCAGCGGGTTGTTGAGATCGGCCTCGCCGATTTCCGGAAGGTCGGTCAGCGAGGGAATGATCACGTCGGCCTTGACGCCTTCGAGTTGGGTGGACTTGCCGCTGGGTCGATAGAATTTGCTGATGGTGATTTTCAAGGCGCCGGGGTCCGCGTCCGGGATAAGGCCTTCCCCCTGCATGACCTTGGCCAGCGGCACGATGGTTTGCACGGTGCCTTTGCCGAAGGTGGAACTGTCGCCGACAATGACCGCCCGGCCGTAATCCTGCAAAGCCCCGGCCACAATCTCCGAGGCGGAGGCGCTGAAGCGGCTGGTCAGTACCACCAATGGGCCGTCATAGGCAACCTTGGCATCGTGGTCCATGCCCACCTCCAAGCGGCCTTCGCGGGTGCGCGTCTGCACCACCGGGCCGGACGGGATGAACAGGCCGGTTAGATCGATGGCTTCCTTGAGGGAGCCGCCGCCGTTGCGGCGCAGGTCGAGGATGATGCCGGTGACGTTTTCCCGCGTCAGTTTTGTTAGAAGGCGGGTGACATCGGCGGTGGCGGATGTTGGGGTGTCCGTGCCATTGTCCTCGCTGGCGTAGAAGCCGGGCAGATCGATGACGCCGATGCGTTGGGTATGGTCGCCGGCGGGCATTTCGATGATTTGGGCCTTGGCCTGTTGGTCTTCGAGTTTGATTTCCTTGCGCACGAGGATGAGGGTCTTGCGGGCGCTGTCGTCGGCGGCGTCGGCGGGGATGATGCTGAGGAAAACGGAGCTGTCCTTTTTGCCGCGGATCAGTTCGACGGTTTGGGGCAATGGCAGATCCACCAGATCGGTGAATTCGTCGCCTGCCTTTTGGGCCACGCCCACGATGCGGTCGCCCACCTTGAGTTGGCCACTGCGGGCCGCCGGGCCGCCGACCACGAGTTCCTTGATCTTGCAATAGCCGTCCTGGGATTGCAGCGTGGCGCCGATGCCGATGAGGGAAAGTTTCATGGCGATTTCGAAGCTTTTGAGTTGTTCCGGGCCCATGTAATCCGAGTGCGGATCATAGACCTGGGCGAGGGCTTCCAGATAGATTTCCAACACGGCCTTGGCATCGAGCTTGTGCATGGTCTGGGCGCTGCGGGCCGACCGGTGGCTGAGGGTCTTGATGATTTGCGGGGCCATTTTTCCGGCGAGCTTTTCCTGCAGGTAATCATAGCGCAACTGTTGCCGCCAGAGCGCTTGCGCGGCCGCCAGATCGGCGGGCCGGGAGGCGTTCTTGCGGAAGTACGCGAATTTCTCGTCGGTCGTGAAATCAAACGTGGTGTTCTCTAACAAACCAGTGGTGAAGGCGACCCGTTGGTCGAGGCGTTCGAGGAAACGGTTGAAGGCGAGGTGGGCGAAGCTGGAGTCGCCCTGGTTGCGGGTGACTGCGGCCAGAGACGGGCGGAAGCGTGCGAATTCATCGAGATCGCTTTGGAGGAAAAGCATGTGGCCGCCGTCCAGTGTGTCCAGATAGCGGTCGAGAAACTTGCCGGCCAGCTCCGCGTTGAGTTGTTGATGGGCGAATTGCGAGCCTTCCAGGATTTTCGAGGTGATGACGGTGATGGCCGCATCCGTGGCCTTGGTGTCAAGTGGGCTGGGTCCCCAGAAATCGAGGGCCGCGGCGCCAGAGAGGCCGCTCAAGCCGATGGAGCATGCAGCCGCGAGGGAATTGAGGTGAGGTGTCATGGGATGGGCAAAGGCGCGGGCAAGTCACTCCCGCGGATGTGGAACGACACGGGGGCACCGGTCTGTCTGGAAATTTTAGCGGGTGTATCTGGCGACGGGATAAATCCAAAATGGCGTCTGGCTGACGCGCAGCAATCGGCGCAGCGTGCGCGGGCTGACCGGTTGGTGGCGGGTCAGGCGGTCCAGGCACGAATCGGCGAGGGGTTTTTGGTCGGGGGGATAATAGCCGCGTTTCAGGTAGTAGATGGCGCGTTTGAGGACGCGGCCGGTGTGGGTTTCGCTGATTTGGCTGCAGGCGTCCACCAGGAACTGGTGCGGCCGGTAGCGGTAGAGAATGCGTCGGGAAATGTTGTAGATGTCGTGGTTGGTGAATGCCACCTTGCGGTAGCGATGTTCGCGATAGGGTGGAAAGATGTCGAAGGCCATGCGCACCGCTTCGGCATGGCCAAAGCCTGCGTGGCCCCGTTCCAACGACCAGATGGTGTAACCGATGACCTTGCCCTGGTCGGCCGCGTCCTTGGGGTCATATACGGTTAGAATGTGAAACCCCATCACCCCGTCCGGCATGCTTGGAATCGACAGGATTTCCAGGATGCCGCCGCTAGGCAGGGTGGCGAAGCCGTGTTCGGCCTGGTGTTGGAACAGGCGCAAGTTGGCGAGGTGGCCGCGGTCGAAATAGCCATCCATGTTGGGCATCTGCCACAGCTCCCGGCCAAAGCGGGATAATTCGTCGCCGGCCGCGCGTTCATCTAGCGGATAGAGGCGGATTTCCCGCTGGCCGAGGATGTCGTGGTGGAGGATGCGCGCCCGCTCGAGTTCCGCCCGCAGCTCGGTTTGTCGCGCCCGGTTTGAGATGTCGGCCATGCCGGCAATCTCGTCAGCGACGCCCGCCAGCGCAACCGGATTTTTTCCCGCACCTTAAGGAGCGGGGACATTCCTGTCCTCGTCTTCACTTTCCCGCGCCATAAGGAGCGGGGACATTCCTGTCCTCGTCTTCTCTTTGGCGTCGCATAGTCGAATAAACGACAGGAATGTCGTTTCTCCTTAGGTGGCCACCGTTTCTGCTAGAATGAACCACAGAGAACACAAGGAAACGGGTCATTTGCGCTCGTGGCGTTTGCTGTGGTTAAAGCTGTTGGGATTAACATCATGCAGGCCGGCTGGCGGGACCCATCAGTAATGGATTTACATGGGCGGGCAGGTCGCCTATGGAGTCATCCCATGCAGCGGCAATACGACAGGCTCGGGTTTGGTGGCATGGCTCTTGGGCTCATCGTCGCGTTGGTTGGGGCGATGCGGGCCATGGCGGTGGATGGCGCGTTTCCGCCGTTGCTCTATGCGGCGGAGGGGGCTGGCAAGATCATCGAGTATGACCGCGGCGGCAAGGTGGCATGGGAGTTTCCGGCGGAGATGTCGCGTGACGTCTGGCGCCTGGCCAATGGCAATGTCTTGTTTTGCTACAACCTGAAATACGACACCAAGGCGGATGACATCCCCAGCGGAGTCATGGAAGTCAGCCCGGACAAACGGGTCGTGTGGCAATTCACCACCACCGGCCAGGTGTGGTCATGTCAGCGGCTCGCGGATGGCAATACCCTGGTCGGTGCCGCCAGTCAGGGCAAGTTGCTCGTCGTCAATCCCGCCGGGCAGGTCGTGAAGGAAATCCTGTTGCGCAACAAGCCGGGTCACAGTTGCATCCGCAACGCCCGGCATCTTCCCAACGGGCATTTTCTGGTGGCCGAGGAAGGCGCGCGCGCGGTGCGCGAATACCTCTCCGACGGGTCCTTGGCCCGCGAGATCAAGGTCGCCTTCGCGCCGTATTCGGCGCTGCGGCTGGGCAACGGCAACACCTTGATCTGCGGCCAGCAGTCGATGGTGGAAGTGGATGCCGCAGACACGACCGTGTGGTCGTTGTTAGGTTCGGAGATTCCGGAAATGGGCATCCGCTGGTTTGCCGGCATCCAGGTCTTGCCTAACGGAAATGTCTTCATCTGCAACGCCGGCGGCAAGGTGGCGTTTCTCGAAGTGTCGCGCGACAAGCAAATCGTCTGGCACAGCGGGGTGGGGGAGCCGTCCTTTCCGCTGGGCCACGGCGTGCAGCGCCTGGATGTCGCGGGCCCAGCCTGCAGGTAGCCGCATTCCCCATGGAAATCCGTGGTTGATCTAACCGATGTCACAAACCTATAAAGATAACTCAGACTCCGGTTTTCAGATTCAATCCCAGCCCCCCGCAGCCATGCCAGAATCCCCCGCCCATGAAGTGATGGAAACCCTGTCCAAGGGGGAGGCGCAATTTGAAAAATGGCGCAACACCATCGGCTTGTTCCTCGGGCCGATCCTCGGGCTGGTGCTCTATCTGGTGGATATGCCGCAGCTCAGCGCCAAGGCGCACCTGCTGGCCGCCATCCTGGGTTGGACTGTCGTCTGGTGGATTTGCGAGCCGATCCCGTTGGGCATGACGGCGCTGGCCAGCTCGGTGCTGTGCGTGGTCCTTGGGGTTGAGACCGCCAAGAATGTATTTGCGCCGTATTCGGATCCGATTATCTATCTGTTTCTTGGCAGCTTCATCCTGGCCGAGGGCATGGCGCTGCACGGTCTGGACAAGCGCTTTGCTTACGGCATCATGTCGCTGAAGGCGGTGGGCAACAGCACGGGGCGCATCCTGGCGGCTTTCGGTTTCATCTGTGCGTTCATTTCCATGTGGATCAGCAACACGGCGGCCGCCGCGATGATGTTCCCGATTGCGCTCGGCATCGTCCACGCCATGGCCGGCATCATGGCCAAACAAGCCAACCGGCCGGTCAATCCGCTCAAACTCCGCTTCGGGACCGGCATCATGCTCATGGCCGCCTATGGGGCCTCCACCGGCGGCATTGCCACCCCGGTGGGCACCCCGCCCAACCTGATCGGCATTGCCTTCATCGAAAAGACGCTCGGCGTGAGGATCGCCTTTTTCCAGTGGATGTCATTCGCGCTGCCGCTGTGTCTTTGTCTCATGCTGTTGCTGTTTGGGTTGATGTATTTTTTGCACAAGCCCGAACTGGCCCGCTTGGTCGGCAGCGAGGCATTCATCGCGCAGGAGCGGGCGAAGCTGGGCAAGTGGACGGCAGGCCAGAGGAATGCGGTGATGGCCTTTCTGGTCACCGTCACGCTTTGGATCATTCCCGGGGTCCTTGCGCTCATCAACTCGCCGTACCAGAAGTCCTACGCCACCCTGATGCCGGAGGGCGTGGCGGCGCTCGTCGGGGCCTTGCTTTTGTTCCTGCTGCCGACCCACTGGAAACGACGCGAGTTCACCCTCACGTGGCAGCAGGCCACCCGGATCGATGGGGGCACCCTGTTGCTCTTTGGCGGCGGCATCGCCCTGGGCACCCTCATGTTTGAGACCAAGCTGGCCAATGCCATCGGCCAAACCCTGCTCGCCTGGAGCGGCGCCTCAACCACTTGGGGCATCACCCTGGGGGCGGTCTTCATCGCCATTCTTGTGAGCGAAACCTCATCCAACACCGCCTCCGCCAACATGGTCGTTCCCGTCATGATCGCGCTCGCCCAGGCCGCCGGCGTCGACCCGATCCCTCCGGCCATCGGTGCCACTCTCGGTGCCAGCTGGGGCTTCATGCTGCCGGTCTCCACCCCGCCGAATGCGATTGTTTACGGATCCGGCATGGTGCCCATCACCAAGATGATCCGTGCCGGCATTTGCTTCGATGTGTTAGGCGGGTTGGTCATTTGGGCGGGCCTCTATGTCCTGTTGCCGCTCGTCGGCCTGGCGAAATAGCCCGCCGTGGCGGCGGTTTCCAACCGCCATGCCCATTCCTTTTCCCGGGCCAACGCCCCATACCAGCCTGGGCAACGCCCGATGTCCAACTTCCAATTTCCAATATCCAAGGTGAAGAGATGGTGGTACTCTGGCTGGCGCAGCTGCGCCGCCCCCCACGCCACCAATCTAACATACAACAAGCCGATGAGACTCCGCCCGATTTTCACACTCTGCATGCTAACCGCTCTTTGCTGGGCCGGTGTCACGGCCGAGTCGGCCGAGCCGACGGAATTCTATCAACGGGAGGCGCGGCACGCGGCCCCGGATCAAGCGGCGGGCGCCCCGCAGGTGATCCGCGTGGATGCCGGCCACAAGACGGGCACCATCAAGGCGCTGCACGGCGTGAATGGCGGACCCTTGTGTCTGGGCGGCACGGTGGATCTATCGAAATACCACCGGGCGCTGGGCATCCCCGTAACCCGTGTCCACGACGCCAACTGGCCGCGCGGCGACGTGGTCGACATCCACACGATTTTTCCGGTGTTCGAGGCGGATGCGGATGTCCCGGCCAACTACCGCTTTGCGACGACCGATGAGTATCTGCAAACCATCACGGATGTCGGCTCGAAGATTGTCTACCGCTTGGGCGAGAGTTGCGAAGTGTCCAAGGCCAGGTACTACGTGAAGCAACCGCCGGACTTCGAACAATGGACCAGGATCTGCCTCGGCATCATCCGCCACTACAACGAAGGCTGGGCCAATGGCCCGAAACTCAACCTCGAGTATTTTGAGATTTGGAACGAAGTTGAGATCGGCAAGATGATGTGGACTGGCAAGAAGGACGACTATTACCGGCTTTACAGCACCGTCTCCAAGGCGATCAAGGCGCGCTATCCCGCGCTCAAGATCGGCGGCCCGGCCGCCGCCGGCACCCTCTTGATGAAGGACGGCGAGTTGGAGCTTCCCAAGTTCGTCCGTGGTTTCCTCGACTCCTGCAAACAGGAACAGGCCCCGCTCGACTTCTTCACCTGGCATCAATACGCGCTCACGCCCAGCGGCGAGGTGCCCGTCGCCAAGGCCCTGCGCCGGGTGCTCGATGCCTACGGCTTCACCAAAACCGAGTTGCATTTCAATGAGTGGAACTACCTGCCGGGTGGTAAAATGGACCCACTCTGGAGCCGCGACGGCGAACAAATGACCCGCTTCTTTGCCGGTATCGGCAGCATGTCTGCCACCGCCTACGACGCCTGCATGTTGATGGCGATGCAGGACTCGCCGGTGGACATGATGAATTACTACAGCGGCGACACCAGCTTCTTCGGCATGTTCACCACCTACGGCCTGCCCAAAAAACCCTACTACGCGTTTCTGGCATTCAAGGCCTTGGTCGACCATCCGCTGCGGGTGCGCGTCGATGGCGGCTCGCCGGACCAACTTCACGCCATCGCCGGCCTCCGCCCCGACGCCCGCGAATTGGCGGTCTTGCTCAGCAATTACCAATCGCCCGCCAGCGAGCTGACCACCGAGATCGCAAACCTGCCGTGGTCAGGCCCGAGCGAAATCGAGCTTTTCGTGGTGGATGAAGCGCACAACCTGGAACCGGTCCGCAAGGAAATTGTCGCCGGGCCATCCGTTAGAATCACCCAGGCCCTGCCGGCGCCGGGGGTTCTCTTGATCTATATCCGGCCGCAGTGAGCACCGGGAATGCGCTCTGGCAGCTTCGTTCTACATGCCGAGGGCGGTTTTAACGGCGGACTCGACTTTGGACATGGCGGCCGCTGGAAGATGGCCCCATTGCTGATCGAGACGTTGTTTTGAGACGGTGAGAAATCGTTCGCATTTCACCCAGCTTTTCTCGCGCAGGTCGGGTTCGACAGGGATATGGGTGGCGAATCATTTTAATGACTACCATTATGTTGTTGACAGCTGCGAGATGATGGGTTTGTTTGCATGCATGAAAAAGCGACGCGGTGGTGGTGGATTGGATGCAGTGACTCATAGTGAGGCTGGGGATGGAAGGGCGGGGCTGGGGGGTGGAGCGGCGGTCGATCCGGCGGCGGCAGCGGCGGAGGCGGATTCGGTGGTACAACCCAAGCGGCTCTCGCCGCTGGAACGGATAGAATTACCGACGGGGGCGTGCCTTGGCCGGGTGTTTGCACGGGGTTGGAAAGGGACGCGCCAACGGATTGTGGTGGGTCCGGCGGAGGGGGCGAGCTACCATGTCATGAGCCGC